>NZ_DASUNI010000032.1:0-8008 GCF_036277215.1 Microbacterium sp. | reverse complement strand
CGACGTCCTCGATGGACTCGGGACGCACCTCGGTCACGTTCTCGGGGTTGCGCTGCTCGGACACCTCGAGGCTGGGCGACTGGCTGAACTGCGGGGTGACATCCACCGGCACCCATTCGCCCGATGCGGACTGCACCTCGGTCCACACCGCGAGATCCTGCGCGCGGCAGACGCCGGCATCGCACGTGCGCAGCGTGGGGTCGGGAGCGCTCAGCCGAGCCCCGACGACGACGCGCGCCGGAAATCCGAGCTCTCGGGCCACGAGCGCGGCAGCGGCGGCGAACTGCTCGTCGTCTCCGACCGCGGCGACGTAATTGGCGGATGCCGCCGCCCGCGGGTCGACTTCCCGCTCGAGCAGGCGCGAGAACAGCTGGTCGATGCGGGCGAGCGAGTGCCCGGATGCGCTCGGCTGGAAGGTGTAACCGGGAAGGGACTGCATCCACAGCGGGGTATCGTCCTCGCCGATCTCCAGGGCGTGGCTGAGGTAGCCGCGCTCGCGGAGGAGCCGGACGAGCCCGGTCAGTGCGGCGCCGCCCGAGCCGGAGACGTGCTCCTCCACCCACGTGCTGACGCTCTGCGGAACCTCGGCGTCGCCGAGGCCGCCCGGCGCTTCGATCGCGGCGAGGTCCGGAATCGCCGGCTCGACGGCGGTGAGCAGGTACGCGTCGCCGTCGCTCAGCCCGCCACCGGCCGTCTGAACGCCCGCGGCGGCCGCCGAGCGGTAGTAGAAGCGGTCCGCGAGGGAGGCGGCGCGCGCCCCCGCGAACTCGATGCTCTCCAGCCGGCCGAAGGTCGGCATCCAGATGCCGTCCAGACCCTCGATCGTGACCTCCGCCTCGATGCGCCGTCCGGGGCCGGCATCGAGCGTCGACGGCACCCGCACGAAGCGCGCCTGATCGAGCGCGCCGATGCCGCCGCTGCGGTAGATCTCGCCGTCATAGCTGTCGAGGGTGGCGAGCCGGATCCGGTCGGGAAGCTCCCCGTCGGCGGTCACCCTGAACAGCACGTCGTCTGCGCGGTCGTCGGCGAACAGGCCCCGGTACTCCGCGAGCGGGCTGACCGCCGACGCGACGGCCATCTCCGGTCCCGCGGCGGAGCGCAGCACCTCGCGCTCCATGCCTCGCGCGGCGAACGGCACGACGACCGCGGCGGCGAGGACGGCCAGGACGACCATCCCGGCACCGAGGGCGGCCCTGCGATGGTCGACGGCAGGCCGGCGTGGCACCCGCACGCCGCTGGATGCCGCGGCGCGGCGGAGCGACCGCACCCGCTCGTCACGGCTGCGCCACGCGAGCCAGAGCAGGCACGTGAGCAGCCCGGCGACTCCCAGAGCGATCTCCAGCGGCGCCGCGATGACGACCGGGCCCAGACGCAGGGGAGAGCTGACGGTGGTGCGCCCGAAGAACAGGCCGAACGAGATCATCCCGAGCGCGACCGGAGCGGCGGCGTACGCGATGCGGCCGGGGCGCCACGACAGCAGGAGGCCCGCGCACGTCCCGGCCAGGAACACGATGAGGGCGGGCACCAGCAGGTTGCGGTACGTGCCGACCGGGAGGTCGACGGTGACCAGGTCCTTCCAGGCGAGCACCGCTCCGGATGCCACCTCTCCGAAGCCGCGGATGAGCTCCAGACCGCCGCCGAGACGCGAGGGGACGGCGAGCGGGACCCCGATGACGAAGAACACGACCACGAGGACCCCCGCGACCAGCCATCCCCCCCAGGAGCGCCGCCACGCGATCGCGGCGATGCCCGCCGCGATCAGGGCGGAGACGCCGGCGAGGAGGAGGAACGACCAGTCCCGGTAGATCGGCCACGCGGCCACGGCCGCGATCGCGACGACGGCACCCATGAAGAGCGATCCCGCCGCGATGCGTGGGACCAGCTGCGTGGTTCCGTATGCACCCGGCGGCGGAAGGACCTCGGGCTCCTGCGACGTGCTCACGATGTCGCTCCGCGTCGGAGGAGGCCGGAGAGGTCGTCGAGGGTGCCGACGGTGAGCACGGTGAGCCCCGACAGGGCGCGCATGCGCGGCTCGGCCCGCTCGTCGCAGATCACCGCGACGACCGCTGTGTCGGCGGGGAAGCCCAGAGCCGCCTGACGCAGGATGCCGAGCGGCACTCGCGAGCCGACGACGATGAACGCGATGGACAGGCGTTCGTTGGCCTCGGCCGCGAGCCGGCAGACGTCGCCGATCGGCATCGTGTTCTCGAGCATGTCGATGGCGCTGAACCCGTCCAGCATGGTGCGCCGCGACGCTGCGGGGATGTGCCGGATGGCACGCAGCCGACCGCGGACCACCCGGGGGATCTCCGATCCGATGACGATGTCCAGCTCGCGCGCATCGTGGACCGCGCGCAGCCCGAGCGAGGCGGCCGAGCTGACCGCGAGCTCGAACTCGTCCGCATCGCCGAACTCGGCCTGGGCGACGGAGAGCACCACCGCCATCCGCGAGCGGCGGGACTCCTCGTACTGCCGCACCATCAGCTGGCCGGTCTTCGCCGTGGACTTCCAGTGGATGTGGCGGCGGGAATCACCCGCGGCGTACTCGCGGATCGCGTGGAACGACATGTCGGCATCCACGAGACGGCGCGTCGGGTTGCCCTCGAGATCGCGGATGAGGCCGGCGCTGGTCGACGGGATCGACGTGGTGCGGGGGTGGACGTACAGCTCGTGCACGTCGTCGAAGGCGTGTTCGCGACGCAGGAGCCCGATCGGATCGCTGCGGACCGTCGTCGCTGGTCCGACCGTCACGATGCCGCGCCGGAGCGCGGGGATCTCCAGGGGCTGCGAGACGGTGTGGCCGGGACGCAGCAGCGGAACGCCGAACTCGACCAGCCCCGGGCCGACGGTGATGTCGAGGCGCCCGGGCAGCGCGGTGCGCTGTCCCTCGTTGCGCACGACGATCTCGCCGGTCACTCCGTCGCCGGCGACGACGCGCTCGTGCGCGAGCACGAGGTCGACCTCGTAGGAGCGTTCGCCGAACAGGAACGGCACGCACATGGCGAGGAGTGCGAGCGCGACCGCTCCCGCGACCATCCACTCCACCCACCCGAACGCGATCCCGAAGAGCAGTCCGACGGTCCCCGTCAGCACGGCCAGCGCCCCCGCGGGCCGGACCGTCTGCGCGAGCCAGTCGGACGCGGCTGCGAGCGCAGCGCCCACCGCGCGGGACACGCGGGTCCACCACACCACGGCTCGCACGATCCGTCGGCCGCCCGCAGCCGAGGTGACCTGCGTGCTGGTCGTCTCGCTGGGACCGGCCGCGGACGCACCGGGCAAGGCGGACGTCCGGGTGAGGCGGGATTCGGTCAGGCTCATACGGCCTCGCGGCGACTCGGCGGAGCGACATCCAGCAAGACCTGGCCGATGACGGCCTCGGGAGTGACGCCGTCGAACTCCGCGTCCGGGTGGAGGATGAGCCGGTGCGAGAGCACCGAGACGGCGAGCGCCTTCACATCGTCGGGGGTGACGTAGGTGCGACCCTGCGAGATCGCGCGCGACCGCGACGACTTGGTCAGGGCGAGGGCGCCGCGGATGCTCACGCCCAGGCGCACCTCGTCCGCTGCGCGCGTGCCGTCCACGAGCCGCGCGATGTAGTCGAGCACGAGGGCGTCCACGTACACCGACGCCGCCAGGTCGGCCATGCCGACGAGGGCCTGAGGCGTGACCACCGGCGACAGCTCGGCCGTGGCCACCGCCGCGCCGTCCAGGATGCGCACGGTCGCGGCATGATCGGGGTAGCCGAGCGAAGCGCGCATCATGAACCGGTCGAGCTGCGCCTCGGGCAGCCGGTAGGTGCCCGCCTGCTCCACGGGGTTCTGGGTCGCCAGAACGAGGAACGGGACGCCGACCTGGCGGGAAACGCCGTCGATCGTGACCTTGCCCTCCTCCATGACCTCCAGCAGCGCGGACTGCGTCTTGGGGCTCGCCCGGTTGATCTCGTCCGCGAGGACGATGTTGGCGAAGATCGGGCCGGCGTGGAACTCGAAGGATCCGGTCTTCTGGTCGTAGACGGTGATGCCGGTGATGTCGCCCGGGAGCAGGTCGGGTGTGAACTGGATGCGGGTGTTCGTGCCCTGCACGGACTGCGCCATGGCGCGGGCCAGCGAGGTCTTCCCCGTGCCCGGCACATCCTCGAGCAGCACGTGGCCGTCGCTGAGCATCGCGGTCAGGACGAGCTCGACGACGTGGCGCTTGCCCAGGACGGCGCGCTCGACGTTGTCGGCGATCTGGCCGAACGTCTGGGCGAACCACGTCGCCTGATCCTGAGTGATGCTCATCTGCGGCTGTCCTTCATCGGTCGTTCTCGAGTGCGCGGGTCACGTCGCGGGCGGGGGGTTGTTCGGTTCACAGGATGCCGAGAACGTCGCCGACGCAGGTGACAGGCCCCATGCTTGTGCGCTCCAGTCCACCGACACGGTGATCCCGTCGACGCGCACCGCGCCGACCGGCACCGACCAGGTGTCCACCGTATGCGGCAGCACCGCGCCCGCGGAGTCGTAATAGACGAGTCCGGCGTTGCCGAAGACGATCGCGGCCTTGCCGCCTGCGGCATCCGCCGAGGAGTCGCCGACCGGCAGCAGGTCCGATCCGCCGACGCACGCCTGCACACCCCACGTGGCCTGCACCTGGTACGGCGCGCTGCCTGGGCGGGGTGTCACGGCGGCCCACTCCGTCGCCGTGCCCCAGCTCTCGTGCACGTAACGCACCTGGACGCCGGGGTCGCGGTCGAAGACCGAGCTGGGCAGTCCCGCGAACTCCGCGTAGCTGCGGTTGGGCACGGGCTCGTCCGAGCTCGGGGTGCTGCGGATGATCCATGCCGCACGACCGTCGCCCACGTCCGGGGCGGCGTCGACGGCGAAGGTGTAGCCCTGCGGAGCCGCGGTGTTCTGCGGAACGCGGACGCTCTGGGTCGCGCTCGAGCGGCCGTAGCGGTCTCCGTCGAACCACGACTCGGCGCACACCGTGAAGACGTATTCCTCCCCCTCGGTGAGGCCCGGGAAGGAGGCGGTCGCCCCCGCCTCGGTCGCGGTACACGAATCGCCTTCGCGGACGATCCCCAAGCGCAGTGTCGAGCCGTCCCCGCCCGGCGTGGCGGTGGCGTCCGCGGTCACCGTCGACGTGCCGTCGCCGTTCGACACCGGGGTCAGGGCCAGCGAGAGGTCCGTGGGTGCACCGATGCCGTTGCCCCACACCGTCGCGGCAGCACCGGCCGCCGCTCCCTCCTGCCCGGGCGGCGGGTCGAACCGCGAGAACGGAGTGATCGTGATGGGGCTGGAGACGTTGGAGCCGACGCGGTACTCGCTCAGCTCGATGCCGGTCTCGCCCTGCGCGATCGGCACCCGCACGGTCTCGCCGGCGGGGCTCGCGATCTCCAGCGCGCCGGTCTTCTCGGTGTCGATCCCGTCGATCGCCAGCGAGACGACGCCTCCCTCACCCGTAGTGACGACGGGGCGCACCTCGATCTGCGACGGCGCGTCCGGCGAGTCGTACGCCCACGCGTCGACGCGCACCCCGGTGCGGGAGGTGCCCACGTCGTTGCGCGCATACGCCTCAAAGGTGCGCCGCTCGCCGTTGGGCGCCGCGATGGGCGGGCACCAGCCGTCCGCCGAGCACTGGGCGACCTCGGAGCCGTTCGAGCGGATGACGAACCCGGTCAGCGCGGGATACGCGAGACCGGCCTCTCCCGGGTCGACCCGCAGGGTGAGCTCGCCGTCCGAAAAGCCGGTCTGATAGACGCTGGCGGGCGCCCTGGGGAAGCCCTGCAGGTCCAGCAGGAGCTGGCCATCGCGCTCGGCGCTGCTGCGCCTGCCCTGCGCGTCCTCCACCGAGAACGCGGCGGTGCAGGTCGCTCCGGGGGCGTCGCCGTCCCACGTGGCGAGGATCGACGTCTCCGAGGCGACCTGGAAGCTGATCCCGACGCACGCTCCCGTGGGCCGCGCCTCGACGACGGTGAGCGGCGTGCGCGGCAGGGGGTTGACCTCGCCGCCGGCACCGATCACCGAGATCGTGCAGGAGGACCCGGCGGCCTGCGAGCACTGCTGGGTGACCGACCCCCCTTGCGGAAGCGTCGATGGTGCGGCGCCGACGCGCAGGATGAGGCGGACGGGCGGGACGGACGGATGGCTGGTCACGGAGACGATCGCCGCCTCCTCGAAACCGGGCACGGCGCGGTCGGCGCCGACGACGGTCACGATGGACCCGTTGAGGGACACCTCGAACGCCGAGCCGGCGTAGTCGAGCGCGTAGGCGATGCGGCTCCAATCCTCGCGGAGCTGCCAGCTGGTCATGTTCCGCAGGTCGAATTCAGCCGTCTCGCCCGGCCCGACCGCCAGCGATCCGGCGCGCAGCTCCGGCTGAGGATCGACCGCCTGGATCACGATCGGCACCGAGAGATAGGTCCACTCGGTCTGGCCGACGAGCCGGACCGGCACTTGGCAGGCGTCCGCCCACGGCGCCCCCGCTCCGGCGTCGTACCGCACCAGGGTGCCCGACTCGACCGTGCAGGATGCCTCGGAACGAGCCCCCGACGGGCGCACCTCCTCGCTGACCTCGAGCGTCGCTCCGCGGGGCGCCGCCACGAGCGTCGCCATGTCGAACGTGACCGACTCCAGCTCGGCGACCTCGGGCGTCGGCGCGCCCGAGCGCATCGCCAGCGCGAGGTCGTCGGTGCCGGGGACGCGGAGGAACGCGTATGTCATCACGGGGCCTTCGACGCCCTCGCCGCTGACGGCGAACGGGATGACCCGCGTGCTGTCTGGCAATGCGCCGCTGAGCTTCCGGCCGTCGACGGACACCCCCGGCTGATCGCCCCACAGGCTCACCGACAGGTCGTCGACGTCGCCGCCCGACCACGAGGCCCGTCCCGAGAGCACATCCACCCCGCTCGGGAAGTCCTCGCGCGTCTCGGCGGTGAGCACGGTGTCGTCGACGATCGGGTAGTTCGGCACGCTCTCGCGCACCACCTCGACGACGATGAGGCCACGACCGGTGTTTCCCGAGCTGGACTCGACGTCGTAGAGGAACGACATCGTGGTCGGCTGGGTTCCGGCTTGGATCACGACGGTCGTATCGCCGACCGAATCCAGCCGCCCGTCGAGGCGCTCGTATTCGGGGTTCGCGCTGCCGTCGCTCAAGTTCGCCGGCAGGTCGGGCCGGACGTCGGTCACCGAGAGCGTGCCCATCGTCGGGTCCACGTCGTTGGCCAGGGGACTCACGCGGATGGTGCTCGTGGCACCCGCCTGCACCTGGACGTAGTCGGTGAACGTGACGGGGCTGGGATTGGACTGGCTGTCCAGGACTCCGAGGCGCACCACGCCCTCGCCGGTCTGCCCGAACGCGTCCACGACGCGGTAGCGGAACGACACCTGTCCGCGGTACCCGGGCACGCTCGTGTACAGGATCGACTCGCCGTCGGCGGCGACCGTCGCCGATCCGCTGGCCGGCTGGCTCACGATGCGGTCGAGGCTCACGACATCGCCGTCGGGGTCCATGCCGAAGTCGTCGAACTCGACGAGCGTCGACTGACCGCTGAGCACGCGACCTTCCAGCGTCTCCGGCAGCGGCGCGCGGTTGGCGTCGGCGGGAAGCACCTCGATGTGCACGGTCGCCGGATCTTCGAGCGCCGGCGCACCGGTCGTGTAGACCCTGTAATCGACGCGATACTCCCCCGGCGCAGTCGGCGCGAGGTAGCGCAGCACATCGCCGCCGGCGAAGGCGAGCGCCTCGGACGAGCTGGAGACGATCGACGCGGGGTTGAGGGTCGGCTTGCCGCCGGAGGGTGCGATGTCGTTGTCGAGGACGGGGATGTCGATCTGCGCCCCGGCGCGCACGACGACGGTGTCGTCGACGGCGATCGGAGCGAGCTGGGGGGCGGGCGGCAGCAGGAAGACGGTCGCCTCACCCTGCACGGCGGCGCCCTCGTCGTCGGTGCCGTCGCTGATCGTGTAGCTGACGGTGCCGAGCCGCCCGGTCCCGCCGGATGCCGTCGAGCCCGACACGCGCAGAT
>NZ_DASUNI010000031.1:0-8592 GCF_036277215.1 Microbacterium sp. | reverse complement strand
AGGTCGACGCCCGGGTTCGACTTGAGCAGCGCCTCCGCGACCTGCTTGCCGCCCGCGCGGGTGAAGTCGCCGGTCTGCGACGCGACGACCTGGAACTGCTCCTCCGCGCCGATCACCTCGGCGAAGCCCTCGGCGCGGTCGATGGCCGGCGCGGCGCCGGTCGTGCCCTCGAGCTGCACGATGTTGACCTTCTCCGTCGAGTCCTTGTACTCGTCGAGCACCCAGAGGCCGGCCTTCTTGCCCTCCTCGATGAAGTCGGAGCCGAGGAACGAGACGTACAGCGACGTGTCCTTGCTGTCGACCGCACGGTCGGTGAGGACCACGGGGATGCCGGCGGCCTTGGCCTCGTTGAGCACCGCGTCCCACCCGGTCTCCACGACCGGGGAGAACGCGATGTAGTCCACGCCCTGCTGGATGTAGGAGCGGATCGCCTTGATCTGGTTCTCCTGCTTCTGCTGAGCGTCCGAGAACTTCAGCTCGATGTCCGCATCGGCGAACGCGGCCTGGATGTCCTTGGTGTTGGCCGTGCGCCATCCGGACTCTGCGCCCACCTGCGCGAAGCCGACCACCAGCTCGTCGAGGGGTACCGGACCGCTGGCCTCGGGTGCGGTGCCGCCGGCGCCGCTCGCACAGCCGGCGAGTCCGACGAGCAGGGCTCCTGCCGCTGCGATCGCGATGAACTTCTTCATCTGAATGAACCTCCTTGTTCGGATCCGCGCGCACATTCTGGAACGCAGCGCTGTTGCTGAACCGGATCGGCCGCCATGGCCGTGAGAAGGATGTTAGCGCTCACTGTTAGCGTTCACAATGCCTGAATCGCGACTCTGAAGCAACGTTTCGGTAACGGATGTGAGCGCGAACAATGAGCGGCTCGGAGCTTGCGTCAGTCCCTTCCGGCGATCCGCCGCGTCGAGGCCCGAATGACCAAGTCGGGGACCGCGATCGGGACCGCCGACTCGGCATCGGCATCGGCGCCGACGACCTCGGCGATGCACCGCGCCGCCTCGCCCGCCACATCCAGCCGCACCGTGGTGAGCGCGGGCCGGTAGTACGCGGCATCCGGATTGTCGTCGACGCCCACCACGCTGACGTCGTCGGGCACGGAAAGTCCGGCATCGGCCAGGCCGGCGATCAAGCCGAGCGCCATCTGGTCGTTGGCGACGAAGACGGCGGTCGGCCCGTGAGCGCGTCGGACCGCGGCGGCGATCTCGGCCGCCGCCGCCAGGCCGGACGCGGCGGTCCAGTCGCCGCGCCACAGGCCGGCCGTGCGCAGTCCCTGCTCGGACGCGGCCGACGCGAAGCCCTCGGCGCGGGCCACCGCCTCGATCCAATCCTCTGGACCGGCGAGATGCGCGATCCGGGAGTGCCCCTCTCCGACGAGGTGGGCGACTGCGATGCGGGCGGCATCCCGTTGCAGTTCCGCCGCACCGGGTCCGTGCAACGCGACCACAGGCACGCCGACCCCGGCCGAATCGACGGCCGACAGCGTGCGCGCGTGCGGGGCGACGACGACGATTCCATCGACGCCCTGGGCGGACAGGTGCCGAGCGGCATCGACGACGGATGCGGCATCCCCCGCGTCCGCGTACGCGGCCGTGACCCACCGACCGGCCGCGCGGGCGGCCGCTTCGAGCGCCAGGATCCCCACCGCCGGTCCGTACATGCTCGCGTCGGATGCGATGATCCCGATGGTCCGCGTGCGGCTGGTGCCCAGAGCCCGCGCCGCGTTGTTCATGCGGTAGTCCAGCGCCGCCATGGCGTCGAGCACCCGCTGCCGCGTCTCGGCGCGGATGCCCGCACGCTCATTGAGCACGCGCGACACGGTCTGCGTAGACACGCCGGCGGCACGTGCCACCTCGCGCACGCCGACCCGCCGCCCGACCGCTGGTTCGCTCATCGGGCTCACCCTAGCCCCGCAACCGAGGACGTCAGGTGACGCGATACGCCGTGTAGGCGACGCGATCGGCTTCGCGGACGGCGGCGGCCAGGAAGAGGATGTTCTGCAGCTCGGCGAGGCCCGGGTCGGAGGTTTCGAGCGTGAGCACCGTGCGGAAGTAGTACTGCGCCGGGTTCACGGCTTCGCCGCGCAGGAGAGCCTGCAATACGGCCGGCGCTCCGCTGCGGACTCCCATCGAGTGGATCAGGACGAACGCACCGGCGTCCGTGCGGGCCGAGTAGTGCGCGCCGACGTCGACGGCGCCGTCCGGGCGCAGCACCTGCCAGTCGGAGCCGCCGGGCAGGATCTCGGCGTCGAACGCTCCGCGGACTGTGCCACCGGTGATCGGGATGACCCGGCGGTGCCCTGCGCGGGTGATGCCGTGGTCCTCGAGCGGTCCGAGCTGGACGTCGACCTCGAACGCCGGCTCGAGAGTCGGGATGGGAGCGCGCATTCCCTCACTTTGACACCTCACCGCTCGATTTCCCCCACCGGAACGCGGCAGCGCCCGACCCTCGGGAGGATCGGGCGCGCTGTCGGCATTCGACTAGAAGTCGAAGTCGCCGATGTTCTCCGCGTCGAAGACGAACGGGTCGCCGAGGAGGACCGAGGCGCCCTCGCCGACCTCGAACGAGCCGAGCTTGCCCGCCTCGAACGTGTCGCCCTCTTCACCGGTGATCTCTCCCGTGATCAGAGCCTGCGCGGCGAATGCGGCGAGGTAGCCGAGGTCGGCCGGGTTCCACAGCGCGAACGCGGTGACGGTGCCGTCCTCGACGTATTCGCGCATCTGGTTAGGCGTGCCCAGGCCGGTCAGCGCAACCTTGCCCTTGTACTCCGACGTCGACAGGTAGCGAGCGGCAGCCGCGATCCCGACCGTGGTGGGCGAGATGATGCCCTTCAGCTCGGGGTAGGTCTGCAGCAGCGCCGCGGTCTTGTCGAACGAGGTCTGGTCGTCGTCGTCGCCGTAGACGGTCTCGACGAGCTCGATGTCGGGGTGGTTCGCGGCGAACTCCTCCTCCATCATCTCGATCCAGGCGTTCTGGTTGGTGGCGTTGGCCGATGCCGACAGGATCGCGACCTGCCCGGCGTCGCCGATCTGCTCGGCGATCAGGTCGACCTGCACCTTCGCGATACCCTCCGCGGTGGCCTGGTTGATGAACAGATCGCGGCACTCCGGGTTGGTGTCGGAGTCGAACGTGACGATCTTGACACCCGCGGTGCGGGCCTCGTCGAGGGCGTCGCAGATCGCCTCCGGGTCGTTCGCCGAGACGATGAGCCCACCAGCGCCCTGCTGTGCGGCGGTCTGGATGTACTGGACCTGCGAAGTCGGGGAGGCCTCGGACGGGCCGACCTCCTCGAACGTGCCGCCGAACTCCTCGGTCGCCTCTTCGGCACCGCCGGTCGACGTGTCGAAGTAGGGGTTGCCGAGGTTCTTGGGGAGCATCGTGATCGACAGGTTGGCGTCATCTCCTCCTCCGCCGCCGTCGCCGCCGTCGGTGCCGCCGGTGCCGCCGGTCGATCCGGCGCAGCCGGTGACGAGGAGCGTCACCCCCACGGCGAGAGCGGCTGCGGTCGTTGCGATGCGCCGCTTGCGCTGCATTGCGAACATCATTGTTTCCTTCCTGGTGCGGTTGAGTCGAAGGTTGTTGGTGCGGGGCTCAGGGCGCGTTCGAACTCGCGCCGGCTCGTCCCTTCCTCTTGCCGATCGCTGCAGTCCTTCGCTTCTGCAGCCACCCGAGGAGGCTTGCCGAGACCACGGAGGCGATGAGCAGCACGCCGGTGATCACGTTGATGATGTCGCTGGTCACTCCGGCCAGCCGCAGCGCACTCCCGAGGGTGCCGATGAGCAGCACGCCCGCGATCACGCCGTGCAGAGCGCCACGTCCGCCGAAGATCGACACGCCGCCGAGGAGCACCGCCGCGATGATCTGCAGCTCCATCCCCAGAGCGTTGTCGCCTCGGGCGTTGCTGTACAGCAGGGTGAAGTAGACGCCGGCGAACCCGGAGACCGCGCCACTGAGCACGAACAGGATGAACTTCGTGCGGCCGACGTCGATCCCGGAGAACTCCGCGGCCTCCTTGTTCAGGCCGATCGCGTACAGCGAGCGCCCGAACGGTGTGAAGTGCAGCAGCACGGCGAAGATGATCGCCAGGATGACGAACGGGATCATGATGACCGGCACCGGCGTGCCCGGGATGTTGGCCTTGGCCAGGTCGGTCCAGAACTCCGGGAAGTCGGTGATCGCCGTCGTGCCCAGCAGGCCGACCGCGATTCCGCGGAACAGCGCCAGAGTGCCGATCGTGACGGCGAGCGAGGGCAGGCCGACGACGGTCACCAGGAAGCCGTTGAACGCGCCGCAGAGGGTGCCGACCAGCATCGCGGTGAGCGCTGCGACCGCGAACGGCCATCCGGCCTGGGTCAGGATGCCGGTGGTGACGCTCGAGAGCCCGACGATGCTCGCCACTGATAGGTCGATCTCCTCGGTGATGATGATGAGCGTCATCGGCAGTGCGATGAGGAGGATCGGCGCGACGTCCCGCAGGAGATACGTCACCGTCAGCGGGCTGTCGAAGTTGCGGACGGTGGCCAGGGCGACCGCGATCACCAGGATCAGCAGCGCGATGATCGCCGTCTCGCGGGTGAGCAGGAAGCGGCGCCAGGCCGGACGCGCGTGGAGCTTGTACACCCGCGCGGGTGCGGTCGTGCCGGCGGTCGAGGGCGCGGCGGTCATCGGTCCACCTCCCTCTGGGCGATGAGTCTTCGGGACTGCCGGACGGCGAGGACGCGGTCGAGGATGATCGCGCCGAGGATGAGCACGCCGACCACGGCGCGCTGCCAGAAGTCGTCGATGCCCAGGATCGGCAGAGCGCGGTTGATGGTGAGCAGGAGATACGCGCCGATGGCGGCACCCCACACCGTCCCCACGCCGCCCGAGATCGCGACCCCGCCGATGACGGCGGCACCGATCGCCTGCAGCTCCCACCCGAATCCGGCACCCGAGCTGACCGTCCCGTAGCGCGCCGCATACAGCACGCCGGCCAGACCCGACAGGGCGCCGCTCACCACGAAGGCGCCGATCACACGGCGCGTCACGCGGAGACCGTAGAGGTGCGCGGCGGCCGGGTCGGAGCCGATCGCGTACAGCTCGCGGCCCGAGCGGAGGTTGCGCAGATACCAGGCCGCCGCGATCAGGACGACGACCGCGATGATCGTGAGGATCGGGATGAACAGGATCTGCCCCGTGCCGAGCCCGCGGAAGTCCTGCGGCAGGTCGGAGGCGTTGATCCGATCGCTGCCTGCCCATGCGACGTTGATGCCGCGGTAGATGTACAGCGTGCCGAGTGTGATCACGAGCGCCGGCACCCGGGCGAACGCGACCAGCGCGCCGTTGATGAGTCCGAGCAGACCGCCGAAGAGCACCCCGGCGATGAACACCAGAATCAGCGGGATCCCCTCGACGTCGATGAACAGCCGCCCGGTCAGGTAGGCGGTGAGGCCCACGATCGAGCCGACCGACAGGTCGACGTTGCGGGTGATGATCACGATCGCCTGGCCGACGGCCACGAGCAGCAGCAGGGATGGCGTCAGCAGCAGGTCGCGGAAGCCGTCCGATGAGAACAGGAAGGCGGGGTTGCGCACGGTCGCGAAGAAGATCACCAGCAGAAGGGCGATCAGGATGCCGGTCTCCCGGGCGGTGGCGACGTGCGAGACGAGGCGGCTCGCGGCGCTCTTGCCGGGGCGGATCTCGACGGCGGTCATCGCGCGACCTCCGCATCCGCGGTCGCCGCGAACATCACGGCTTCGGGCGTCGCCTCCCGGCGCGAGAACTCGCCGGTGAGGCGACCCTCGCGCATGACGAGCACACGGTCGGCCATTCCGAGCACCTCCGGCAGTTCGGACGATATCATCAGGATCGCGAGGCCCTGTTGCGCGAGCTCACTGAGCAGGCGGTGCACTTCGGCCTTGGTGCCGACGTCGATGCCGCGGGTGGGCTCGTCGACGAACAGCACCGTCGGCTCGGTGGCGAGCCATTTGCCGAGCACCACCTTCTGCTGGTTCCCTCCGCTGAGGGTGCCGGTCTCGGCATCCAGAGCTGCGGTCTTGACCTCGAGCCGGCTCGCCCACTCCTGTGCGGCGCGGTTCTCGGCCCCGCCCCAGAGCAGGCCCCACTTCGCGAGCTTGTTGCGGATCGCGAGAGTGACATTTCGGGTGACGCTCTCGTCGAGCACGAGACCCTGCTTGCGGCGGTCCTCGGGCACCAGCGCCAGGCCGCGGGCGGTCGCGGCGCGCGGGCTCCCCTTCGGCAGCGGCCTGCCGTGCAGGCGCACCGTGCCGCTCTCGTACGGATCGACACCGAAGACCGCTCGCGCGACCTCGCTGCGTCCGGCGCCGACGAGGCCGGCGAGCCCGACGATCTCGCCGGCGCGGAGCGTGAACGTGATGTCGCGGAACACTCCCGCGCGGGTCAGCCCGTCCACTTCGAGCACGACGTCGCCCACCTGCGCGGGCAGCTTCGGGAACAGGTCGGTCACGTCGCGGCCGACCATCTGCCGCACGAGCTCGTCCACGCTCGTCTCCGAGATCGGCGTCGTGTCGACGTACGAGCCGTCGCGCATGACCGTGACGGTGTCGCACAGCGCGAACACCTCGTCGAACCGGTGGGAGATGAACAGCAGCGCGCGACCCTCGTCGCGGAGGCTCCGGGCGACCGCGAAGAGCCGCTCGACCTCGACGCCGCTCAGGGCGGCCGTCGGCTCGTCCATGATCAGCACGCGCGCATCGAGAGAGATCGCCTTGGCGATCTCGATGATCTGCTGGTCGGCGATCGAAAGGCCTTCGGTGATCCGCTCGGGGTCGAGCGCGACGCCGAGACGGGTGAAGATCTGCGTCGCCTCGTCGCGCATCGCGCGGCGGTCGATGCGGCCGAGCCGATTGTGCGGCTGGCGGCCCATGAAGATGTTCTCGGTCACCGACAGGTCGGGGAACAGCGTCGGCTCCTGGTAGATGACTGCGATGCCGGCGGACTTGGACTGCGCGGTGCTGGAGAAATCCACAGGCTGACCGTCGAGCAGGAACTCACCGGCGTCGCGACGGTAGAGCCCAGCGATGACCTTGACGAGCGTCGACTTGCCGGCGCCGTTCTCGCCGATCAGCGCGTGGATGGAGCCCCGGTCGAGGGTGAGGCTCCCCGAACGCAAAGCCACGACGGGGCCGAATGACTTGACCACACGGCGCAGTTCGAGGGCGTGCGCTGATGGGGTCGCATCGGCGTCGACATCTGCCACGGGGGCCTCCTCGTCGAGGTGAAAATACCTGAATCGATTCAGGTTGATTTCAGATACTCTATGGAGACCGAGGGAAACGGTCAAGTCCGCAGGGAACCTTGATCGAATCGTGACCGATGAAGGGCGGGACGCCAGTGCCGGCGAGTATCCGAGACGTTGCCCAGCGCGCGGGCGTCTCCGTCGGCACGGTGTCCAATGTCTTGAACCGGCCGGATGAGGTCTCCAGCGACTCGGTCGAGCGCGTGAATCGCGCGATCGAAGAGCTCGGATACGTGCGCAACGATGCTGCGCGGAAGCTGCGGGGCGGGGTCAGCTCGACGGTGGGCTTCGTCGTGCTGGACGGCCAGAACCCCTTCTACACCGATGTCGTGCGCGGGGCGGAGGATGAGGGCACGCGTCACAACATCGCGATCCTGTACGGCAACACCGACGAGGACCACGCCCGGGAGCGGGTCTACCTCGATCTGTTCGAGGAGCAGCAGGTGCGAGGCGTGCTGATCGCGCCGTACGGCGACATCACGGCCCGGTTGCAGCGACTGCGCGCCCGCGGCATCGCCGCGGTGCTCGTGGACCGCTTCAGCGGCGACGGCAGGTTCTCATCAGTCTCGGTGGACAGCGTGCGCGGCGGGCGGATGGCGGTCGAGCACCTTCTCGACACCGGTCGGCGCCGCATCGCCTTCGTCGGCGGTCCCTTCGACATCCGGCAGGTGAACGACCGTCTGGCCGGCGCGCGCGTGGCCGCCGAGAACGCGAGTCCGCCGCTGGAGATCGAGGTGATCGCCACCGGGGCGATGACCGTCGAAGAGGGCGCCGCCGCGGGCACCCGCATCCTCGCCCGGCCGCGGCGCGACTGGCCCGACGCGCTCTTCGCGGCGAACGATCTGCTCGCACTCGGGCTGCTCCAGTCGCTCATCGTCGACGGGCGGATGCTGGTGCCCAACGAGATCGCGATCATCGGGTTCGACGACATACCCTTCGCCGCGGCCGCGGCCGTGCCGCTGTCGTCGATGCGCCAGCCGAGCCGGATGATCGGCCGCACGGCGCTGCGGATCCTGCTCGAGGAGGCCGCCGACCCGACGAGCATCGCGCGCCAGACGGTGTTCCAGCCCGAGCTGATCGTCCGCCGCTCGACCTCCGGCTGAGCGGCCCGCGGCCGCGCGGCGCACAACTCCTGCAATCTCGCCGCGCCTGCACGGCGAGCGCCCGTCAGCACGGCACGTCTCATCGGCGGCGCACGAATCTGCAGGAGCTCTGCGCCAACAGCCCGGGTGACGGCGCCGGGCGACAAGGTCTACAGCGCGGCGATACGCTCCTTCAGCTGCGCGGCCTTGTCGGCGGGGAACTGGCCTGCGGCCATCGCGAGGACCGTG
>NZ_DASUNI010000030.1:0-2526 GCF_036277215.1 Microbacterium sp. | reverse complement strand
GCGGGGGGGGGGGGGGTGGGGGGCTAGCCCGTGCCGGCCTCGCGCCACAACAGCGCGTAGCCGATCTCAGGTCAGGCCCGCGCGTTTGAGCACGTCGGTGGCGAAGACGTCCATCAGGGCCTCGTCGCCGCCGAAGATCTCCCGTCGCGCGGCCTTGAAGCGCGCGATCGGCTCCTCGCCGTACATGTAGGCGAGCTTGTCGGGCTCGATGCCCGAGTTCTTCGACCAATGCAGCGTGTAGCGGATCTGCGCCTTGCGGAACGCCGCGTCCAGGCGCCGCTCGAATTCCGGGAAGCGCTCGTCGTCGATCAGTCCGACCTCGAACACCGCGGTCTTGGGCGCGTGCCGGGTGAACGACAGCGTCGCCTGCGAGGGGTGCACGAGCCGCACCTGGCTGATCGAAGGCAGCTTCAGCTCGCGCGCCACCGCCGAGACGATGTCGATCGTCTCGGGTGCGTCGTCGATCGAGACCGCGAACGCGCTCTCCGTGTAGCCCTCGAGGTAGTAGATGGAGGACGTATAGAGCTGGCCGGGCGTGCCGCGGACGCTGTTCAGGAGCGCCCGCTGCCGGTACTGCTTGAACTGCAGCGACGTGACGAAGCCGACCGGGAGCACGCGCAGCAGCGGCGCGAGCGGCGCCAGGATTCGCACGCCGGGGGCGTACCCGCGCTTGTCGCGGACGATCCAGCGCGGGGTCGGCGTCGGGATCCCGGGCCGGAACTCCACCTGAGGCGCGCCCGCCTCCATCGCCACCTGCTTGCGGCTGTGCGGGTCGAAGATGAACTCGTAGTGGTACAGGTCGCCCGGGTCGGCGCCCAGCCGGCGCAGCTTGGCCTTCAGGTCGTCGTGGCGGATGTCGCCGACGGCCGGGAACTGCAGCTGGTAGATCGGGGCGGTCTCGATCGCCAGCGCCGCGACGATCCCGCACGTGCCGAAGCTGACGACCGCGGCGTTGAACTGCTCGTCGTCGCGCACCAGCTCGGCGCCGAGCTTGTCGGCGAACTCGGCCGTCAGCACCGGCCTGGAGGCGCGCTCGAGCCAGAGCGTGCGGCCGCTGCCGGTGACGAGGTGCAGGCCGACGACGAAGTCCGGCATCGCGCCGTAGCTGATCTGCGAGCCGTGCGTGTTCCCGGAGACGGCGCCCGCGAGCGTCTGGCCGTTGCCGATGCCGGCGGCCCGCAGCGCCCGCTTCTCCGGGTGCAGCAGCTCGAGGTAGGCGTTGAGCTCGGCGACCTGCAGCCCGGCCTGGGCGAGCACGACACCGTCGGCGCGACCGTCCTCGAAGTAGCGGTCGCCGATGTCGTAGACGCCGTTGAGCAGCTTCGTGTTCACGAGCCAGCCGTCGGTGATGTTGATGCGCGTCAGCGCCCAGCCCGAGCCGATCGCGAGGACGCGCTTGCCGGCCGCGCGGGCCTCTCCGACCAGCCCGTCCAGCGAGTCGCCGGCCTGGCGGAACATCTCGAACCCGGACAGCGCCGCGCCCTGCGGGCCGACGTTGTCGATGTCGAAGAGCTCGGCGACCGTCGTGTGGTGGGTGACGTGCGCCCCGTGCCACGGCCGCGGCCCGGGGTCGTCGCGGTGGATCACTCGAGCGTCCCCGATTGCGACGGCGGGCGGCAACAGCGCCAGCTGACCCGTGCGGGCGCCCACAGGCCGAGCGTGACGAACATCCCGAGCGTCTGCAGGACGCTGCGGCCGACCCGGATCTCCTCGATCCCCAACCGCTGCCCGTTGGCGAGCCGGCAGTTGGTGATCGGCAGGTCCTGGCGGATCAGCCCCCACAGGAAGCTGTTGAGGTTCGCCGACTTCCACTCGGTCCCAGGCATGTTCTGCGGCTGGGAATCGCCGAGCCCGCCGTCCTGGTAGATCAGGTACGTCGAGACGGCAGACAGAAGGCCGGATTGGCCGACAGGCCGCTGCATCGCGTCACTCCCTCCTTGGCTTGCGCGTCACCGTGCGATCTAGAGCCTCTCACAGTCGGCGGTGATACAGAGCTAATCTGGATTGATTCCAGATTTGTGCCACACTGCCCGGTGTGCCGGCGGTCTCGGAACTCGAGCGGATGCTGCGCGGGGCCTCCCTGCGCGTCACCCGTCCGCGCGTCGCGGTGCTCGCCGCGGTGCACGAGCACCCTCACGCCGACACGCACTCGCTCATCGCGCGCGTGCGCGGCGAGCTCGGTGAAGTGTCCCAGCAGGCCGTCTACGACGTCCTACAGGCCCTCACCGACGCGGCGCTCGTCCGGCGCATCCAGCCGCCAGGCTCCGTGGCGCGCTACGAGACACGCATCGGTGACAACCATCACCACCTCGTCTGCCGCTCCTGCGGCACGATCGAGGATGTCGACTGTGCCGTCGGTGCCGCACCCTGCCTGACCGCGTCCGATGTTCACGGCTTCGTAATAGACGAGGCCGAGGTCATCTACCACGGTCTTTGCCCCACCTGCCAGTCCTGATCACGAACCGGGGGAGTTCCGTTGTCTGACAAGCCAGACGCCGTCGTAGGAGACATGAATGAGCCGATCCA
>NZ_DASUNI010000029.1:0-2988 GCF_036277215.1 Microbacterium sp. | reverse complement strand
TTCGACGTTTGTCCGCAGCCTTCGCTGCGACGCTGGTGGTTGGCGCGTTCACCGGTGCACAAGGTGCCGGCGCCGCTCCGGTCATCGACACGAGCGCGTTGACCGAGGCCGTCACGGCCCAGGGCGTCCTCGAGCACATGCAGGAGTTCCAGGCCATCGCCGACGCCAACGGCGGCACTCGCGAGGCCAGCACGCCCGGCTACACGGCCTCGGCCGACTACGTCGCGGAGCTGATGGAGCAGGCGGGGTACACCGTCACCCGCCAGGAGTTCGAGTACAACTACTTCGAGGAGCTGGCCCCGGCGACTCTCGCGGGCACCTCCGCCGGGTTCCCCTACACCTATGTCGAGGGCACGGACATCGCCACCATGGGCTACTCGGGCACGGGACCCTTCTCGGGTGTCGTGCAGGAGGTCGACGTGGTCGTCCCGCTGCCGGTGGGCCAGGCGGACGGGACGTCGAACTCGGGCTGCGAGCCCGAGGACTTCGCAGGCTTCACCGGGGACATCGCGCTGATCCAGCGCGGGACGTGCGACTTCTCGGTCAAGATCGCGAACGCGGTCGCAGCGGGAGCTGAGGCCGTGATCATCTTCAACGAGGGCAACAGCGCCGAGCGCACCGAGGTGGGCTTCGGCCAGGCGACGTTCCCGCAGGACGTGCCCGTCCTCGAGATGAGCGCCGAGGACGGCGCGGCGCTGGTCGAGTTCATCCGCAGCGAGCGCCGGGCCGGCCGTGCGGTCACCCTCGCCGGCAGCACGACGACGGTCTCGGAGGTGCGCACGTCGGAGAACGTGATCGCCGACTCGCCCGACGGTCGCACGGACCGCGTGGTCGTGTCGGGTGCGCACCTCGACAGCGTGATCGAGGGACCTGGCATCAACGACAACGGGTCCGGCTCGGCCGGACAGCTCGAGACGGCGCTGGAGCTGGCCGCCTTGGACGTCGAGCTCGAGAACCAGGTGCGCTTCATCTGGTTCGGCGCCGAGGAGTCGGGACTCGTCGGGTCGCAGTTCTATGTCGATTCGCTCACCGCGCGTGAGACGAAGGACATCGCCGTGATGCTCAACTTCGACATGATCGCGTCGCCGAACGCAGGCTGGTTCGTCTACGACGGCGACGCGTCGGACACCGCTTCCACCGGCTCGACGGGCTCCGGGGTCGTCGAGGACGTGTTCGTCGACTACTTCGAGTCGATCGGCCGGGTGACGAAGCCGACCGCGTTCGACGGCCGTTCGGACTACGACGCCTTCGTGGCCGCCGGCATCCCGGCCGGCGGGCTGTTCACGGGCGCCGAGGACATCAAGACCGCAGACGAGGTCGTCCTCTGGGGCGGCGAGGCCGGCGTGGCGTACGACCCGTGCTACCACGCGGCGTGCGACACGATCGATAACGTCAATCTCGTCGCGCTGGACGAGATGTCCGACGCGCTCGCGCACGCGCTGCTCACGTTCGCGATGAGCACGTCGGCTGTCGAGGGCACTGCCAAGGGCAAGGCCAAGGGCCAGCAGTACGACCCGTCCTTCAAGGGTCACCTCGCCATTCGGTAGGCGCGGGAACGCGCGGCACCTCGGGAGGGGCGGCCTTCGCCGCCCCTCCCGATGCCGGTGCGCATCGTCGCGCGCGACGACGCGTCGGCGAGCCGCTCATTTGCGTGCCGTGAGCGCCCCACGCGACGGCCGCGGTACGGCCTGAGACGACCAGCAACCCGGCGCAGGGCGTCCGCTTCGCACTATCGCGTTGCGCGCGAAGCCGGAGCGCGGCCGCCTCTTTCTTTGAGCAGGTCGACCACCTCAGCGAGCACGTGGGCGGCCGGCGCTTCCACGCGCTGGCTCGCGTCGTCCTTCTCGGCAGTCAGCCACGCGTGCTCGCCCTGAATGGAGACGCGCAGAATCCACTCATCGCCGAGATTCGCTTGGAGGTCGCGCATCTCGTCCTCGAGGGAGCCATCGTTGCCGTCCACTTCGTTGCTGAAGACGTCGGCTGCTTCGGCTTGGACGTCGTCGTCTTCT
Organism: Microbacterium sp.; assembly: GCF_036277215.1. Lineage (GTDB taxonomy): Bacteria > Actinomycetota > Actinomycetes > Actinomycetales > Microbacteriaceae > Microbacterium. Next base: position 979 of record NZ_DASUNI010000029.1, on the reverse strand, counting down.
TCTTCGTCGTCGAACTCGTCGTCGGCTTCGCCGCGGACGTCGTCGCCCTCCCCGTCGCTGACGTCGCTGTCCGCCTCGCCGCGCACGTCGTCGTCCTCCTCGTTGCTGGGCTCGCCGGCTACGTCGGCGTCCTCGTCAGGTCGCCGATGAGCGATCTCCTTGGCGATGGATCGGGCCAGGAGCGCGATGGACCCGCGGTTGAGGCCGGGCTTGATGCGTTCCTGCAGGTAGCGCGCGAGCTCCTGCTCGTAAGTCGCGGCCTCGTGGCCGTTGCCATGCTGGCTCGTGCCGCGATCGGCCCGCTTCCTGCCGTCGCGCGTGAAGCGCGCCCGGTTGGCGGTCGCGGACTTCTGGTTCGCCATTGCTGCCTCCCTTGCTTCGAGTCCTCAGCCTGCCCCGGGAATCTGAAGACAAACGACCCGCATCCGCTGCATGCAAGGGATCGGACCCGCAGCAACGCGTGCCCGTCTCCGCCGGACACGGAGCCCGGGACGCCGGCAACTGGAGCACGCTGTTCACCACTACGCGCCAAGAAGTGGCGATTGCCGGACGCGGATCTGACCGATCGGCAGGCGGACACAATTCAGACCCCCGACGCAGTGCCGAGTACAGGCTTGCTGTTTCGATTCGGCGTGACGTCCGGCCTCGAAGGGAGGCTCCGACCGGCGGCGAGCTGACTCGCTTTGCAGACTGTCGGCTGTTGGGCCTGACTGGCTTTCGCTGTGTCGCTCGTCGCCGGTCGGGGACGTCCCGGCGGCGTCGGACGGCACCGACACCCAGATCCAAACAGCAAGCCTGGCAGGAGCACTCGAAGCGGCCCGACATCGAGTGCTGCAATGCGCGACACGCAGCGGTCAAGCTCTCCGGCCCAAACGTGCCAGTTCCCCGCCCCACCGGGTGCGGGTGATCGAGGCTGGTGCGACCCGGGCGAACGCGCGTGGACCATGCGGGTACTACCCGGGTATGGATCATGATCGAG
>NZ_DASUNI010000028.1:0-3237 GCF_036277215.1 Microbacterium sp. | reverse complement strand
ACCCCCCGCGCCGCGGTTTTCCATTTCACCGGAGACAGATGCCAGAGTCACTCAGCATCACGGCGAGCTCGGTCGACCCGGGTCTGCTGACGCTGCCGTGGTCGACGCCGCTGGCCGAGTGGCCGAGCAGCTACATCGTGTTCCTCCCCAAGGGCCTCTCCCGCCACCTCGTCCGGTTCGCGAACCTCTCCGGCAGGGTCGTCGCCATCAAGGAGACGACCGAGGAGATGGCCCGCCGTGAATACGACATGCTCGGCAACCTCGACCGCCTCGACGCCCCGTGCGTCGAGCGGGTCGCCGTCATCGCCGGCCGAACGGATGCCGCCGGCAAGCCTCTGCCGGCCGCGCTCGTCACGGCGCACCTGAAGTTCTCACTCCCCTACCGCGCGCTGTTCACGCAGGTGCTGCGCCCCGACACGGCCAACCGCCTCGTCGACGCGCTGGCCGTGCTGCTCGTTCGCCTGCACAACGTCGGCTTCTTCTGGGGCGACGTGTCCCTGTCGAACACGCTGTTCCGGCGGGATGCGGGCGCGTTCGCGGCGTACCTTGTCGACGCCGAGACCGGGGAGCTGCATGAAAGCGGCCTCACCGCAGGTCAGCGCGCGCACGACCTGGACGTGGCGCGCACGAACATCGCCGGCGAGATCATGGACCTCGAAGCAGGCGGACGCCTCGAGGGCGGTGTCGACGCGATCGCGATCGCGGACGGCATCATGTCGTCGTACCGGTCGCTGTGGACGGCGCTCACCGACCAGGAGACCTTCGCCGCCAACGAATCATGGCGCATCACCGAGCGGGTGCAGCGGCTCAACGAACTGGGGTTCGACATCGGCGAGATGTCGATCCAGGCACGGACGGACGGCACGCGAGTCTCGATCCAGCCCAAGGTCGTGGATGCCGGGCACCACCAACGCCGCCTGCTGCGACTGACCGGGCTCGACGTCGAGGAGAATCAGGCGCGCCGTCTGCTGAACGACCTCGACGAGTTCCGCGCCCGGATCTCACGCCTCGGCGACGACGAGGACATGGTCGCTCACGAGTGGCTGACACGGGTGTTCGAACCGGTGATCAAGTCCATCCCGTTCGAGCTGCGGGCAAAGCTCGAACCCGCCGAGGTCTTCCACCAGGTGCTCGAGCACCGGTGGTACATGTCGCAGGCCAGTGGCCGGTCGGTGCCGCTCGCCGAGGCCATCGCGAGCTACATCGACGACGTGCTGCGCTATCGCCGCGACGAGGCGACGCTGATGATGGGTCCCGTCACCGAGACGATGGCGCTGCCCGTCATCACCGCCGACATCCCCGTCCAGGACGACGAGGCAGACAGCGTGGACTGGCGCGACCTCGTCTGAGCTTGTCAGCGAACGGCGTCAAGCGCTCTCGTCAGTAGCCGACGGTGAAGCGGGAGCGGTGGTGCTTCGGAGTCTCGATCTCGTCTATGAAGGCCACCGCCAGGTCGGCGCCCGAGATGTTGGAGTTGCCGTCCTCGTCGCGGACGACGACAGCGCCGCCATCCCGATACGTGCCGGTGCGCTCGCCGGGATTCCATACGCCGAACGTCTCGGCCGGATGGATCATGAACCAGTCGAGACTGGGCGCGGTCGCCTCGAGGCCCTCGAGGATGTCCACACCGGTCTGCGCCTCGGCGCGATACTCCTCGGGGAAGTTCACATCGATCAGGCGCGGTCCGCCCGGCGCGGACAAAGACGATCCCGTGCCGCCGACCACGCCCAGGCGTACACCCGAGCCCTCGAGCTCCTTCGCAAGCTCGAGGAAGCCGTCGACCGCCGTGCCGGCCATGTCACCGCGCGGGCTGACCGCGGAGATGATGGCCTCGACGCCCTGCAGCTCTGCGACGAGACCCGGTGCGTCCAGGATCGTCCCCTCGACGTAGGTCACGCCCTCGATGCGCTCCGCGGGCACCTTGCGGGCGACGGAGACCACCGTGTGCCCGCGCCGCACCGCCTCTGCGACGATGTGGCTGCCGGCATAGCCGGTTCCTCCGATGACGGCGATACGGGTCATGCTGGTCCTCTCGATGGGGTCGACGGTTGAAAGGCAGGTGCGGGCCGGTTCATTCCCCGCCCCCGCCAACAGATTACGAAGCGCTACAGCAGCGATGAATCTTTGCGGGTGCGCAGCGTCGAGACCTGGTACAGGGCGACGGATGCCGCGATGCCGGCGTTCAGCGACTCGGTGGCCGCATCGATCGGAATGGAGACGATCTGGTCGCAGGTCTCGCTGACCAGGCGCGAGAGCCCCTTGCCCTCGGATCCGACGACGATCACCACGGGTCGATCGGCGAGTTGGAGGGCCGGCAGCGACACGTCCCCTCCCCCGTCCAGCCCGAGGACGAACACACCCTGCTTCTTGAAGTCCTTCAGCGTGGATGTCAGGTTCGGTGCGATCGCCACCGGGATGCGGGCGGCCGCTCCCGCGCTGGTCTTCCAGGCGGCGCTGTTGACGCTGGCCGAACGACGTTGCGGCAGGATCACGCCGTGCCCGCCGAACGCGCCCGTCGAGCGGATGATCGCGCCGAGGTTGCGCGGGTCGGTCACTCCGTCCAGCGCGACGAACAGCGGGGTCTGCCCGCGCTCGATCACCTTCTCGAGCAGATCCTGCGGGTGGGCGTACTCGTACGGCGGCACCTTCAGCGCGACGCCCTGGTGGACGCCGTCGAACCCGGCCATCCGATCCAACTCGGGGCGCGTGACCTCCATGACGGGGATCTCGCGGTGGGTCGCGATCGACAGCATCTCCTTCACGCGATCATCCATCTCGACGCGCTGGGCGATGTAGAACGCGGTCGCGGGGATCTTCGCCCGAAGCGCCTCCAACACCGAGTTGCGCCCGGTCACCACCTCGGTGTCGTCGTCCTTCTTCGCCGCACGCGGTCGCGACTGCGCCTGGCCGGCGGGCTTGCCCTTGCCGCCGGCGGCCGCATACCGCTCCTGTGCCGCCTTCCGCTTGCCTGCGGGATGCCAGGCGCGGTCCTCGGCCTTCGGGGTGGGTCCGCGACCCTCCAACGAGCGCTTGTTCTTGCCGCCCGTGCCCTTGAGGGGGCCTTTCTTGCCTCTGCTGGCGCCCGGGCGCCCGGGCTTACTGCCGGCCATGTGTCACTCCTTCATCTCGGGCTGTGCCCCGAGCAATTCTTGGTCCGGGTGCCGGGCGGATGCGCGGGAGCCGCCATCCGCAAGCGCCCAGCGGGTGCCTTCGGCACCGTCTTCTAGGGTGATGCCC
>NZ_DASUNI010000027.1:0-3215 GCF_036277215.1 Microbacterium sp. | reverse complement strand
CAGATGCAGTCTCGCGGAAGGGACGCGGCGCGGGACGAGGGGGTGGTCGGCGCGGTCCTCGCGTACGTGTGGGCCTACGTCTGGCCGCTGCCTTTCGGGGCCACCGTGCCCTCGTTCGTCGTCACGTTCGTGCTGTATCTGCTGCTCTCGCTTGCCGGCGGAGGCCCGAATCCCCGAGAACGGTACGCTCTTTCCCGAATGAGCGGCCCAGCCCGCCGAACACCTCGAGAGCGGGGACACGTGACACTGGACACCCCATCCCTGCGCGCGGGCTTCCCGTCGCTGGAATCCGGGATCGCGCACTTCGACGGCCCCGGCGGCACTCAGACCCCTGCGGTCGTCGGTGCGGCCATCGCTCGTGTGCTCACCGGCCCGCTCTCCAACCGGGGCGACTCGATCGCGAGCGAACGCAACGCCGAACACGCCATCAGCGAGTTCCGCCAGGCGATCGCCGACCTGCTCGCGGCAGACTCCCGGGGAGTCGTCTACGGCCGCAGCGCGACGCAGATCACCTACGACTTCTCGCGCGCACTGGCCAAGACCTGGACCGAGGGTGACGAAATCGTGGTTACGCAGCTGGACCACGACTGCAACGTGCGCCCCTGGGTGCAGGCGGCGGCCGCCGGAGGCATCGTCGTGCGCTGGCTCCGGCTCGACCCGAGTACCGCCGAGCTGGACCTGACGGACCTGCATGATGTGATCAACAGCCGGACGTGCCTGGTCGCTGTGACGGCGGCATCCAATCTGCTGGGAACCATCCCGCCGGTCGCCGCAATCGCCGAACGGGCGCACGAGGTCGGCGCGCTGGTCTACGTCGACGGGGTGCACTACGCGGCGCACGCCTCCGTCGACATCGGAGCGCTGGGTGCGGACTTCTTTGTGTGCTCGCCGTACAAGTTCTTCGGCCCGCACTGCGCCGCGCTGGTCGCCGATCCGGCTCTGCTCGAGTCGCTGACGCCGGACAAGCTGCTGCCGTCGACCGACGCCGTTCCCGAACGCTTCGAACTCGGGACGCTGCCCTACGAGATCATGGCGGGAACCACCGCTGCCGTCGACTTCATCGCGGATATCGCGCCCGCGGGCGGAACGCGCCGAGATCGGCTCGTCGCAGCCAATCGCCTCATCGACGGTCATGAACTCGCGCTGCGCCGCCGGATCGAAGACGGGCTGGACTCGTTCGCCGATCGCGTGGTCCTGCACTCCCGTGCGAAGGAACGCACTCCGACGCTCTTCTTCACGTTCGCCGAGCACGACGCCGTGGAGGTGGCTCGGTTCCTCGCGGAGCGGAACATCCTGGCGCCCGCCGGGAGCTTCTACGCGTACGAGCCGTTCCGCGCGCTGAACCTTCCGGTCGGCGCCGGATTGCGCGTCGGACTCGCCCCGTACACCGACGGCAGCGACGTGGATCGATTGCTCGAGGCGCTGAACGACTACCTCTGAGATCGTGTTCGACTCCTTGACCGCCGCGACGGTCAGCCGTGTTGCTCACGTCCTGCGCCCAACCCGTTCGCGCATCCGGGTCGGCGATTTCGTGACGGGCCGCCACTTCACCCGCGAATCCCACCAGTAGGGGCCGCGCACTTCCGGAATGCCGTGGTTCATCCGCACCGCCCAGCCGCTCGAATCGAGGGTGCGATGGTGGAACCAGCACAGCAGAACGCCGTTGTCGATATGAGTCGGTCCGCCCCGCGCATGCTCTTGAACGTGGTGGATCTCGCACCAGTCGGCCCGCACGTGACAGCCCGGGATGATGCAGCCGCCGTCTCGAAGCCCGATCCCGCGACGCTGGTGGTGGTTGAATGCGCGTTCCCGTGATCCCAGCTGCACGATCTGCCCGGAGTCGTCGAAGATCACGCGCTGCACGGCGCCGGAACACGCGATGTGTCGGGCGGATGCGAGGGAGATCGGTTCGTCGCTCCCGTCGATGTGCGCGAAGCCGCGACCGGTGGCGAGGTCTTCCTGTCGCACCGAGACGACGAGTGTCGGCGCGGCACCGCCCAGGGTAGGCAGCGCGCCCGCCCCGGCGACGACGGTGAGCACCGTGGCGAGCGCGTCGTGCTGCTTCTGCGCCCGCGTGCGGTCATCGGCTGTCGCGGTCAGCGGTGCGTCAGGGTCGTCCGGATCGACGGTCTCCGTCGCGCCACGGGAGTCGCTGAAGAACGGCCGGCCCGGCGCCGGGGGACCGTCGAGTTTCGGGTTCAGCACGCTGTCGAACGCACGCTGCATCTGCGCGGCGACCTCGGGGAGGACGTTGCCTCGCACGGGATGCAGGCCATCGCGGCACGGTCCGATCGTGATCCCCCGCTTGCGCAGAGCCCGTTGCTCCTTCGGCTCCGCCCCGTCCTGATCGAGGTACATCGCCCACACCATCGCCATGGCGCGGAGATCCTCTGCGCAAGGCGGCGGCGCGGCATCCGCTCCCTCACCCCGCGCGGTCGCGGCGATCTCTTCGTCGGCAGCCAGGATCGCCGCGGTTCCTGCACCGCACGTGAGGAGGGGGCCGGCCACCGCCACCACCCCGTCGACGCCCACCTCGGCGGCGGCCAGCGCCTCGCGCATGTGGGGCAGCGCCGCTGGGAGCAGCCCTCCGGTCGTGAGGGCCACCGGTCGCACGACCGCCCGCGCGGCTCTCGCCAGATCGCCTGCGCGCTGTTTCGAGACCCGGGTCACTCGCTGCACGAGCTCACCCACGGAGCGGCACCCGAACCGGGTCGTCATCCGGTCCGCGTGCAACCGCCCGTCGGAGCGGTCGCACGCCTGCGTCGTCGCCTCGACCAGCAACGCCTCGCCCGCCCTCACGATCCGCGCCCCTGCCGCCATCACCTCGAGCACATCGGTCTCAGACAGACCCCGGGCAACGTCGCCGGCGAACAGCTCTCCGACCACGCTCGCGAGGTCATCGCCGACCCGGTCGAGTGTCGCGGCGATGCTGTTCATGACCCCCATTCTGCCGAGGGCTTCCGACATTCACGGCCGGAAAAGGGCCAGATCAAATGATGAATCGGATCCTTTGGAATCGACCCGATCGGCCCCTGCTGGGGAGGAAACGATTCAGCCTTCGCAGCTCTTTCTACGCCCAGAACGGGCGAGCGCTCAGGTCGACCGACTCAGAGGCCACGCGCTTCTCGCACGAGCTCGGCGTAGACCTCCGCGCTCGGCTTGGCGGTGCGCTCGAACGTCTCGCGGTCCACGCTGTGCAGCCCGAGCTTGGGCCC
>NZ_DASUNI010000026.1:0-14134 GCF_036277215.1 Microbacterium sp. | reverse complement strand
CGGAAGCGACTCCGACCAGGGCGACGACGGCCGCTCCCCACTCGGGGACGATCAGCTCCGGCCGCTTGCGGACGATCTGAAGGACGGAGCGCCACAGAGCCAGCGGCAGGATCGCCAGCCACAGGAACGGCACGGCGGCCGCGGGGGCGTAGACGAGCCTGCGGTGCAGCTGGGCGGTGCGGGACGCGAAAGCCCGACGACGGCGGCGAGCGCCGGTCAGAGGGGACGGTGGTCCCGCCGCACCGTCGCCGGCGACGGCGACGAGTGCGGTCGGCACGAGCAGCACGCGCGCTCCGCTCAGCCGCGCGCGAACGCCCAGGTCGAGCCCTTCGTCGGCTCCTGCGAGCCCGCGATCGATCCCCCCGAGCTCGCGCCAGACATCGCTGCGTGCCAGGATTCCGCGGATGTCGGCGCCGAGCACATCCTCGCGCGCGTCGTGCTGCCCCTGGTCGAGTTCGGAATCGGCAAGACCCACGGTGCGGCCGGAGTTCGTCATGCTCGTACCGAGAGAGACGATCTCGGTTCGATCGTCCCAGCGCACGAGCTTCGGTGCCACGAACGCGACGGACGGGCCGAGTTCCAGTGCGCCGACGAGTCGCGTGAGCGCATCCGGCTCGGGCGCGGTGTCCTGGGCGAGGATCCACACCGCATCGCCCGAGACCCGCAGTGTCGCCATGGCGGTCGCGGCCGCGAATCCTGTAGATGCCGGTGCCGTGATGACCGACTCGGCGACGGATGCCGCGGCGACCGCGGCCACGCCGGCGTCCTCGCCGCAGACCACGATCGTCAGTGCGTCGACCGGACGCGTCTGGTCCGCGAGCGCCGCGAGAGTGCGCCGCAGGTGATGCGCGGCGGGTGTGCGCCCATCGGGGCGCACGACGAGGATGGCGTGGACTCTGGCGGGCATGACGTGGTCAGCCTAGGCGGGTGCTCCCGCCCGACCCGGCGCACGCGCCGCGCGCGCAGGAACGGGCGTCAGGGCGTCCGCGTCGCTGCCCCGCGCGACTCAGCCGGCGCGTCGCTTGAGCTTGCGGCGCTCGCGTTCGCTGAGGCCACCCCAGATCCCGAACCGCTCGTCGTTCTGCAGGGCGTACTCGAGGCATTCGCCCCGGACGTCGCACGTCGTGCAGATTTTCTTCGCATCGCGCGTCGATCCGCCCTTCTCCGGAAAGAAAGCCTCCGGATCGGTCTGCGCGCACAGTGCGTCGGTCTGCCATCCGAGCGGATTGCCGTCTTCTCCCTCAAGAGGTCGACGCACCCCCGGGACCCCTAGCTGGACCGGATCGACGAACCAATTGTCGGGAACGCCGGAACGGTAACCCGTCATCTCGTTCTCCTACCTTCTAACCCCCCACGCTGGTTCGCGTGTACGCATAATTACACCGGTGTAGTTCGTCGCGGTCAAGTCGCAGATCGTAAAGCCTCACCTCGCGCTTGAACGTTTACGACGCGCCGTCGGCGTGTCGCAAGCCGATCACGATGCGGGCGCCGCCGTCGTCGCGCCGGGCTGGGCGACGAAGACCTGGCCCGAGCCGGAGAAATGCAGCTCCATCTCATCGGGCGTCACGAAGACGGCGCGACCGGGGGTGAGCTCGATGCCGTCGCCGGAGCGGTGCGTCCGCACCTCGACCCTGCCCTCCGTCGCCACGGCGATCGTGACACCGGCGAGCGACAGCCAGGACGGCCTGTGCGGCTCGACGGTCACCCGCAGCAGGGCGAAGTCCGAGATGTCCGTCGGGTAGCGGGAGATCCCGCCGCCGACATCCTCGGGACGCACGACGGGCGCCGGGCCGGGCGTCGAGTCGAGCACGCGCAGCAGCTCGCCCACGTCGATGTGCTTCGGCGTGAGGCCGCCGCGCAGCACGTTGTCGCTTGCGGCCATGAGCTCGACGCCGAGCCCCTCGAGATACGCGTGCAGGACTCCGGCCGGCACGAAGACCCCTTCGCCGCGGGTCAGCGTGACCAGGTTCATCAGCATCGCCACGACGACGCCGGGATCGCCCGGGTACGCCGCGGCGAGACGCCCGATCAGACTCAGTTCCACAGAGAACTCCGTGCTGTCGGCTTCGGCGGCCGCAGCGATGATCCCGTCCACGTCCCGCTGCGCCTCGCCGGAGAGCAGCCATGAGATCGTGTTCCGCAGCGCGGCCGCGGCATCCGTGTCCTCGAGACGGGTTGCGAGGCCGTTGCCGGCCGGCCCCAGCTCCGCGACGAGCCGCCGCGTCGCGTCGATCTCCCGCAGGCCGGCGAGCGCCGTGAACGTGTCGCTGATCGCGACGATCAGCTCTGGCTTGTGGTTGTCGTCGCGATAGGTGCGGTCGGCAGCGTCGCGCGGCACGCCTGCGGCTTCCTCTCGCGCGTAGCCCTCGATCGCCTGAGACTTCGATGGGTGGGCCTGGATCGAAAGGGGGGATGCTGCGGCGAGCAGCTTCAGCAGGTATGGAAGGCGCGGGGGTGCCCCTGAACCGGCGCCTTCCGACGTGATCCATGCGCCGAGGCTGCGCCCGTCCGGAACGATCGCGGGACTGCCCTCGTGGTCGCCGAACCAGATTTCGGCTTCGGGTCGACCGGAGGGCCGGCGGCCCTCGAGGTCGGCGAGCAGTGTCGTCGACCCCCAGTCGTAGTCACGGGGGGTGTTCGCAATCGGCACGAGCATGCTTCCAGCGTAGGGTCGCGGCGGGTCCTCGCCGCACAGCGCGGCAAGGGCCAGGCGGTACCCTGATCTCACGATGGCCGTCTATACGAAGCACCCGGCGTCGGCGCCGCCCGCCGCACCGGTCCGCGAGAAGACGGGCCATCTGATGCTGCGCGGATGGTGCATCTTCGTGCTGTTCATGGCGCTGTCCGGAACGGCCTGGATCAACGCGTTCGGCGAGCTGACGACGGCGGTCGTGACGATCGCGGGCGGCGTCCTCTCCCTCGGTCTGTGGTTCGCTGTGCGACCACCCGTCCAGTGGCGCAGGCTGCCCTGGTTCACCGTGGCGTATGTCGTGTGGGCGGCGCTGTCCATCATCTGGTCGCACTGGCGCGAGGCGACCGCGCTCACGCTGCTGCTGCTGGTCATCACCACCCTCCAGGGCCTGTTCATCGGCAGCGTCCTGACCTGGCGCGAGATCGTGCGCGCCCTCGCGTCCGCGCTGAAGTGGGTCATCGGGCTGTCGCTCGCCTTCGAGCTGTGGGTCTCCGCCGTGGTGCGCGAGCCGATCCTGCCTGGATTCGTACGGCGCACCGAGCCCGTCGACCCCATCCTGTACTGGTCGCGCGACAACCTGTTCGACGGCGGTCGGATCCAGGGGATCATGGGCAACGCGAACCTGCTCGGTCCGGTCGCGCTGCTGGCGATCGTCGTGTTCGCGATCCGGTTCGCCGCCGATGCGCAGCGCCGCGTCCTGCTCGGGGTGTGGATCGGTGTGTCGGCGTACCTCTTCTACCGGGCGTCGTCCGCGACGGCGTACGTCGCGGCAGGCGCCGTGGCGATCGTCCTGGTCACCGTGCTGCTCATGCGCCGCGCCAGCAGACCGGGGGACCGGACCCGCTACTACATCGCCTACGCGGCGATCGGGCTCGGCGGGGCCCTCGCGCTCTGGCTGTTGCGCGAGCCGATCTTCACCGCGCTCGGGCGCAGCGCCGACCTGACCGGACGAGAGACGATCTGGGACGCCGTTCTGGAGCGTGCGGTGCAGCAGCCGCTCGTCGGCTGGGGTTACTCGACGCCGTGGATCACAGGCGATCCGTTCTTCGACCGATGGATCATCGACCACGGCGAGAGCGTCATGCAGGCGCACAACATGTGGGTCGACGTGTTCTTCCAGCTCGGCCTCATCGGCGTGTTCCTGCTCGGCGTGGCATACCTGGCCTTCATCTGGCGCTCCTGGTTCTTCGCCGTCGACCGCCCGCGCTGGGATCTGCGTGCCGACCGCCCCTACTCCCCGTTGACGCTGCTGCCGACGCTCGTCGGTGCGATCCTCCTCGTGCAGGGCCTTGCCGAGTCCAGTCCACTGCTCCTCTGGGGGTGGCTTCTGGTGGTTCTGCTGGCGTACAAGATCAAGCAGTCCCCCCATGTCGGCGAAGGCGCAGCCGAACTGCGCATCGCGATCGAGCGTGGCGAGCTGACCACGCAGCTGTCGTGACGGACTCGCCGCGCGGCGCCCCTCCCGGGCGCTGGGTGGTCCTCCTCGCATCCGCCGCCCTCGCGAGGGCCTATACGTTGACGGTGCTCGGGACGGTCTTCTCCGCCTTCGCGATCGAGCGGATCGCCGGCCGGGTGACCTACGCCTCGATCCTCGTCGGGCTCTGCGTTCTGGGCATCGGCATCCTCGTCGCACGCCGGAAGGAGATCTCGCTCGTGCGACTGGTGCCGACGACGGTCGTCCTGTTCGTCGCGTGGGCGCTGGTCAGCGTGTTCTGGAGTCAGGACGCCACGAGCTCTTTCTGGGGGTGGGTCTCGACCGCGAGTCTCGCGTTCCTCGCCGTCACGATCGGGCACGTCCGCGACACCCTGCAGACCGCGCGCGCACTCGGCGATGTCATGCGGGTGCTGCTGTCGATCTCCCTCGGTGTCGAGATCGCCGCGGGGATCCTGCTCGACATGCCGTTCCGGGTGCTCGGCATCCAGGGGAACATCGCGCAGCTCGGTCCGGTGCAGGGCATCTTCGGAACGCGGAACCTGCTCGGGTTCGCCGCGGTGATCGCGCTGATCACCTTCCTGATCGAGTACCGGACGCAGTCCGTCCGCGTGGGTGTGTCGGTGTTCTCGGTCGTGCTCGCCGGCGGACTGGCCGCGCTCAGCGACTCCCCCACCGTGCTGGTGCTCGCCGTCGCCGTCGGCATCGCGGTCGGCGCTCTGGCGCTCGTGCGCCATTCGCGTCCCGAGGGGCGCTCGGCGCTGCAGTTCACCCTCGGCGGCATCGTCGTCGTCGGGCTGACCGTGGGCTATGCGGCGCGGCATCCGATCATCGCCTTCCTGGGCGCCGGATCCGACTTCTCGATGCGGGTGAACCTGTGGAACACGATGGTGGATTACCTGCGGTCCAAACCGGTCCAGGGGTGGGGATGGTTCGGGCCGTGGAATCCGGATGAGTTCCCCTTCAGCGCCATCAACTACGGCCTGCGCACGAGTCACGCGACGGGCCTGAACGCGTACTTCGACGTGCTGCTGCAACTCGGCTGGGTCGGCCTCCTCCTGTTCACGGCCTTCGCGGGCGTCGCGCTGGTGCGCTCATGGCTGGACGCGAGCGAGCGCAAGTCGGTGATCTACGCATGGACGCCCTTGATCCTGGTCACGCTGCTGGTGGATTCGATGTTCGAGAGCTTCACGCTGTTCGGGTTCGGCTGGCTGCTGCTCGTGCTGTGCGCAGTGCGCGCCGGTCAGTCCCGCTCATGGCGGGAACGGATCGATGTGGTCGACGCCGGACCCGGGACCGGACCCGGCGCTGAAAGCCTGCCGCACGCTCCCCGCTGAGAAACGGCCTACGAGTCGGTCGCGGAATGCAGGCTCTCCGCCCAGGCCAGGGAGTCACGGATGCCGTCATCGATCGTCAGCTCGGCATGCCACCCGAGCAGATCCGCCGCCCGGCTCGCGTCCGCGTAGGCACCCGCCACGTCGCCGGGGCGGTTCGGGCCGATGCGGACGTCGACGGTGGCTCCGGTGACGCGCTCGAAGGCCGCCACCAGCTCCCGGACGGTCGTACCCGTGCCGCCGCCCAGGTTGATGACCCGGTACGGGTCGTCTGCTGTCACGGCATCGAACCGCTCCACTGCGCGCACGTGCGCCTGGGCGAGATCCCACACGTGGATGAAATCCCGAAGACCGGAGCCGTCGCGCGTGGGCCAGTCGACCCCGGTGATGGTGAACGCGCCGCCACGTCGGTGAGCGGTGATCAGGAGGCCGAGCACGTGCGATGGGTCGCGGTGCGCGAGCCCGCTGCGGGACTGCGGGTCCGCGCCGATGGGGTTGAAGTAGCGCAGCGCGATCGCGCGCAGTTCACCCGCGGCCGAGCTGTCCGCGAGGATCTGCTCGACGATCGCCTTCGTCCGCGCGTACGGGCTGGAGGGGACGACGGGATCCTCCTCCGTCACCGCACCTCCGTCGTCGGCCCCGTACACGGACGCCGAAGAGCTGAAGATGACCCTGTCTATGCCGTTGCGCCTGAGGTTCCGCAGAAGCTCGATGCTCTTTCCGACGTTGGCCTCGTAGTAGTCCAGCGGTGCGCGGACCGAGTCGGGCACGACGATCTTCGCGGCGCAGTGGATCGCGACAGCGATCCCGGGGTGGTCGGCGGCAATCCGGTCGACAAGCGAGGCGTCCGCGATGTCGCCCCGATAGAAGTGCCGGCCCGCGGCGAACGACTCGCGTCCGGTGGAGAGGTCGTCCAGGATCACCGGCACGATCCCTGCGTCGAGGCAGGCAGATGCGACGGTGCTGCCGATGAAGCCGGCGCCGCCCGTGATCAGCACCTTCATCGGGCGACCGGCCGCTCACCGGCCGTCATCGGGTCGACGCGATGGCAGGGCTGGAGCAGCCAGGAGATCCTCATGAAGGAAGGGTAGGCTACTTCCGGCCCCACGAATCGGCGCCAGTCGCCGTCTTTCCGGAGTTTCCTCGTGCCTCACGTCCTGCAGAACGTTGTCTTCCCCCACGACCGAGATCCCGACCTGCTCCCCCTTTACGCGGACCCCGAGACGTGGTCCGTCATCGACGAAGAGCCCGTGCGGGTGTCGAATCGGGCGCACATCGGCGACATCCTCGGTCGTCACACGGCCCGCATCGTCGCCGGGCAGCGGGTGTCGCTGGGGACGTACTTCAACGCCTTCCCGGCCTCGTACTGGCAGCACTGGACCGCGGTGCGCCAGGTCACGCTCACGGTGCGCACCGAGGGCCCGTGCACGATCCTGGTCTACCGATCCACCGGTTCGGGCGTCCGCCAGCGGATCGAGACCCGCGAGTCGAACGGGATCGAATCGAACGCCTTCGACCTGGTCCTGGATCAGTACAGCGACGGCGGCTGGATCTGGTTCGACCTCGTGGCCGACGACAAGGACGCCCTGTTCCTGGGCGCCGAGTGGACCACCGAGCTGGATCCGGTCCGCTCCGGCAAGGCCTCCATCGGCATCACCACCTTCAACAAGCCCGACTACTGCATCTGGACGCTCACGAACCTCGCCGAGGCGCCGGACGTCCTCGAGCTCGTGGACCGCATCTTCCTGATCGATCAGGGCGACCGGCGCGTCGATGCGCAGCCGGAGTTCCCGCAGGTCGCCGCCGCGCTGGGCGAGACCCTCCGGGTCATCACGCAGCCGAACCTCGGCGGCTCGGGCGGTTTCGCCCGGGCGATGGCGGAGACGCTCGATCGCCCCGAAAGCGATTTCGTGCAGCTCCTCGACGACGACGTGCGCCTCGAGCCGGAGTCCGTCCGCCGTTCGATCGTGTTCGGGCGCTACGCGTCCACCCCCACGATCGTCGGCGCCCACATGTTCGATCTGCTCGACCGCCCGAAGCTGCATGCCTGGGCGGAGGTCGTCGACGATGAGCCGTTCATGTGGCGTGCGCTGTACCAGGAGAAGCTGCCCCACGACTTCTCGGCATCGAATCTGCGCCAGACCCCGATGCTGCACAAGCGACTCGACGCGGACTACAACGGCTGGTGGATGTGCCTCATACCCACCGAGGTCATCCGCGCCGTCGGGCTCGCACTTCCCGCCTTCATCAAGTGGGACGACGCGGAGTACTGCCTCCGCGCCCGGGACGCGGGTTATCCGACCGTCTCGGTTCCCGGCGTCGCGCTGTGGCACGTGTCGTGGGTCGGCAAGGACGATTCGATCGACTGGCAGGCGTACTTCCACGCGCGCAACCGCATCGTCGCCGGGCTCCTGCACTCACGGGTGCCGCGCGGCGGCCGTCTGCTGCGGCACAGTCGACGTGTTGATCTGAAGCACCTCATGATGATGCAGTACTACCCCGTGGCTCTGCGGCACCGCGCGCTGCGCGACATCCTGTCCGGACCGGAGCACATGCGCGCGAACCTGGCGACGGCCATGCCCGCCGCGCGAGCCCTCGCGAAGGACTTCTCCGAGACGCACGTCCACAAGGACACCGGCGTGCCACTCCGGTCGCGCCGCGGTCGCCAGGTGTTCAAGCATCGGCCGCAGAACGAGTTCGACAACCCGACGGGGCTGCAGTTGCGGTGGTTCACCTTCGTCACCCTCGTCTCGCATTGGTTCCATGCGCCGCGGCCCGAGAACGTCGCCCATCCCGAGGTCGAATTCGGAAAGTACGACGCGCACTGGTGGCGTCTGCCGCTGTACGACTCGGCGCTCGTCAGCGCGGCCGACGGCTCCGGAAAGAACATCTACATCCGCGATCGCGCGAAGTATCGCCACATGCTCGTGGACAGCGTGCGCCTGCACCGGCGCCTCCGGCGAGAATGGCCCCTGCTCTCCCGCCGCTACCGTAAAGCCCAGCCTGAGATGACGTCGCTCGAAGCATGGCGGCACACATTCGGAGAAAGCTCATGAGCACCACCACCTCCCACGACGACGCCCGCCGGGCGCAGTTGACCTTCGACCCGGCTTCCGCCACGATCGCGATCGTCACCTACAACCGTTCGGGCCTGCTGACCCGGCTGCTCGAGAGCATCACGCGGATGGACCCGAAGCCCGGTCACGTCGTCGTCGTGGACAACGCCTCCGTCGACGACACGACCGAGATCGTCGAGTCCTTCCGCGGGCGGCTCGGTGCGGAACTGGTCTACCGCCGGCTCGACACGAACACCGGCGGCTCCGGGGGGTTCAGCGAGGGGATGCGGGTCGCATATGAGCTGGGATCCACGTGGATGTGGCTCATGGACGACGACGTCGAGGTGCTTCCGGAAGGTCTCGCGCGCATGGGCGCCTGGGCGCCCCGCTTCAAGAGCATCCAGGGACGCCGGTACGACTACGACGGCAGCGAGTTCTACTGGCAGTACCGCGTCGCCGAGCCCCTCGGCATCCCGATCCCGTTCGCACCGGCCGGATTCGACGAGTCGGGCTTCAAGGAGATGAACTCCGGCTGCTTCGAGGGCATGTTCATCCACCGCGACATCGTGCAGCAGATCGGCCTGCCCGATCCCCGCTTCTTCATCTACTGGGACGACCAGATGTACGGCTGGCTGGCGTCGCGCAAGACCACCTCCGTCATCGTCAACGAGTTCGTGCTGCGGCGCACCCGCGAGATCAAGCAGTGGGACATGGGCGTCCGCCACATGAACGCGTCCAGCAACGCCTACCGCTACTACATCATGCGCAACCGCGGGCACATGAAGAACTACTACCGCTCACTCGGCGTCTACAACCCGCCGCTGTTCCTGGCGGGCACGGCGCTCACCTTCGGCAAGGAGCTCATCCGGCTGCTGGCCGTGGAGCACACCGTGCGGGGCACCAGCAACCTCTTCCGCGGCATCCGCGACGGTCGCAAGATCGCCAGGGATGCCACGTGGCGGCCGATGCCGCCGCTGGAGAGCGCGGTTCGCTGAGTCAGCGCCGGACCGACGCCGGGTAGCTGGCGAAGTTCTGGGTGTAGTACGCCTTACCGCTCGCGGAGACCGCATAGCCGATGCCCAGATGCGTGGCGCCGGCCTTCAGGATGTTCGCCCGGTGCCCCGGCGAGTTCAGCCAAGCCGCGACCACCTTGTCGTAGGAGTAGCCGGCGGCGACGTTCTCGGCCGCCCACGTCCAGCCCTTCGGGTAGCGCGTGTGATAGCCCGTGCAGTGCGCCATGGCGTTGTTGCGCGCCTGGGTCTCGGAGCAGCTCTGCGCGATCGTGTTCAACGCCGGGTCGGCTTTGAGTGCAGGCAGACCGGCGGACGCCCGTGCCGCATTGGTGTCCGCGAGGATGCGTGCGTATGCCGTGCTCAGGCTGACGGCGGTGACGACCCGCGTCTGGACCGCAGCCTCGGCCGGGGGCGGGGGCGCCGTCCACGCGAAGGTGGTGATGAGCGCCGCGATGAGCAGCAGGCTGAGCTTGCGCAATGTCTCTCCTTGAATGACCCCAGTCGGCTCCCCAGCCGGAACCGAGCCTAACCGACGCCTCCGGCGCGGACGAATCGACCCGCAGTGCGCTCAGCCGCCGTTGTGATCGGCGTTGTAGCGGTCGAGCACCTCGCCGATCGGCGCATCCATCTCCAGCCGGCCCTGATCGAGGTACAGACCGCGAGTGCAGAATCGGCGCAGATCCCGCTCACTGTGGCTGACGAAGAAGAGCGTGCGGCCATCGGCGAGCAGCTCGTCGATGCGCTGATAGCACTTCTCGCGGAACGCCTTGTCACCCACGGCGAGAACCTCGTCGACGAGGAGGATCGGCTCCTCCAGCTGGGAGACGACCGCGAAGGCCAGACGCACCTTCATCCCGTTGGAGAGGTGCTTGTAAGGGGTATCGACCGATTCGTGCAGCTCGGCGAAGTCGATGATCCCGTCGAACCGGCGCGAGACCTCGGCGCGGGACATGCCGTGCAGTCCCGCCGCGAGGCGGACGTTCTCGCGAACCGTCAGATCGCCCACGAAGCCGCCGGTGATCTCGATGAGCGGCGCGACTCCGCCGTGCACCGTCACGGTGCCCTCATCGGAGAGCAGGACGCCGGCGACGAGCTTGAGAAGCGTCGACTTGCCCTGACCGTTGCGCCCGACCACGCCGATCGCCTCGCCGGGGCGCACGTCGAACGCCACGTTCCGCAGCGCCCAGAACTCGCCGGGTTTGGACCGGCGTGACGAGTCGGAGAAGAGGTCTTTGAAGCTGCGCCTGCCGCGGCGGTTGCGGCGGAACCGGACGCCCAGGTCGCGCACCTCGATGGCAAGTCCGGCCATCACAGCTCCTTCAGCATCGGCCGCTCGAGACGGCGGAACACCAGGATGCCGAGGGCGAGGAATCCGAAGCTCATGAGCGCCCCGATGACGACGCTGAGCGTGTCCCACACCTCGGGGAAGAACCCCATCCGGTACAGCGTGAAGATGCCCGAGAGCGGGTTGAAGGCGGCCAACTCGCGGAACACGCCGGGCAGATCGCCGATGCTGTAGATGATCGGCGATGCGTAGAACAGGACGCGCAGGATCAGCTTCGTGGTCCGCTCCAGGTCGGTGTACAGGACACACAGCGGGGCGACGAGCAGGCCCAGCCCGATCAGCAGCACCGTCTGCAGGAGGACGGCGACGGGGAACCACAGCAGTCCCCAGCCGACGGGCGCACCGGCGATGATCGCGAACGCCACGAGCACAGGCAGCGAGCAGAAAAACTCGATCCCCTTGCTCAGGACGAGGCGGTTGACCCAGATCGAGCGGGGGATCGCGGTGGAGCGCACCAGGCGGGCGTCCTTGTTGAACGCACGCGTGAAGTCCGAGACCGCCGCGTTGAACCACACCCACGGCAGCAGCGCAGTGATGAGGAAGACGATGTACGGCTCGTGGCCGACGGTGCGCTGGAAGACCTGCGTGAACACGAACCAGTAGATGAGGCTCATGATCAGCGGGTCCAGCACCGACCACAGATAGCCGAGTGCACTCGTGGCGTACCGCACGCGCAGGTCGCGTGCGGAGAGCAGCCACAGCGAGTGGAAATAGCGTCGGGGGGAACCCGGGGCGCCGACGGCGGCTGTGGTCACGGAGTTGAGTCTATGGCGAGGCTCGGAAGCGGCGGATTCACCCTTCGGCCCCCTCCAGCTGGAGCGCGATCTGAGAGGCGGCGGCGGCATACCCGTCCGGGGATGTATGTATGCCGTCGGTACGGAACGCCGAGACCCACGACCCGTCTTCGTTGCGCATCCCGACCCACGGGTCTATGAAGATCCATCCGCGCTCGGCCGCGAGGGCGGCCAACTCCGAGTTCAGCGCGCTCGCCTCGGCGGGCAGGAAGTCGGAGGGCGGGATGGCGGCCACCGCGACGGACGGCGCCTGGACCGCCTCGGCGATCCGGACCACTTCCTGCAGGGTGGTGTCGGTGGGGATGCCGTAGGCCAGATCGTTCGTGCCGCCCAGGATGACCAGCAGCTCTGCGCCGGCGACCGGGGTCGCGGCGTCCGCCATGTCGGTCGTGGTCGAGCCGTCGATCGCCCACCCGCCCACGAAGGTGTACTCCTCGGCGGGCAGCAGCGCCACCCAAGCGGTCCGCGCGGCGATGCCGGCGTCGAGCGTGCCCGAGTAGCCGGTCGAATTGGAATCGCCGACGATTGTCAGAGCGACCGTTTCAGACGGTGCCGCGGTCGGACTGCTCGCCGGGGAAGACCGCGACGTCGGACCGGCGATCGTCGGCTCGGGTGACGCAGCGGGATCACCCGCGCATCCGGAGATCAGGACGGCGGACACGGCCACGGCGCATGCGCGCGCGAACGCCCGCCGGCCTCGCTGGGTCATGTCAGTTGGTTGTTCCACATCGACAGCGCCGAGCCGATCGCCATGTGCATGTCGAGGTACTGGTAGGTGCCGAGCCGTCCGCCGAAGTACACGTCCTTCTCACCCTTCGCGAGCTCGCGGTAGGCCAGCAGGCCGGCGCGGTCCTCGGCGGTGTTCACCGGGTAGTACGGCTCGTCATCACGCGTGGCGAACCGCGAGAACTCGCGCATGATCACCGTCTTGTCGGTGGGATGGCGCTCGGCGCGCTCCGGGTGGAAGTGCTTGAACTCGTGGATCCGCGTATAGGGCACCTGCGCGTCGGCGTAGTTCATCACGGGGGTGCCCTGGAAGTCGCCGACGGGCAGGACCTCCTGCTCGAAGTCGAGCGTGCGCCACGACAGAGCGCCTTCGGCGTCTTCGAAGTAGCGGTCGATCGGTCCCGTGTAGACGATCTGGACCTGTCCGACGGTGGCTGCCTTGTGCAGCGGCTGGGTCTCATCGAAGAAGTCGACGTCGAGCTGAACGTCGATGTTCGGGTGGTCCGCCATCCGCTCGATCCACGCGGTGTAGCCGTCCGTGGGCAGACCTTCCCAGGTGTCGTTGAAGTAGCGGTTGTCGTAGTTGTATCGCACCGGAAGCCGGCTGATGACCTCGGCGGGGAGGTTCTTCGGGTCCGTCTGCCACTGCTTGGCCGTGTAATCGCGGATGAACGCCTCATAGAGCGGCCGCCCGATCAGCGCGATGCCCTTCTCCTCGAGGTTGGCGGCATCCTTCGCATCGAATTCTCCGGCCAGCTCGTGGATGAGGGCCTTGGCCTCGTCGGGCGAGTAGGCGGCCTGGAAGAACTGGTTGATGGTTCCGAGGTTGATCGGCAGCGGGAAGACGACGCCCTTGTGGTTCGTGTACACGCGGTGGACGTAGTCGGTGAATGTCGTGAACCGATTGACGTACTCCCACACCGTCGGGTTCGATGTGTGGAACAGGTGCGCGCCGTAGCGGTGCACCTCGATGCCGGTCTCCGGCTCGTTCGCGCTGTAGGCGTTGCCGCCGATATGCGGACGCCGGTCGATGACGGTCACCTTGCGACCGACGGATGCGGCGCGCTCCGCGATCGTGAGGCCGAAGAAGCCGGAGCCGACGACGAGAAGATCCATGGGAGCCCTTTGGTTCACGGCCGCCGCAGACACGGCGACGCGGCGGGCAGAGCGCACCGCCGCATCGCCAGTCTACCGAGCGTGTCTGAGCGCCGCCGGTAAGTGCTCTCAGGGGTTGCTCCCGACGGCTCCCGTACGCTGGGACGGCCATGACTCTCGAGATCTTCGTGCCCTTCTGGGGCGACCCCGCGCTCCTGTACGAGACCGTCGATTCGGTGCGCGCGCAGCGCAATCCGGACTGGCGGCTCATCGTCATCGACGACTGCTACCCCGACGAATCGGTGCCCGCGTACTTCGCGGCGCTCGACGACGATCGCATCTCGTACACCCGCAACGATGTCAACCTCGGCATCACGGAGAACTATCGCGAGGCGATCCGGAGGGCGACCACCGAGTACATCGCCATCCTCGGCTGCGACGATCTCCTCCACCCGGGCTATGTGGACGTGATCGCGCGCACGATCGCGAACGTTCCCGCGGCGGATGTGATCCAGCCGGGAGTCCAGGTGATCGACGAGCGCGGGACCGTGGTGAGACCGCTCACGGATCGCGTGAAGCAGGGCATGCTGGCCCCGCGCGGGGGCGAGGGGATCGCCGTCCTCACAGGCGAGCGGATGGCCACGAGC
>NZ_DASUNI010000025.1:0-2635 GCF_036277215.1 Microbacterium sp. | reverse complement strand
GAGCCCGATGGCCAGCAGATCGCCCACCGATCCGCCGATGGTCTCCATCATGTCGCTCAGCAGGATGCTGAGCCGATCGAGTTCGGCATCGTGGCGGTGATCGAGCGGGAGGGGCAGCGAGGTCTGGGTCACGACCGTGCGCGTCGCGTCGGCGATGGCGATATGCAGCTGCCGCGAACTGAAGTGGACGCCCGCGACGAGGCCGAGTTGGCGGGTGAGCGAGACGAGGGTGGCGCGCCGACCGCTGCGGGAGGTGATCGACGTGTGCAGCAGGCCGGACGCGGTCAGCTCCTTGACGATGTTGGACACCGTCGCGGGGGAGAGGCCGGTGCTGCCCGCGAGCTCGACCTGGGTCAGCCGCCCATGGCGTTTGAGCGACTCGACGAGGCGAGCTCGGTTGGCTTCACGAAGTGAAGACTGCGAGCCCGGTGGGGCGATCCGTCGTACCACAGTCGACACTGTACCCGACCGGTTAATCGAGGACGAGGAGCTCCCCACGGCCGCTGTGGGCCCGGGAAGCTCCTCGTCTCGGTGCAACGGGCTAGGCGCGAACGCGCGCAGCGGGTGCTTCCGCCAACCGCTCCTCGTCGATGCGGTCGAGCTCGTGCAGCGAGGAGCCCTTCGTCTCGCGGAGCGAGATGACCGCGATCAGGGTGATCGCAGCGGCGACCGCCAGGTAGATCGCGACCGGCACCCACGAGTCGAACCTCTGCAGCAGAGCCGCGGCGATGATCGGAGCGAGCGAGCCCGCGACGATCGAAGTGACCTGGTAGCCCAGCGAGACGCCCGAGTACCGCATGCGGGTCGGGAACATCTCGCTCATGATGGCCGGCTGCGAGGCGTACATGAACGCGTGGATGACGAGTCCGATGCAGATGGCCAGCAGGATGACCACGGGGCTCTTGGTGTCGAACATCGGGAAGGCGAAGAAGCCCCACGTGCCGGCGAGCACGGCGCCGATGAAGTAGACCGGCTTGCGGCCGATGCGGTCGGCCAGCCCGCCGATGAGCGGGATGACGAGCATGTGCACGATGTGCGCGATCACCATGTAGCCGAGGATCTCGGCGGTGTTGACCTCGTTGACGACGAGGTAGGTGATCGAGAACGTCACGACCAGGTAGTACATGATGTTCTCGGCGAAGCGCAGGCCCATCGCGGTGAAGACCCCGCGCGGGTAGCGGCGCAGCACTTCGAGGACGCCGTACCGCACGTGCTCCTCCGCTTCGACCTTCTTCTGGACCTCGAGGAAGATCGGGGCGTCCGTCACGCGGGTGCGGATGTAGTAGCCGACCGCGACGATGACGACCGAGAGCCAGAATCCGATGCGCCAGCCCCACGCGAGGAACTGCTCCTCCGTGAGGGTGCGGCTGAGCACCAGCAGCACGACGGTCGCGAGCAGGTTGCCGATCGGGACGGCGGCCTGCGGGAACGAGGCCCAGAAACCGCGCGACTTGTCGGGGGAGTGCTCGGCGACCAGAAGCACGGCGCCGCCCCACTCGCCGCCGACGGCGAAGCCCTGCGCGAAGCGCAGAGTGACCAGCAGTGCGGGGGCGAGGAATCCGACCTGCGCGTAGGTGGGCAGGCATCCCATCAGGAAGGTGGCGACGCCGACCAGGATGATCGCGACCTGCAGCAGCTTCTTGCGGCCGTACTTGTCGCCGAAGTGGCCGAACACGATGCCACCCAGCGGACGCGCCACGAAGCCGACGGCGTACGTGACGAACGCGGCGATGATCGGGGTGAGCGGGTCTTCGGACGGCGGGAACATGATCTTGTTGAAGACCAGGGTCGCCGCGGTGGCGTACAGGAAGAACTCGTACCACTCGACGACCGTGCCGGCCATCGAGGCCGTGACGACGCTGCGCAGACTGGACCGCTTCGGCGGACTTCCGGGCGAGCGGGGAGACGATGCTGTGCTCATGCGCTTGTACCTCCTTGTAGGGCGCTGAAAACGGCTGGGGGATGCCGCTCCGCGACCTTACCTGAGAATTGATTCAGGTTTCAAGTCGGGAGTCGAATCTATACTGCGCGATGCGCGCCGGGTGAGCAGGCTCAGCTATTCGCGGAGCCGGACGAGGCGTTCGTGCCCGGTCTCCTCGAGCTCGGCTATCGACTCGCGCGCCTTGACGAAGTCCGAGAACGATCGGTAGCCGAGGGCCTTCTCGCTGAAGGACGGATCCATCCGGCGCATGTGCGTCTTGACGGCCGAGCTGTGCAGCCACTCTGCGTCGTCGTCCTTGTCGTGCCCGAGTCGGAGCGCCCGCTCGAGAAGGCGGGTGGCCACGTCCTGAGGATCCTCCGGTGCCTCGTCGACGACCGGCGCGGGATCGGCTGTCTCGGCGGTCGCGGCCACCGTCGTCGACGACGCGCGACGGTTGGTGCGCCGGGCCGGGGCGGGCGCGGCGCCGAGCGCCTCGATGAGGGATGCCTCGACCACTGCCGCGGTCGGAGCCCCGACCGCGGCGTCCGGCGTCGACGGGGCGTCCGCGCGCGCGTCGACGGCGGCATCCGGAGCGGACTCCGACGCCTCGGCGGGTGCCGCCGCAGCATCCTTCGCCGGCGCCTTCTTCGCTCCGCGCCCCCCGCTCGAGCGGGTCTTGGGGGCTGCCTCCGCGGGCGCGTCGTCGGCAGGGGT
>NZ_DASUNI010000024.1:0-15760 GCF_036277215.1 Microbacterium sp. | reverse complement strand
CCAGCCCGAGCTGATCGTCCGCCGCTCGACCTCCGGCTGAGCGGCCCGCGGCCGCGCGGCGCACAACTCCTGCCATCTCGCCGCGCCTGCACGCCGAGCGCCCGTCAGCACGGCACGTCTCATGGGCGGCGCACGAATCTGCAGGAGCTCTGCGCCATCAGCCCGGGGCACGGCGCCGGGCCATAAGGTCTACAGCGCGGCGATGCGCTCCTTCAGCTGCGCGGCCTTGTCGGCGGGGAACTGGCCTGCGGCCATCGCGAGGACCGTGTTGGCCGGCATCCCCTTCACCATGCTGAGCATCGGATGCCCGGGCAGCTCCGGCACGACCTCCACGATGATCGCCCGGGCATCGGGATCGTTCAGCAGCTCGCCGAGGGTGGTGACGTCGAGGTCGTACTTGCCGGGCATGAGCGCTCCTTGGTGGGTGGGGTGTGTCCAGGATGTCAGGTCCGCCACCGGGCGACGACCTCATCGGCGATGTCGTCGGGGCTCTGCGCGATGTCGACCACGAATCCCCGCTCGTCCGCCTCCAGCGGCTCTAGGGTTGCGAGCTGAGACTGCAGCAGCGTCACCGGCATGAAGTGGTCCTCGCGCGCGGCCATGCGAGCGGCGAGCAGTTCCGATGAACCATGCAGGTGCGCGAAGCACAGATCGCCGGCGCGGTCGCGGAGCGCGTCCCGGTAGCTGCGCTTGAGTGCCGAGCAGGCCATCACGGTCTCCTGCCCGGCGGTAAGGCGACGGGCGAGCTCGTCGCCCACCGCGGCGAGCCAGGGCCATCGGTCTTCGTCGGTCAGGGGGATCCCGGCCGCCATCTTGGCGGTGTTGGATGCCGGGTGGAAAGCGTCCGCGTCGAGGTACACCGCGCCCGCACGGGCGGCGACGGACTCGGCGACCGTCGACTTGCCCGAGCCCGCAACTCCCATCACGACGAGCCCGAGGGGACGAGGATCGTCCGGATCGTCCACCGTGACCTCCTCCTCGAACCGGTTCCAGCTCGAGCGTAGCCCCGCCCGGTGAAGCCGCTGTCAAGCCCCTCGGTCCCCGGATGCCCGCGAGTAGCCTCGCCGTGAAACTCCGGGAGAGGAAGCACATGGTCCGCGCACTCGCACTCAACTGCACGCTCAAGCCGTCACCCGCGGCATCCAGCACCGACAAGCTCGCCGGGGAGGTGCTTCGCGCGCTCGCCGAGCACGGCGCCACGGGCGAACAGGTGCGGGTGGTCGATTTCGACGTCAAGCCGGGCGTCGAGGCCGACATGGGCGACGGCGATGAATGGCCCGCGATCCGGGCGAAGATCCTGGCCGCCGACATCCTCGTGGTCTGCTCCCCGACCTGGATGGGCCACATGTCCAGCGTCGCGCAGCGGGTGCTCGAGCGCCTGGACGCAGAGCTGTCGGAGACGGATGCCGCCGGCCGACCGGTCGTGGAGGGCAAAGTCGCCGTCACTGCCGTGGTAGGCAACGAGGACGGCGCCCACAAGATCACCGCCGACATCTATCAGGCGCTGGCCGACGTCGGATTCAGCATCCCCTCCCAGGGCGGCACGTACTGGAACGGCGAGGCGATGCACACCGTCGACTACCAGGATCTCGACGAGACCCCCCAAGAGGTGGCCAGCGCGACGGCCACGCTCGCCCGCAACGCCGTGCACCTGGCCAACCTGCTCAACGCCGAACCGTACCCGTCGAGCTGAGCCGCGGGGCGGCCCGGTCGCTCACGGCCCGTCCTCGGCCTCGCGGACCCTCCTCATCGACGGGCCGCGAGGCGCGGAGCGGGCCGCGAGGCGCGAAACGTGTCGCGACCGCGACTTAGGAGCGAGCCGACGGCGACCGGTTCTCGGCGCTGACCATCCAGGCGTACTGCTCGAGCTTCTCGATGATCGCGTGCAGGATGTCGGCGCTCGTCGGATCCTCTTCGTCGACGGCGTCGTGCACATCGCGGATGGTCGCGACGGTGTTGTCCAGGCGCACGGTGATGAGGTCGACGGTCTCGGATGTGTCGATCTCGCCCTGCGGGTACTCAGGCAGAGTCGTCGTGGCCGCGACGATGTCGCTGCGCCCGTCGGGCACGGCGTGCAGCGCCCGCATCCGCTCGGCGACCGTGTCGCTGAACTCGCGTGCCGCTTCGATGATCTCGTCGAGCACGCGGTGCGTGTCGCGGAAGTTGCGACCGATGACGTTCCAGTGCGCCTGCTTGCCCTGCATCTGCAGCTCGAGAAGGTCGACCAGCACGGACTGCAGGTTCTCGCCGAGCTCTTTCGAGGCGACGAAGCCCTTCTCTGCGTTCTGGCGTCGGGTGGTCTTGGCGCCCGTGCCGCCCGGGGCGGATCGCTTCGACGAACGAGTGGCGGGCGGGGACTTCTGAGTAGTGGCCATGTGAAGTGAGGCTACTGAAGGGCCTCGGTCACCAGGAGGCCCTTGACAACACCGTCATTCCTGTCGCGGCACGACCCGCAGCGTCAGCGGCCACGTGTCGGGGCCGACCACCGTCGACACGATGCGCGCGCCGTAGCGGTCGTACTTGGCGTGGTACGCGGCATCGACCGCGGCCATCACCTCGTCGCCCGCTCGCTCGAAGCTCACCGCCGGCTCCAGTCCGGCGGCCTTCACCCGCCCGCTGCCGCTCGCCATCGCACGACGGAACCAGGGGTTCTCGGGTCCGTACGCCGACCGGATGTACAGGTGCTCGCCCGCTCGCACCACCCAGACCCGCACGTACGGCCGCTGGGTCCCGTCTTGGCGCAGCGAGGCGACTCGCAGCTCTTCCGCCCCGCCGAGACGCTCGAGTTCGTCAGTGGTCCAGCCCGCCGTGCGCATCCTCCGACATCCGGGTCAGTACCCCACCGGCATCCGTGGGACGTATGCACTCTCGAGCG
The DNA here is from genome assembly GCF_036277215.1 of Microbacterium sp. Lineage (GTDB taxonomy): Bacteria > Actinomycetota > Actinomycetes > Actinomycetales > Microbacteriaceae > Microbacterium. The sequence goes on along the minus strand of NZ_DASUNI010000024.1, from coordinate 12,885 downwards.
ATGCGACCTCGTCGTCGGTCAGGCTCACATCGAGGGCCGCGACGGCGTCGGCGAGGTGGTGCGACTTGGTCGCGCCGACGATCGGCGCCGAGACGACGGGGTTGCGCAGCACCCACGCCAGCGCGACCTGTGCCATGGGGATGCCGCGGCCCGCGGCCACCTGCTGCACCGCGGAGATGATCCGCTCGTCGCCGTCGCCGAAGTGCGCGCGGCCGACCGGATCGTTCTCGGACCGCTTGGTGTGCTCGCCGAACGGCCGTGCCAGGCGACCCTTCGCCAGCGGACTGTAGGGGATGCTGCCCACTCCCTGGTCCGCGAGCAGGCCGAACATCTCCCGCTCCTCCTCGCGGTACATCAGGCTGTACTGGTCCTGCATCGACACGAACCGCGTCCACCCGTGCGTGTCGGCTGCGTGCTGCATCTTCGCGAACTGCCAGGCGTGCATCGCCGAACCACCGAGGTAGCGGGCCTTGCCTGCCCTCACGACGTCGTGGAGGGCCTCCATCGTCTCTTCGACGGGCACCAGCGGGTCGAAGCGGTGGATCTGGTAGAGGTCGACGTAGTCGGTGCCCAGGCGCGTCAGCGAGGCGTCGATCTGCTCCAGGATCGCCTTGCGCGACAGACCGGAACCGCCCGGACCGTCATGCATCGGAAAGTGCACCTTCGTGGCGAGCACGATCTGCTCGCGCGTGGAATAGCGCGTGATGGCGCGGCCGACGATCTCCTCCGAGCTGCCGGCGCCGTAGACGTTCGCGGTGTCCCAGAACGTGATGCCGAGTTCGAGCGCCTGACGGAACAGCGGCTCCGCGCCGTCGTCGCCCAGCGCCCACTCGTTGAAGCCCTTCGACGTGTCGCCGAAGCTCATGCAGCCGAGGGCGATGCGGCTGATCTTGAGTCCCGAGGACCCGAGTCGCGTGTATTCCATGGGTCAACGCTAGAGCCGCACCGTCGGGCGACGGGAGGCCCTGCTGGTACCTGGAACCGCGGTTCCCGCCCGCGAGCGCCGTGGAAGGATTGCTTCATGCCCCTTTCCACTCCTGCTCTCCTCGTCCACTCGGCCGGCCAGGCTTTCGCACGCGGCACCGTCCAACGACGGGATGTCGGTCCTTCCGACGTGCTCATCGACATCGCTTTCGCCGGCATCTGCCACTCCGACATCCACCAGGCCCGCGAGGAATGGGGCCGTGCCATCTTTCCGATGGTGCCCGGACACGAGATCGCGGGAATCGTGCGCGAGGTCGGCTCCGGCGTGACGAAGTACGCGGTCGGAGACCGCGTCGGGATCGGATGCTTCGTGGACTCGTGCCGCGAGTGCGAGAACTGCCTCGCCGGCGAGGAGCAGTTCTGCCTTCGCGGCAACGTCGCGACCTACAACGGCCGCGCGTACGACGGCACGGACACGTACGGCGGGTACAGCACGCAGATCGTCGCCGACGAGAGCTACGTGCTGCGCATCCCCGAGGGCATCCCGCTCGACGCCGCCGCACCCCTGCTCTGCGCCGGCATCACGACGTACTCGCCGCTGCGGCACTGGGGCGCGGGTCCGGGCAAGCGGGTCGCGGTGATCGGGATGGGCGGTCTCGGTCACATGGGTGTTCAGATTGCGCATGCCATGGGCGCGCACGTGACCGTGCTGTCCCGCACTCTCGCCAAGGAGGCGGAAGGGCGGGCACTGGGCGCCGATGCGTATCACGCGACCGAAGACGCGACGACCTTCGCATCGCTGCGCAATCGGTTCGACCTCATCATCAACACCGTCTCGGCCGACATCCCGGTGGACCGCTACCTGTCCACGCTGCGGCTGGACGGCGCGCTCGTCTTCGTCGGCCTGCCGGAGAACCCGCAGACGTTCCGCGTGTTCTCGCTCACCGGCGCGCGTCGCTCGATCGCCGGCTCGAACATCGGCGGCATCCGCGAGACCCAGGAGATGCTCGACTTCTGCGCCGAGCACGGCATCGCCTCCGTGATCGAGACGATCGGGGCGGACGAGGTCACCGACGCGTACGATCGCGTCGTCCGCGGCGACGTCCGGTACCGCTTCGTCATCGACACGGCGACGATCCCGGAGGCGGCGTGAGCCCCGCCACCCTTCTCGCGCGGCCCGGTCGGGCACATAATCACCCCATGCGCATGACGACCGGGGGATGCCGCATCCCTAGCGTGGTCGTCGAATCGCAGACAGCCCACTCCACAGAGGAAGGTGCCCCATGGCCGACAACGAACTGGACGGATACGGACCCGTCGACTACCTGGTCGTCGAGTTTCCTGCCGGCACCCAGAACTTCAGCGGCGAGATCGCGGAGGAGATCGTCCGTCTCGTCGATGCGGGCACGATCCGGGTACTCGACATGATCGTCATCGTGAAGGAGGAGGACGGCAGCCTCGACGCGGTGGAGATCTCGGATGCCGATGACCTCGGGCCCCTCACTGCGATCGAGGCCGGGCTCGCCGGCCTGCTGGCGGACGAGGATGCCGCCATCCTGGCCGCCGATATGACACCGGGAAGCGTCGCGGGCGTGCTCGTGTACGAGAACCTGTGGGCGGCGCCGTTCGCAGCCGCGGCGCGGCGCGCCGGCGGCGTGCTCATCTCCGATGGGCGGATCTCCGCGGAGGACGTCGTCGCCGCGCTCGAGGCGGCGGCCGAGGCCGAGCTGGAGGCGGAGGAGGAATTCGAGGACGAGCTGGAGGCCGACCTCTCCGACGACGGGAAGTGACGCACGCGGTCTGAGCGAGTGCGGATGACCGACCACGGAATTCAGCCGGACGCGACCCAGAAGCCGGTTGCGTCGCATGCGCTGGCGACGGACTCCACCTCGACCGAGCGCACGCACCGCTACCTCAGGCTCGCCATCGGCGGCACGGTCGTGGTCATCCTCGTCTCGATCCTGCTCACCGTGCCCGGCGTGGGCTGGCTGCCGTCGGTCAGCGACTATTTCTACACACCTGCCCGCAACGCCTTCGTCGGTGCGGTGATCGCGGCATCCCTCGCCCTGCTGGCGCTGTCGGGTCGTGGGGCCGAGCGGACCATCCTCGACGCGGCGGCCGTGTTCGCGCCGATCGTGGCGCTCGTCCCGTCGGTGATCAGCCCGGGATCGGTCCCCGGGGTAGAGGTCGAGTGCGCGAAATGCGTTCCCGCGCAATTCGAGCCCGATGTGGCCAACGGCGTCACCACCTACCTGGTCATCCTCGCCGGCATCCTGCTGCTCGGGGTGGCGCTCTCCATCGTCGGCGCCGTCCAGGGGGCCGCGCTCTCGCTGGTCCTCGGCGGCGTCGTGTTCGCCCTCGTGCTGATCACCGGTCTCGCTGCTCCCGAGTTCTTCCTCGCGTGGGCGCATTTCCTCGCGACGACGGTGTTCTTCGGGCTGATCGCGGCTGATGCGATCCTGAACGCCTTCTGGCGCACCTCGAGCACGCCTCCGCCGAGATGGCTGCGGATCGTCTACCTGGCGATCGCAGCGGTCATGATCGTCGATCTCATCGCCCTCGTGATCGCCACGATCGCGACCGCATCAGCTCCGACCGACACCGCCGCAGAGATCTTCCCCTGGATCTTCATCGGGGAGGTCATCGCGCTGGTCGCCTTCCTCGCGTTCTGGTGGCTGCAGACATGGCAGCGGTGGGACGAGGCCGACCCGGCGTCGCTTGTCGCCGCCGTCCGGCTTCCTCCTCTCTCCGGGTGAATGCACCTCGTCGCGAGGAGCGGTTCTCGCAACGACGGTGCCGACGTAGCCCCTGGCATGCGGCCGGTCAAGCCCTGAAGATCCTGGTCGGACCGCCCTAGGTTGGCATCGAGCGAGATCCGCGTCGGCTGTTGCGCCGACGGGAGCAGCAAGTCCATCAACCCGGTTGCAACCCTGGAGGCCGACCATGACCGATGAAATGACCGACCCGCGTTCGAAGCACCACGACGGCGAATTCGAGAACCAGGAGCAGGAGCAGCCCGGGCTGACCGAGAAGACCGAACCCGCTCCCGACCACGGTGAGGATTCGTACGTCGGACACGGCAGGCTGACCGACCGTCGTGCGCTCATCACCGGCGGCGACTCGGGCATCGGTCGTGCCGTGGCCATCGCGTTCGCCCGAGAGGGCGCCGATGTCGCGGTCGCGCATCTCCCGGTGGAGGGCACGGATGCCGAAGACACCGCGTCGCTGATCGAGGCTGCGGGCCGCCGCAGCCTGACCCTCGCCGGCGACCTGCAGGACGAAACCTTCGCGTCGTCGATCGTCGACGACACGGTCGAGGCTTTCGGCGGCCTCGACATCCTGGTTCTGAACGCCGCCTATCAGAAGGACCGCGAGAGCTTCGCGAGCCTCGAGACCGAGGAGTTCGATCGCGTCTTCCGGACCAATCTGTACGGCCTGATCTTCACGGCGCGCGCGGCGATCCCGCACCTGCGGCCGGGTGCCTCGATCATCGTGACCTCGTCGATCCAGGCCTTCAACCCCTCCCCCGGACTCATCGACTACGCGATGACGAAGGCCGCGCAGGTCGCGTTCGTGAAGGCCCTCGCCGAGCAGCTCGGGCCGGACGGCATCCGGGTCAACGCCGTCGCGCCCGGCCCCATCTGGACCCCGCTCATCCCGGCCACCGGATGGCCGGCGGAACGGCTCGCCGAGTTCGGTGCCGATACGCCGCTGGGCCGGGCGGGTCAGCCCGCCGAGCTGGCCGGAGCCTACGTCTATCTGGCCTCGGAGGACGCCTCATACGTGTCCGGTGCCGTGCTCCCCGTGACGGGAGGGAAGGGGCTGTAACGTCGAGCCATGATCCGCCGCGGCATCCGTTCGGCTGTGGCGCTGACGCTGGCAGGTGCTGTCGCCCTCTCCGGATGCGCATCGATGCCGCGCGATCCCGGCGGAACGCTGGATCGCATCTCCGGTGGTGAGCTGCGCGTCGGCGCCTCACCCAGCGAGGGTCTCGTTGATGTGGCGGGCGGCGCGGTCTCGGGGCCGCTCGCCGAGGTGGTCGAGAAGTTCGCAGACGCGCACGACGCGCGGACGGTGTGGACCGTGGGCAGCGAGGAGGACCTCGTGCGCGGCATCGAGGACGGATCCTTGGATCTTGCCGTCGGAGGGATGACCGACCAGACGCCGTGGGCGGTCAAGGTCGGCGTGAGCCGCGCATTCTCCGGACTGAGCCCCGACGCGACGCCCGTCGTCATGCTGGTGCCCCTGGGCGAGAACGGCTTCCTCAGCGAGCTCGAGGCGTTCCTCGACGAAGAAGTGTCCGAATGAAGACGCTCGGCCGCACCGATCTGCCCACCGAACAGCAGGACGCCCTGCGCAAGGCCATCCGGTGGGAGTGGTTCACGATCTGCTACACCATCGTCACGATCGCGCTCATCGCACTCGTGGTCAGCGGATCGCAGGCGATGCGGACCGCCTGGATCGAGGACATGCTGTCGCTGGTGCCGCAGATCTCCTTCCTCGTGGCGCTGCTGGTCATCCGCAGACGGCCCACGCTGAAGCATCCCTACGGACTGCACCGGGCCATGGGCGTCGGCCACCTCGTCGCGGGGGTCGCCCTGCTCGTCATCGGTGCGAATCTGGCGCTGGAATCCATCCTGGGCCTGATCCTCGGCGAGCACCCCACGATCGGAACGGTGAATCTGTTCGGGTACACCATCTGGCTGGGCTGGCTGATGGTCGGTGTGATGAGCGTGATCGTCATCGGGCCTTTCATCTACGGCCCCGCGAAGCTGAGGCTCGCCCCGAAGCTGCACAACAAGGTGCTCTATGCCGACGCCGACATGGCCAAGGCCGACTGGACCACCAACGTCGCCTCCATCGTCGGCGTGCTGGGCGTGGGACTGGGAGTGTGGTGGCTCGACGGAGCAGCTGCGCTGTTCATCTCGCTGGGCATCACCTGGAACGGCATAACGAACTCCAAGAGCGCGATCCTCGACCTGATGGATCAGCGGGCGCTCACGCACGACGACCGACTCGTGCACCCCCTCGTCGGCCGTATCGCGCAGGAGCTGGAAAGGCAGCCGTGGGTCCGTGAGGCAGCCGTCCGCATGCGCGACATGGGTCAGGTCTTCCACGTGGAGGCCTTCGTCGTCCCCCGGCGCCACAAGGTCGGCGTCGACCAGATCGAGGCGGCCCGCGAGGCGATCGCGGCGATCGACTGGAAGCTGCAGGACGTCGTGCTGGTGGTCGTGCCGTCCCTGCCGATCGAGGCGACGCGCAGCTGAGGCGTCAGGCGGAGGTGCTCCGGCCCGACGGTGCGCCGTCTTCGGCGAGGCCGTCGCCAGGCTGCGTGTGCCAGTGGATCGCACCCGCGTCCGGAGCGACCCGGACCTCGGGCTCCTCCATCTGCATGTCGCTTTCGAAGTGCTCATGCGCGACCGGATCCAGCTGGCGGTCGGGGCCGCCTTCGATCGGCTCCGGTGCGTTGGGTCCTGGCACGACGTGCTCGTCCCGCTGAAAGTCATCGGTCACGGTGAGTCCTCTCCATACGGTGGTCTGCGAGCGGTCGGTGCTCGCGTCGCCATGATCGATGCCGCCCCACCTGAACCGTAGCCCCGCGGAGTCGGAACGCCGCAGGACTTGACAGCGGGGCTTCCGTCCGGTGGAGTCCTTCCCCGCGGCCTGACCTGACGACGGATGCCGGTGCTTATGTCGACGTCGGCGCCGGGCGCAAGGCCTTGCCGCGCACCGGCCCACCCACCAGACTCGCGGGATGGTCTTCCTCGGTTATCACGCCTCGCACGAGCAGGTCCCCCCGAGCCGTCTCCTGTCGGCCGTCGTCCGCGCCGAGGAGATCGGCTTCGACGGCGCGATGTGCTCGGACCACCTCGCCCCGTGGGGCATCGCGCAGGGTGAGTCCGGGTACGCCTGGAGCTGGCTCGGCGCCGCTCTGGCCTCGACATCCTTCTCACTGGGTGTGGTCACCGCGCCCGGGCAGCGGTACCACCCGGTGATCAGCGCCCAGGCGATCGCGACCCTCGAGGAGATGTTCCCGGGAAGGTTCTGGGCGGCTCTGGGCAGCGGCGAAGCCGTCAATGAGCACGTGACCGGCGACGAATGGCCCCCCAAAGACAGGCGGAACACCCGCCTGCGCCAGTCGGTCGATGTCATCCGCGAACTGCTGGCCGGTCGGGAGGTGTCGCGCTCCGGAGAGATCGACGTGCATCGCGCCCGGGTGTGGAGTCTTCCCGCCGATCCACCCCCGCTCCTGGGCGCCGCGGTCACTGCCGAGACAGCGGCCTGGGCCGCCGGCTGGGCCGATGGGCTGGCGACCGTCGCGCAGCCGCCCGACAAGCTTGCGAAGGTGCTGCAGGCCTACGCCGACGCGGGCGGTACCGGTCCGCGGGTGATCCAGATCCACGTGTCGCTGGAGGACACGGACGCAGCCGCCGTCCAGGTGGCCCGCGAGCAGTGGCGGCATTCCGCCATCAGCGGCTCGTTGTGGGACATCGAACAGCCCGAGGATTTCGACGCGCTCGCCGGCGAACCGTCAGATGAGCAGCTGCGCAAGGGCGCGCTCATCGCGCACGACGCGAGCGAGCTCGCCGACAGGATCGCCGGTCTGGTGGCGCTGGGCTTCGATCGCGCCTACATCCACGGCATCGGCACCGACCAAACGGCCTTCCTCGATCGCGTCGAACGAGACCTGCTGCCGGCCCTTCGGGGTGCGCTGTGAAGATCACCGACACCAGCGACCTGTGGTGGAAGACCGCGGTCATCTACTGCCTCGACGTCGAGACGTACATGGACGGCAACGACGACGGGGTCGGTGACTTCGAAGGTCTCGCCCGCCGTATCGACTACCTGGCCGACCTCGGCATCACGTGCCTTTGGCTGATGCCGTTCTACCCCTCACCGGATCGCGACGACGGCTACGACATCAGCGACTTCTACGGCATCGACTCACGGCTGGGAAACCACGGTGATTTCGTCGAGGTGATCCGCACCGCGCGAGACCGCGGCATGCGGGTGATCGTCGACCTGGTCGTCAACCATACGTCCGACAAGCACCCGTGGTTCGTGTCCGCGCGGCGCAGTCGCACCTCTCCGCACCGCGACTTCTACGTGTGGCGCGACGCGCCGCCCAAGAAGCAGCAGCCCACAGTGTTCCCCGGCGAGGAGGCCAGCGTCTGGGAGTACGACGAACGCACCGAGCAGTACTTCCAGCACGTCTTCTACAAGCACCAGCCCGATCTCAACATCGCGAACCCCCGCGTGCGGGACGAGATCGCGAAGACGATCGGGTTCTGGCTCGCGCTGGGGGTTTCGGGGTTCCGGATCGATGCCGTGCCGTTCCTCATCGAGCCGCCGGACGGGGTCGAGCTAGGCGACCCGCACGAGTTCCTCCGCGACCTCAAGCGCTTCCTGCAGCGTCGCGTCGGTGATGCCGCTCTGCTCGGAGAAGTCAACCTGCCATTCCGCCAGCAGCTGCAGTTCTTCGGCGGCGAGCGCGGCGGCGAACTCGACCTGCAGTTCGACTTCATGTCGATGCAGGCGCTGTACCTCTCGCTCGCCCGGAGCGACCCGGAAGCTCTGATCACGTCGCTCACAGCACGCCCGCCGGTGCCGCCCGAGGCGACGTGGGCGAATTTCGTCCGCAACCACGATGAGCTCACGCTCGACAAGCTGAGCGACGCTGAGCGCGAAGAGGTCTTCGAGGCGTTCGCTCCTGACGAGGCGCAGCGCGTCTACGGCCGCGGCATCACCCGCCGGGTGCCTCCGATGCTCGGTGGCGATCCGCGCCGCATCCGCATGGTTTACAGCCTGCTGTTCTCGCTGCCAGGCACGCCGGTCCTGTTCTACGGCGAGGAGATCGGCATGGGCGAGAATCCCGAGGTCGCCGGTCGCGGGTCTGTCCGCACGCCGATGCAGTGGACCGACGGTGAGAACGGCGGCTTCTCGCACGCGCGCCCGAGCCGCCTCGTGGCGCCGATCCCCGGCGACGGCTACGCGCCCGCGCACGTCAACGTGCAGCAGCAGCGCAACGACGACGGATCGCTGCTCCAGTTCATCCGCCACCTGGTGAGCAGGTATCGGGTCTCACCGGAGATCGGCTGGGGCACATTCGAGGTCCTCGAGCACGACGCGAAGGGCGTGCTCGCGCACGCGGTGAATTCGGATGTCGGTCGGATGATCGCCCTGCACAACTTCACCGATGTGCCGGTGCGTCTGCAGGTCGAGATCGGCGCAGTCGAGGAGGGCACAGTGCTGGTGGATCTGCACGGCCCCGGCCGCGTCCCCGTGGACCCGAAAGGTCGTGTCGATTTCGAGCTCGGCCCGTTCGGCTTCGAGTGGATGCGGGTCTCACGGCCGGGAGACGCACGCATCGGATGAGACGCCGGGCGATCAGGTGTCGGCGACGAGCTTCTGAAGCTGCCCCGTCTGCACCAGGATCGCGAAGCGGTCCGGCACACCCCAGTGCTCGACGATCCGCCCGTCCACGACGCGTGCCACGTCGATGACGGTGAACCGCACAGGACGCCCCGTCGGGGGGCCCATGAAGGGGCCGGTCTGAGTCGCGGTCGCCTCCGCGCGAATCCAGACGGTGTCACCGTGCTCGGACCAGTCCTCGATCGTGAAGCGGATGTCGGGCATGGCGCGGAAGACGTCGGTGATGCCGCGCTTCACCTTGTCGATCGCCTCGCGACCGCGTCCGGACAGCCCGAACTGGTGCTCGACCAGGTCGGGCGAGCACAGCTCGTCCACGATGTCGGTGTTCCCGGTCGCGAAGCCCTCCGTCAGCATCCGCTCCACGACCCGGACCGATGGGGACAGCAGTTGTTCAGTGTGCATGGCGCTTCTCCAGTTCTTGCAGTGATCGTGCAGTGGATGCAGTGCTACTGCACCCACTGCAGGGCTAGTGTGAACCTCATGGCAGCGCCCGTCAAGCCCCCTCGGCCGTCGTACCGGCAGGAGCAGGCCGAGGCGACCAGAATGCGCATCGCGGATGCCGCGCAGCGGCTGTTCGCTGCGCGGGGCTACGGCGCCACGAGCATGGAGGCGATCGCCCGCGAGGCGGGGGTGGCCAACCGCACCGTGTACGCATCGTTCGGCGCGAAGCGGCACATCCTCTCGGCGATCTGCGAGCGCTGGCTGGAGCGAGCGGATGCTCGCGGACTGGCTCGGACGATCCTCGACGAACCCGAAGCGACGGCGCGACTCCGCGGTGCGGCGCGGTGGCTCACCACGCTGTACTCGACGGACTTCGACGTCGTCCGCATCCTCGACGCGGCATTGGACGAGGACGCCGAGACGCGCGACCTGCTGCGCGCGAAGCTCCGCGGGCGCAACGGGGTCATGGACTCGCTCATAAGTTCCCTCGAGGCCCAGCTGTCGCTCCCGCTCGGCGACGCGAAGGCGATTTACCGCGCGTACGCGGCGCCCGGCGTCTACGGCGAGCTCGTGGTCGACTCGGGATGGCCGCCTGAGCGCTTCCAGCGGTGGCTCGCCGACGTCCTCGTCGCGCAGCTGCTCTCCTGACCCGGTCGCCGATGGTGTGTGGTCGCCGGTTCTGTCGATACGATCGAATCAGGCGAAGAGGAGAGAAGTCGCGATGATAATCCTGTACATCCTGTACTTGCTGCTGTTCCTCGGCGGGTTCTACCTGTTCGGTGCAGCGTTCACCGCGGACGCGTGGCAGGGGCTGATCTTCACCGCCGGCATCCTCGCGGTCTCGCTCGCACTCGCGCTCTGCCTCCACACGAGCCGCCGGACCTGACCCGGCAGCGGTTTCAGCCGAGGCCCGCCGGATAGTCGGAATACCGAAGCGCCCAGCCAGGTCCCGCTTGGCGGCGGCGTCCGACAGCCGCATCGACACCGTTCCGAGCACCGCTGCGCCGTACGGTGCGACGTGCCTAGCAGCGCCGTGAGCTCGTGGAGGACCGCATCCGACCGCTCGCCTGCTGCGGCGCGCAACAGGCTGTCGCGATCCACGACGTCGGCGACCACAGGGAGCCGCCCGCGCTTCGAACGCGGGCGGCTCCCTCTGCGGTGCGGGTCAGCCCGATCACCTCGTGGCCTGAGCGGACCAGCTCGGGTACCAGCACCCTTCCGAGCGCACCCGACGCTCCTGCGACGATTACGCGCATCGCAACCTCCCCGGAGTGCCTCGATGCTGGGGCGCCCGGGACGACGACGCTACTTGATCGACCCCCGAGTGACTCCGGAGATGACCCAGCGCTGCGAGAAGATGTACACGATCAGCAGCGGCGCCATCGCCATCAGGTACGACGCAAAGGCCACGGTGTAGTCGGTGTTGAACTGCCCCTGGAACACGTACTGAGCGAGGGGCAGCGTCCGAGCCGCCGGCTCGGTCAGCACCACGAGCGGCATGATGAAGTCGTTCCACGCCCACACGCACGTCAAGATGCCGACGGTGGCGTTCATGGGCATGAGCAACGGGAAGATGACCTGCCAGAACACCCGCCACGTCGACGCACCGTCGACGCGCGCCGCCTCCTCGAGCTCGATGGGGATCGAGCGGATGTAGGCGGTGTAGATGAAGATGTTCAGCGACAGCCCGTAGATCGTGTACAGGATGATCAGTCCGGCCTGGTTGTCGAGGCCCAGAATCGCGGTCTGCTTCACCAGCGGCAGCATGATGATCGGGAACGGGATGAACAGCGCCGCGAGCAGGTAGAAGAACACGCCCTTGAAGAACGGACGGTGGATGTTCCGCGCCAGTGCGTACGCGACGACTGAACTCGTCAGCAGGGTGAAGACGACCGATCCCACGGTGATGATCGCCGTGTTCAGGAGCGCCTGCGGGAAGCTCGTCCTGACCCATGCATCGGCGAAGTTCTCCCACCGGATCGGGTTCGGGAGCTCGAACCCGGTGCCGGCGGTGAGCTGCTCGGGCGTCTTGAGAGCCACGACGACCGCGAGGTAGAGCGGAATGAGCACAGTGAGCGAGCACACTGCGATGAGCGCAGTCGCCCACCAGTTGGTCCTGCGGGTGTCGTCGTCGCGATCGCCCTGACGCTTGCGACGGCCGTTCGCCGTGACGGCCTCGACCTCCTGCTCGAGCTGGGGAGCGACGTTCGTTGCGGTAGTCATCAGAAATCGGCCTCTCTGCGCTGAAGAACCCTGAATTGGAAGAGCGCGACGATCGTGATCACGATGAAGAAGACCACCGCGTTCGCCGCCTGATAGGCGAACTCGCCGCCGGTGAACCCGCCCTTGAAGATCAGCAGCGTCACCGACTCGGTGGCGGTGCCGGGACCCCCGTTCGTGAGGGCGACGATCGGATCGAACACCTGAAGGAAACCCTTGAGGCTGATGACGACGTTGATCGTGAAGAACGCACCGATGAGCGGGAAGGTGATCGACCTGAACTGCTGCCACGCAGAGGCACCGTCGAGCGATGCCGCCTCGTACATCTCGGCCGGGATGGTCTGCAGCCCGGAGAGGTAGATGATGATGGCGAATGCGCAGGCCTGCCAGACGGCGAGCGCCACGATCGCCGTCCACGCCCAGGTCTCGTTCGGGAGGATGTTGTCGCGAAAGAGGGGGATGCCGGACAGGATCTTCGGCAGCGAGTTCGAGAAGAAGAACTGGAACACGTAGCCGATCACCAGGATCGCCAGGATGTACGGCACGAAGTACACGCCGCGCCAGAAGTTCCGTGCCTTGATCTTGGCGTTGAGCCCGAGCGCGATCGCGAGCGAGAACACGTTCGTCAGGATGGTCGCGACGATCGCGAACAGGAACGAGAACCCGTAGGCCGCCAGCACGCGGTCGTCCCTGAAGAGGTTCACGTAGTTCGAGACGCCGACGAAGTTCCACTCCCCGTAGCCGGCGTAGTTCGTGAAGCTGAAGAAGATGCCCACGAGTACGGGGACGGTGTGGAAGGCCGCGAAGGCGATGACGGCGGGCCAGACCATCCAGTAGTAGGCGGGCAGGGCGCGCCTGGTCTCGAGC
>NZ_DASUNI010000023.1:0-8589 GCF_036277215.1 Microbacterium sp. | reverse complement strand
CGCAGATTGTCGTTGCTGATGAACAGCACGAGGCCCCTGCCTTCGGGCGCGGACTGGTCGGCGCGGATGCGACCGACGAAGCTGGGGTCCTTGCCGGCCGCCTGCAGGGGCGTCGGCACCTCCTCGAGCCGCACGCCGGGGGCCTCGGAGAGCACCTCACGGGCTCGCTCGGGCGTGATCGTGCGCGCGAATTCGACGTTGATGCTGAGCGAGTGACCGGTGAAGACCGGAACGCGGACGCACGTGCCGGCCACGCGCAGGTCGGGAAGCTCGAGGATCTTGCGACTCTCGTTGCGGAGCTTCTTCTCCTCGTCGGTCTCGTTGTCGCCGTCGTCGACGAGGTTGCCGGCGAACGGGATCACGTCGAATGCGATCGGCGCGATGTACTTCTCCGGCTGCGGGAACTCCACCGCCGAGCCGTCGTGCACCAGGCGGAGCGTGTCGCCCTGGGCGAGGACGCCCTCGACCTGGCCGAGCAGCTCTTCGGCACCGGCGATCCCGGACCCGCTGACGGCCTGGTACGTGCTCACGATGAGGCGTTCGAGGCCCGCCTCGGCGTCCAGCACCTTCAGCGCCGGCATCGCGGCCATGGTCGTGCAGTTCGGGTTCGCGATGATCCCCTTGCGGGCGTCGCGGATCGCGTGGGGGTTGACCTCGCTCACGACCAGGGGGACCTCGGGGTCCATGCGCCACGCGCTGGAGTTGTCGATGACCGTCGCCCCGGCCTCCGCGAAACGGGGCGCGTGGGCCCGGCTGCCGGTCGCTCCCGCGGAGAAGAGGGCGATGTCGATCCCGGACGGGTCGGCCGTCTCGACATCCTCGATGATCACGGTCTCGCCGGCGAACTCGACCGCCGTGCCCGCGGAGCGCGCGGTGGCGAACAGCCGCAGCTCGCGGATCGGGAAGGACCGGTCGGCGAGGATCTCCCGCATGACGGTGCCGACCTGGCCGGTGGCGCCGACGACGGCGACGGAGAGTCCGGAATCGGAGATGCGGGTCATGGGAAGTCCTCGATGCAGAGCGGGCGCGCAGACACCATCGGTGCGCGGGATTCCCCCGATTCTACCCGGCGGGCCGTTCGCTCCCGGCGCGGATGACGTCTGCGGGCCGCTGATCGGCGCCTGATTCCTGCCGATCGCCAGGTGCCGCTCGCGAGCGCAGGAGAAATCGCGCAGTCAGGCTGTTTCCGGCACGAATCGTCCTGATTCCGGGTTTTCTCCTGAGCCCGCGACTGAACGCGGGCCGGCCGAGACGAACGGATGCCGCCGGCCGGCGTCGACCGTCACGCCAGCGCAGCCGCGCCGAACGACACTGCGAACTGCACGCACCACAGGTCGACGGTGCGGAAGACGTCGAGATCGACGCCCGCCGGGATGTCGTAGAGCTGATCGCCGAGGTTGCCCTTGATCGGACCGAGGTCGACGTACTCGTGGCCTCCGGCGGTGAACCACCCGCCGAACCCCTCGAGCACCGGCCCTGCGCTCAGCCAGACGTGCACATCCGGGCCGTTCGTCGTCATAAGCGACTCGATCGCAAGCTGACGGCTTCCGTCCGGGTGCTCGATCACTCGCGCGGAGCCGGTGGTTTCGTGCTCGTGACTGACGAAAGTGCCCGCGAGCAGGTCCACCGGAGCTGCGGGCGGGAGCGGTGCAGGCGTCACCTCGTCCGCGACCTCGGCCTCGGGTGCGGCCGTCGGCTCGGCTGTGGCTGCGGTGGCCGGTATCTCATCGTCGACGCGCACATCGATGAAGAGGAGCCAGGGCTGGAACACCAGCCCGCCGACGACCACTCCGGCGATCACCACAGCCGCCCCGATGCCCCAGAGCCAGCGAGCTCGGGTGGAAAGCGTCCTGCGCGCCACTGCGTCCCCCTCGACACGCCGAGGCTAGCGAGGGTTGCTGGAGTCGGACTGAGAGTCAGCGACCGCTGCCGGCGTGGACGACCGCCTCCGCGTCGCCGTCCAGGCCGTACGCGGTGTGCACGACGCGGGCGGCCTCGGCCAGGTCGTCGCCGCGCACCACCACGGAGATGCGGATCTCACTCGTGGAGATCATCTCGATGTTGATGCCGGAGACGCTCAGCGCCTCGAACAGAGTGGCGGACACGCCGGAGTGCGTGCGCATCCCGGCCCCGACGACCGAGAGCTTGCCGATCTGGTCGTCGTGCACCAGGCTTTCGAAGCCCACCTCGGCCTGGTCGCCGGCGAGCGCGCGCAGCGCGGTGGCGGCGTCCTCCTTGGGCAGCGTGAACGAGATGTCGGTGCGCCCGGTCGCGGCGGCGGACACGTTCTGCACGATCATGTCTACGTTCGCCCCGGATTTGGCCACGATCTTGAAGATCTCCGCCGCCTTGCCCGGGACATCCGGCACGCCGATGATGGTGATCTTGGCCTGGCTCAGGTCGGTCGCGACTCCCGCGACGATCGGCTCTTCCATCTCTTCTCCTTCTGCGCCGGACGGCAGCGCCATGCCCGGCCCCAGCACCCAGGTGCCCTCACCCGAGCTGAATGTGGATCGCGCGTGGATCAGCACGCCGTGCCGCCGGGCGTACTCGACGGCCCGGATGTACAGGACCTTGGCGCCGTTGGCGGCGAGCTCGAGCATCTCTTCACTCGACACGTGGGTGAGCTTCTGGGCACGCGGCACCACGCGCGGGTCGGCGGTGAAGATGCCGTCCACGTCGCTGTAGATCTCGCACACATCCGCCTGGAGCGCAGCAGCGAGCGCGACGGCGGTCGTGTCGGACCCGCCCCGGCCGAGGGTGGTGATGTCGCGGGTGTCGCGGTTGAAGCCCTGGAAGCCGGCGACGATGACGATCGCACCCTCGTCGAGCGCCTCACGCAGCCGGATCGGGGTGACGTCGACGATCCGCGCCGCGCCGTGGGTGGCATCCGTGATCATCCCCGCCTGCGAGCCGGTGAACGACCGCGCCTCGAATCCCATCGAGTGGATCGCCATGGCCAGCAGCGCCATCGCGATGCGCTCGCCGCTCGAGAGCAGCATGTCGAGCTCGCGCGGGGCGGGGATCGGCGCGACCTGCGCAGCGAGGTCGAGCAGCTCGTCGGTCGTGTCGCCCATCGCGCTGACCGCAACGACGACATCGTGCCCGGCGCGGCGCGTGTCGACGATCCGCTTCGCGACGCGCTTGATGCTCTCCGCGTCGGCGACCGACGAACCGCCGTACTTCTGCACGAACAACGCCACGATGAAACTCCCGGGAGCGCCACCGGAGTGACGCGCATGTGGTTGCGAACGGGCGATCGGATGCCGCGCCCAACGCACCATCTTACGGATGCCGCCATGCCGACCCCGCCATGCGTCGAGCGCGCCAGAGCAGGCCGGGGATCTAGCTCTTCGTCGTGCTCGGCGCGCGCTCGTAGCGATCGGGCGTGATGGTCAGCTCCGCTTGCCCGCCCGTCAGGGACCGCAGCTCGAGCACGTATCGCCCGAGCTCGGCCTCCGGCACGCTGGCCACGATGCGGGTGCCGCCGTCGTCGGTGGACTCGGTGGCGTTGACGTGTGCGCGCCGCGACGACAGGTCGGTCAGGACCGGCCCCTGCAGGTCGGCGGGAACGGTGATGGTGACGATCGACACCGGCTCGAGCACGATGGATCCGGCATCGGCCAGCGCCGCCTTGACCCCCAGCGACGCCGCAGTGCGGAAGGCCATCTCCGAGGAGTCCACCGAGTGCGACTTGCCGTCGTACAGCTCGACGCGCACGTCGACCACCGGGTGGCCTTGCGGTCCGCCCGCGGCGAGGGCGTCGCGGGCACCTTTCTCCACCGCGGGAATGTAGGTCCGAGGCACCGAGCCGCCCACGACGGCGTCGACGAACTCGAAGCCGCCGCCGGGAGGGAGCGGGCTCACCCGCAGCTGCACCACTGCGAACTGGCCGTGACCGCCGGACTGCTTCTTCAGCTTGCCCTCCGCCTGTGCGGCTCTCGCGATCGTCTCGCGGTACGCGACGGGGGCCGGTCCGGTGGTGACGGTGACCCCCAGCACACGCGCGAGCCGTTCGACGGCGACCGCGACGTGCGTCTCCCCCAGTCCGCGCAGCAGCGTCTCGCCGCCCGCCCGGTCGATGCGAAGGGTCGAGTCCTCGGCCAGGAGCCGCCCCAGCGCGGTCGACAGCTTGGCGTCGTCCGATTGCGTCGCCGGGGCGAGACTGACGGCGTAGACCGGGTGCCGGCGCGGCAGCGGAGCGGGTCGGGCGCTCCCCTGAGCGCGCGACCACAGCAGCGACCCGGACGGCGAACCCACCAGCTTGGCGACCGCACCGACTTCGCCGGTGCGGAGGGCGTCGACGGGCAGGTGCTGCGCGCCGCGCAACCGGAAGAGTGCCGGCATCCGCTCTTCCGTTCCGGTCGTTGCGTTGCGCAGCCGATCGCTCGGACGCAGGGTCCCCGACAGCACTTTGAGCATGGCGATCTGGCCCACGAACGGATCGGCCACAGTACGGAAGACGTGCACGACCGTATCGCCGTCGGGATTCGGGGCGACGCTGACCTCGTTGCCTCCCTCTCCCTCCGCCGTGCCGCCGATCACGATCCGGCTGTCGTGGTCACGCGCCGAGGGCGCCAGCGCGAACAGCAGATCGGCGACGCGGTCGACACCGGTGCCGGTGAAACCCGAGCACAGCAGGACCGGCACCGCCTCACCCGTCGCGACCTCGGAAGCGAGCGTCCGCTCGAGCTCTTCGGCCGAGGGTTCGTTGCCCTCCAGGTACGCCTCGAGCTGGGCGTCGTCGTGCGACACGATCTCCTCGGTCACGCTCACGTGGAGGTCGTGCTCCTCCGCCTCGACGCCGGCCGGAAGCGGCTCCTCGTGGTGGTGCCCCGTGTCGTCGTAGACCAGTGCATGCTCGCTCAGGACGTCGGCCACGGCATGGAAGTCCTGCTCCTCGCCGAGCGGCAGCTCCAAAGGCCACAGGTGGGCGCCGAACGTCGCGCGCAGCTGCCCGAGCACCCGCCGGAAGTCCGCGCGGGCACGATCCTCTTGTGTGACGATCACGACGCGCGGCACGCCCGCCGCCTTCGCCGCCGCCCACACCGCGCGCGTTCCGGCGGTGACTCCGTCGACCGCGCTGACGACCACGGCTGCGACATCCGCGACCGCCAAGGCGGTGTCGACGCCGCCCACGAAGTCGGGATGACCGGGCGCGTCGATGAGCGTGATGGGCCTTTCGACACCGTCGGGGCCGGTCCACGTCAGGTACGCGAGCGAGATGCCCAGGGTCGTCTGCCGCGCGATCTCCTCTGGGTCGGAATCGCACACGGTCGTGCCCTGCTCGATGGTTCCCCTGCGCGGGATGACCCCGGCGCGGAACAGGAGCCCCTCCGCGAGGGTCGTCTTGCCGGAGCCGGGCCCGCCCACGAGGGCCACCGTCCGGTGCGTCGGGCTGGGGGTCGCATCCATGAGGCCTTCTTCCACGCCGGTGTGAACTGTGAACCATCGTGCCCCGTCACCGGGCGTCCTCGCCAGGGGCATCGTGCCTCCCGGGTGACGGGACCGGCCGCGATAGCATCCCGAACATGGTGGAGGAGCTCGAGTTGTGGTCCGAATTCAACGTGGCGATCGTCGGGGCGGCTGCCGCTCTCGCCGGTCTCGTGATCGTCGCGGCGAGTGTGAACATCAAGGAGATCATCGCGGCGCGAACGCTCACGGCTCGCCTGGCCGCAGCGATCGCGGCTCTGGTGCTCGCTCTCATGGTGTCCGCGCTCGGACTGGTCCCCGCCATCGGAGCGGAGTGGTACGGCTGGATCGTGGTCGCGTGCACGATCGGCGCCGGCATCTTCCAGGTGAACGCCACGCGGGTGATCGCCACCGACCCCGCCACGGAGGATCGTGCTCGGTTCGCCAAGTCGGTGCTGGGATTCCTGCCGATCGCGGCCTACCTCGCGGCGGGCGGTGCGGTTCTGCTCGGACATCCGTCCGGGCTCTACCTCGCCGCGGCGGGGGGTTTGGTGGCCATCACTGCGACGCTGCTCGTGTCGTGGATCGTGCTGGTCGAAGTGCTGCGCTGAGACGTCCTCAGCCCGGTGAGACCGGCGGCAGTTCCTCAGCCGGCGCGCGTGCCCGAACCGTTCCGCCGGTCGCCGCGAGCCAGCAGCCGAGGATCACGAGAGGGAAGCCGATCACCAGGCCCAGCGTGACCTCCTCGCCGAGCACGATCACCCCCAGGATGACCGCCACCACCGGGTTGACGTAGGTGAACAGCGGTGCGCGCGCCGGCCCGACGTGGTCGATGAGGGCGAAGAAGACGATGAAGGCCACGGCGGTGCACAGCACGGCGAGCGCGACCAGCGCGAACGTGCTCTGCGCGGTCGGCACCTCGTGCTGGGTGAGGAACGCGATCGGGAGGTAGAACAGGCCCACCGCGCCGAGCGAGAGCGTCACCGTCCCCAGTGCCGGCACGCCCTTGAGCTGGCGGGCGACGATGAACGGGGCGATGGCGTAGCAGACCGCGACCAGCAGCACCTCGCCCACCGCGATCAGGCCGACCGTACCGCCGCTGGCGATGCCCGGACCGGCGACGATGATGCCGACCCCGACGAAGCCGACGATCAGGCCGGTCGTGCGAGCGGGCTTGAGGATCGCGCGGTCACCGCCGGTGAACGCGATGATCGCGGCGAAAAGCGGGACGGTCGCGACCAGCAGTCCGGTCAGCCCGGAGGGGAGCGTCTGCTCGGCGTGCCCGAGCAGCAGGAACGGCCCGGCCATCTCGATCGCGCCGAACAGCAGCACCCAGCCGATCTTGGCGAATGCCGGTCGCAGCGCGCCTTGACGCAGGGCGAACGGAAGCAGCAGCAACGCGCCGAGAAGTGTGCGCCCGGCGACGACGGATGCCGGGGAATACGAGTCGACGGCCTGTTTGATGAACAGGTACGGCATGCCCCACAGCACCGCCATCGCGGCGAAGAGGATCCATCCGCGCACCCCGAAGCGCTGCATCGCCGCTGTCATCACACCGCGCGACGGCCTTCGAAAGCGCGCCCGAGCGTGACCTCATCGGCGTACTCCAGATCGCCGCCGACGGGCAGCCCCGATGCGAGCCGTGTGACCGCGATCTCGAGGGTGTGCAGCAGGCGGCTGAGATAGGTCGCGGTCGCCTCGCCCTCGAGGTTCGGGTTGGTGGCGAGGATCACCTCTTGGACGGTGCCGTCGGCCAGCCGCTGCATCAGCTGTGTGATGCGCAGGTCTTCAGGGCCGATCCCGGCGATCGGACTGATGGCGCCGCCCAGCACGTGGTACAGCCCGCGGAACTCACGGGTGCGTTCGATCGCCGCGACGTCCTTGGCGTCTTCGACGACGCAGATCACCGCCGGGTTGCGTCGCGGATCGCGGCAGATGCCGCAGCGATCCTGCTCGGACACGTTGCCGCAGATCTCGCAGAACCGCACCTTCTCGCGCACTTCGGCGAGCAGCTGTGCGAGCCGGGACACGTCGAAGGTCGGTGTCTGGAGGATGTGGAAGGTGATGCGCTGCGCCGACTTGGGTCCGATGCCCGGTAGGCGCCCGAACTCATCGATCAGATCTTGGACGATGCCGTCGTACATGGCCTAGCTGAACCTCGTGGGCGGCTCGTAGGGCTCTTCCCGCACGAATCGGGCGCCGAGCACCTGGCGCACGACGGCTTCGCCGTAACGCTGCGCGCCTCCCGGCGCCGGTCGCGTGGCAGCGCTGGGCAGCGGAGGTGCGACGACGGGCGGTACCGGTGCATCGGTCTCGTCTTCCATCTCGACGTCGCCTTCGTCATCCGGCTCGATCGACGGCTCGACGTCTGCGGCCGGCAGCACCTCGCCCTCGCGTGGCGGTGCGAGGGTCGCGACGCGGGACCGCGCCGTGTCGCCGGCCTCTTCAGGCTCGTCGTCGACGGCGAACTGCGCGACGGATGCCGGGGGCTCGGGATCGTCCGCCGGCGGCGCGTCCGCGTCGCTGGGGATCGACGCGACGACCCATTCGGTGACGGGGGCTGCGGCGGCCTGCCGGGCGGCGCCGGCGGGTGCGGGCCGCGACGCCGGGGGTTCGGGTGCGGGTCCCGGCGACGGCGTCGGAGCTGCATCGGCGGGCGCAGCAGGACCGGACTCGCTGTCGTGCTTGGCGAGATATTTCACTCGGACGCCGAGGACCGCCAGGATCGCCTGCCGAAGGTCTTCACTGGGGCCGGCGCCCGCCGACAGCTTCTTGAACTGCGCGACGTCGGCCTGGCTCTGGAACGAGAGCGTGAGCACGTCGCCCTTGAGCTCCGCCACGCGGGCGCCCGAGGCGAGCAGCCAGGAGGAGCGGCTGATGTCTTCGAGTCGTCCGAGAACCTCGGGCCAGGCATCGCGCATGTGCTGGAGCGTGACCGGACCGGTCGGGGCCGGCGCAGCCTCGACCGCAGCGGGAGCAGCTGCGGGGGTCGGAGCCGCTGGCGCGGCGGGAGCAGGCGTGGCCGCAGCGGTAGGCGCGGGCGTGACCGCGGCCGCAGGTGCTGCAACGACCGGAGACGCGGAGGCGGGAGCCGGTGTGGCGGCAGCCTCTGCTGCCGCGGCGGGCACCCCAGCGGCAGCAGCGGCCGCGGCCGGCGCAGCAGGAGCCGCACCCGAC
>NZ_DASUNI010000022.1:0-5003 GCF_036277215.1 Microbacterium sp. | reverse complement strand
CGACGTCCTTCATCTGCGTGGCCAGCCCCGGCTCGGGCGTCGCATTCAGGACCAGGACCTCGTAGGTCGTGTCCACGACCGGCGTGACGATCGGCAGCGGTGCGACGGTCGGCTCCGGGGTCGGGAACAGCGCGACCCGTCCCGTGACAAGCAGTGTGCCGAAGATGCCGAGCGCGACCAGCACGATCGTCGCAAGCGCCGCCCAGAGGAACACGACCCACCCGCGCATCCGCGGGTTCTCGGCTCGATGTGCACCGACCCGGCCCACATCCGCGGGAAGGTCGTCGAAGCGATCCCGCGGGAAGGTCGTTCTCGGCACCCCCCGATGGTACCCGCAAGGAAGGCCTGCCCCTTGCGGACCGCGCTGCGCCGCGACCCGGCAGTGCCGCGCTCAGCGGGGCGAGCCGGAGGCCCGGGAGAGACGGGCCTGCTGCCGCGCGTCGCGGATGCGGCGCAGCCGCTTGACGAGCATCGGGTCGTGCTCCTGCGCGTCGGTCGTGTCGATGAGCCGGCCGAGCAGCTGGTAGTAGCGGGCCGGCGACAGCCCGAGGTCTGCGCGGATCGCCTCCTCCTTCGCACCTGCGTGCCGCCGCCATTCCGCCTCGAACTCGAGGATGGCGCGGTCGCGGTCGCTGAGGGGCACGCGCTCACGCTAGCGCGGCACCACCGCCGATCCCGCGCGCCACTCCACGGATGCGCCGAGCGGGTCGACGGCCGCCAGCGGGACGCGGTCCCTGCCGAGCACGAAGCCGCCCCACGTCGCCGGATCCACGGGCGGCTGCCATCGATCGTGCAGCCCCGGCGGGTCGATCGAGACCCACACCGCATCCAGCCCCCCGAGGATTGCGAAGAGTCGTTCCCGTCCGGCCCGCGAGATGTGCGGCAGCACACCGGGCGTCGTCACCACCAGCGTCACGCCGGCCGGCGCCTGCGCCGCCAGCGACTCGAGCACGCCGGCGTCCGTCGCGTCGCCGCGCATCAGCAGCGGCGGGTCGGCCGCGACGATGTCCAGCGCCGCCTCGATGCGTGCGACGCGACCCTCCTCCCCCGGCCACACGAGGCTCAGCAGAAATCGCCGATCCTCCGGGTCGGCGGCGTCGAGCGGCACGAGGTCGAGGCCGGCGCGCCACACCACCTCCGGCATCCGCATTGGGGGGTTCCCGGTGACAGAAGACTCCAGCACGACCCTCGAGGCCCCGTCGGACGGGTCGAGGTCGGGACCACCCCGGTAGCGGTACGAGTAACGGTCGGGGTACAGGCAGAGACCGGCGCTCGCGCCGACCTCGAGAAGGGCGAGCGGACCCGGGATGCCGCTCAGCGCGGGCAGCAGCGCCGCACACCGCAGCGGCTCGTTGGTCTGCACACTCCGCCGCGAGCATTCGTCGACGACCGCATCCGCGTGCGCGCGCAACCACTCCGCCCAGCTGCCGTAGGGCCCCTCCTCGGCACCCAGCATTCGCGTGACGGCGAAGACGAGCGGCGGCTGACGGTGGGTGTCCGGGATGCGCGCCAGGATCGCCTGAACCGCGGGGTCGGCTTCGACTCCTCGCGCCCACTCGGCATAGAGCGCCGAGCGTCCGGGTGCCTCCTGGCCGGCGAACCGCCCGTATCGCTCGGCGACGGCGGCGGCGGCATCCATCGTCCTATTCTCGGGGTCGGCCCGAGGGCACACGAGACCTGCCCGACAGTCCGTGGGCGAGAATGGAACCTGGTGAAGGAGGACTCCATGACCTACAGCGTCGAAAAGACCGACGAAGAGTGGCGCGCCGAGCTCGGCCCCGACAAGTACCAGGTGCTGCGCGAAGCCGCGACCGAGCGCGCGTGGACCGGTGAGCTCCTCGATGAGAGTCGCGCGGGTCTGTACACCTGCGGGGCATGCGGCGCGGAGCTGTTCCAGAGCGGCACGAAGTTCGACTCGCACTGCGGGTGGCCGAGCTTCTACGAGTCCGTCCGGCCCGAGGCCGTCGAGCTGATCGAAGACCACACGTACGGGATGCTGCGCACCGAGGTGCGCTGCGCGACGTGCGGCTCGCACCTGGGCCACGTCTTCCCGGACGGTGTCGGAACGCCCACCGGGGACCGCTACTGCATGAACTCGATCGCGCTGGAGTTCACACCCGACACAGGCGCATGACCTCAGCGCTGGACGCCGTCCGCCGCCGCCGCTCCTGGTCGAAGGTGACGGATGCCGCACCCACGCACGCCGAGCTGCTGACCCTGGTGTCCGCCGCCGGGCGGGTGGCCGATCACTCGTCGCTGCGGCCCTGGCGGCTCATCGAGCTGCGCGGCTCCGACCGTGTGCGCCTCGGCCGGGCAATCAACAAGGCGGACGGCCACAAGGGCTCTTCGTCCAAGCCGCTGCGGGCGCCGCTGCTGATCGCGGTGGTGGCGAGCTACCGCAAGAGCAAGGTGCCCCGGTGGGAGCAGGAGGCCGTCGCCTCGGGTGTGGCGCACGTGCTGAGCCTGCTTCTGGACGAGGCCGGCTGGGGCGTGCTGTGGCGCACCGGCGATTACACCCGCAGCAAGCCGGTGGCGAAGCTGCACGGCCTGGGCAAGAACGAGGAGCTGCTGGGCTGGCTGTACGTCGGAGGCAAGCCGCCCAGGTCGCGACCCGGTCGGCTGAAGGCGGTCGACGCCCGCCACCACGTGTCTCGGCTTCCCGCCGAGAAGCCCAAGAGCGGCCGCTCGCACACCGACGATCACGAAGCCTGAGCGCTACCGACGCAGTCGCCGCCACGGCCTCGTGGCGACCACCACCGACAGCAGGGCCACGACGACCATCGTGATCGCCTGAAGGATGCCGGGGCTCGCCGGCGTCGGCCACAGCGTGTCGAGGGCGAATGACGTCAGCAGCTGGCCGACGACCACGCCGAGGCCGAGCAGCAGCACCCCCGTGTGGGTGACCAGCGCCGCAGACAGGATGATGTAGATCACTCCGGTCACGCCGCCGAGGTAGAGCCACGCCTCTCCCGGAACCTGCGCGGGCATCCCGACGACGGCCACGTGGACCGCGGCCGCCCCGACCAGGATGATCGTCCCCCCGATGAAGTTGACGAGAGTCGCGGTCAGCGGCGTTCCGACGCGCTGATTCAGGCGTCCGTTCGTGGCCTGCTGCCACGCGATGCCGATGCCGGTCGCGAGCGGGAGGACGAGCATCCAGAGCGGGATGCCGCTCAGCCCGTCGCCGGCGAGCGCGATGCCGACCGCGAGCAGCGCAAGGGCACCGCCCGCGACCCGCGGCAGCGTGACGGCGACGACGCCGGCCGGGCCGTACCCGATCCGATCGAGAATCAGCCCGCACATCGCCTGCCCGGCGACGACTCCCACGGTGAACAGCGAGACGCCGATGATGCCGACGGCGATCCCCTGCGTCGCGACGGTGAGTGCTCCGGCGGCGCCGCCGGCGAGCATCCACCACGGGATGCGGCGCGCACGGACGCCGGTCGCGAGTGCCGTGAATCCTCGGCGACCCGACGGCAGCGCCGCCGACAGGACGATCAGAATCAACAGGCCCGTCCCGAACGAGATCGCCGCCGCGACGAGTCCGTCACCGAGCCGCACACCCAGCTGCCCGTTGATGCGGGCCTGCACGGCGGTGAGCACCCCCACCAGCGCAGCGCCGCCGAGCGCGATCCAGGTCGGCATGCGGCGGCGGGTCACTCCCCCATCATGCCGGGACGCGGTGCCTGCTCTCATCGAGGGCCTCTGCGCCCGGTGACAGACTTGGAGACCCCGGACGCGCCTGCGCGTCACGGACGGGCGACGCTGTTGGAAATCCTCGAAAGGCCGATCCATGACGACATCGCGCGACCGCCGCGTCGGAATACTGCTGCCCCGCGACCTGCCTGCGGGCCAGGTCGTGGAGTTCGCCCGCCGAGCCGAGCACCTCGGATTCGATGAGCTCTGGGTCGTCGAGGATCTCGGCTTCCGCGGCGGAATCGCGCAGGCCGCCACGGTGCTCGCTGTGACATCGCACATCACCGTCGGAATCGGCATCCTGCCTGCCGGTGCACGGAACGTGGCATTCGCGGCGATGGAGATCTCGACGCTCGCGCAGCTGCATCCGCACCGGCTCACCGTCGGGCTGGGACACGGCATGCCGGAGTGGATGCGCGAGGCGGGCGCATGGCGCAGCCGGCCGCTCTCGTTCCTTCGCGAGTACACCGAGGCGTTCGACAAGCTGCTGCGCGGCGAGCCCGTCGCGGCGACTGCTCATCTCGACGCGAACATCTCGCCGTTCGCGGAACGCCCCGACGTCGTACCGCCCATCGTCCTCGGCGTGCGCGGACCGAAGTCGCTCGTCGCCGCGGGCGAGATCGCCGCAGGCGTGGTTCTCGCTGAGCCGGCGAGCCCCGAATACATCGCGGCGTCTGTCGAGCTGGTTCAGCGGCGGCGGACGAGCTCCGCTCCGCTGGTGATCACATACGACCTCGCCGCCGTCGCCGAGGACGCGCGCGCGGCGCGCGACCTCGTGCGGCCCGGCCTCGCGGTGGTCGGCGAAGCCGACTGGCAGCCGCACATCGCTCCCCTCCCATTCGCCTCGGAGCTGGCCGCGCTGCGCCGCGCCTCGGCCGACGCGGCCGAGTTCGCCTCGCGGATCCCTGACGAGTGGATCGGGTCGCTCGCACTCGCGGGGACACCGGAAGAGGTACGCGCGGGCATCGCCGCCCGGCATGCCGCCGGGGCAACCACCGTCGTGCTGACACCCGTCGGCGTCGACCGCATGCGAGCGCTGGAGGATCTCGCGCAGGTGCTCGGTTGAGAGCGCGGGTCAAACCTGATGACTCAGAAATGGACCCACCACCAGGCTCCGCTAGTTCAATCTAATTGTCATGTATTGCGCATGCCGAACGATCGACACAGTCGCAGCAGCACAGAGGACGGCGCCCGTTTTCTCCAATTTGCGAATGCCGTAGCCGGGTTATAGGGAGGCGCCATCAGTTCTCACTAGTGATCCAGTCACGCTGCGCTCGGATATGCCCACCGAACCAGAACCCAAGGAG
>NZ_DASUNI010000021.1:0-4639 GCF_036277215.1 Microbacterium sp. | reverse complement strand
GGGCGGTCTGCCTGTAGAACTGGATGGTGCTTCACGTCCTCGCCGTCCTCGCCGCTGCGCTGCTGTTCGGTACGACCGGCACGTCGATGGCGCTCGGGCCGGACGACACGACTCCGCTCTCCGTCGGCGCCGTTCGACTGGTGATCGGCGGCACGGGACTCGCGATTCTCGCGTTCTCGCTCGCCCGACGGCACGCGCGCCGGTCCACCATCGCGCCGCCTCGGTCCCTGAGCCTGTCGAAGACCGGCATCCGGTCACTCGCGCTCATGGTGCTGACCGGCTTCTGTCTGGCGCTGTACCAGCCGCTGTTCTTCCTCGGCACCGAGCGCAACGGCGTCGCGGTCGGAACCGTCGTCGCGCTGGGGTCGGCGCCCATCCTGGCGGGGCTCCTCGAATGGGGGCTGACCCGCCGCGTGCCCAGCAGCACCTGGATGACGGCGACCGCGCTCGCGACCGTCGGCGTCGTGCTGCTCGGCTTCGGCGGAGAGGCCGGCGGTGCAGGCGGCACCGACCCGGTGGGTCTTCTGGGCAGCGTCGGCGCCGGCGCGACCTTCGCGGTCATCGCCAACGTGCAGCGCCGACTGCTCGATCAGGGCTGGGATCCCTTCACGGTCGTCGGGGCGATGGGCGCGAGTTCAGCCGTCCTGTCGGCTCTCGTGCTCCCGTTCGTCGACCTCGGCTGGCTGTCCACGACGTCCGGGCTCATCATGGCGCTGTGGCTCGGCATCGCGACGATCTCGATCGCCTACGTGATGTTCACGTGGGGACTCGGCGGGCTCACCGCCGCGACTGCCGCGACGCTCACCCTCGGCGAGCCGCTGACCGCCAGCATCCTGGGCATCGTCGTGCTCGGCGAGCGGCTCTCGCTGCTCGCGATCCTGGGGCTCGCCGTGCTCGCCGCCGGTCTGGCACTGCTCGCGTGGGGATCGCGGGCACCGCGGGATCCCGTCCCGTTCGCGGTGGAGGGCTGAGCATGCCGAGCATCGAGATCCGCGTCGACGACCTCAGCGGCGACGCCATCCGCACGCTCATCGCCCGGCACCTCGAGGGCATGCACGACACGTCGCCGCCCGAAAGCGTGCACGCGCTCGATCTGGACGCCCTCCGGCATCCGTCGATCACGTTCTGGTCGGCGTGGATCGGCGGAGAGCTCGCGGGCATCGGCGCGCTGAAGCAGATCGACGCCGAGCGCGGCGAACTGAAGTCGATGCGGGTCGACGACCGCTTCCGCGGCAGCGGTATCGGGCGCGCGATCCTGCTGCACATCATGGCGGCGGCCCGGGAGCGCGGCATGAAGAGCCTGTGGCTCGAGACCGGCAGCCCCGACGACTTCGTGCCCGCGCAGCGCCTGTACGAGAGCGAGGGCTTCACGCGGTGCGGCCCGTTCGAGGGATACACCGACGACCCGTTCTCGGTATTCATGACGCGCACGCTCTGACCGTAGAGCGCACAGAGCCGCACAGCGCCGCGCCGCCCGCCCGTCTCAGGCGGGTGTCACCAAAGCCATGGCGAACGCGGCGACGCCCTCGCCGCGGCCCGGGAAGCCGAGGCCATCGGTCGTCGTCGCCGACACCGATACCGGCGCGCCGCCCAGTGCGGCAGACAGCACCGCCTCGGCCTCCGCGCGCCGCGCCGCGAAGCGCGGCCGGTTCGCCTGCACCTGGACGGCGACGTTGCCCACCCGCCACCCCGCCTCGCCCAGCAGGGCAGCGGTTCGGCTGAGGAACACCTCGGCGTGAGCGCCGGCGTACTCGGGGTGGTCGGTGCCGAAGTGCGTCCCGATGTCGCCGAGTCCCGCGGCCGACAGAAGCGCATCGACGATCGCATGCGCGACCGCATCGCCGTCGGAGTGCCCAGACAACGCCGGCTCGCCGGGCCATTCCAGGCCGGCCAGCCAGAGCGATCCGTCGCCTCCGAACGCGTGCACGTCGGTCCCCACCCCGACGCGCGGAACGGCCGGCGGGTTGTCGAGGCGTGCGATCGAGGGAGAGAGCGGATGCCGCGCCGCAAGCGACCGGGCACGCTCGAGGTCGGCGGGTGTCGTGATCTTGAACGCGAGCGCGTCGCCCTCGACGACCGCAACGTCGTGGCCCGCTGCCGCCACCAGGGCCGCATCGTCGGTGTACTCCTGATCCGCGGACCCGTAGGCGGACACCAGGATGCTGCGCCGGAAGCCCTGAGGAGTCTGAGCCGCCGAGAGCTCGGCCCGATCGACGGCCGACACGACACGGTCCCGCTCGACCCGCTTGATGGTGTCGATGACGGGCAGCGCCGGGATGGCACCGGCGTTTCCGGCGTCGACGGCGGCGACGACCCGCTCGAACACATCGGGCGGGGTCAGCGCCCGCGCGGCGTCGTGGACGAGCACCACCTCGACGTCTCCCCACAGCGCGTCGATGCCCGCCGCGACGGATGCCTGTCGGCTCGAGCCGCCCGTCACCACGGTGACCAGGTCTCGACGGTCACCGGCCGCGGCGAGGGCGTCGGTGAGTGCGTCGCCTTCGCGTCCGTCCGGAGCCACGACGATGACCTGCGCCTGCGGGCCCGCGAAGACACGGGTGAGGGCATGACGGAGCATCGTGTGCTCGTCGATGCCGACGAATGCCTTCGGCACGGTTGCACCCAGGCGTGTGCCCGAGCCTGCTCCGACGACGATCACCGCGATGCGGGGCACAGGCGTGATGCTCACGCCTGCCACGCTACCGTCAGGGCGCGGTCAGGACGCGAGGACCTCGTCGAGGATGGCGCCGGCCTGCTCTTCGTCGGTCTTCTCTGCGAGCGCGAGCTCGGAGATGAGGATCTGCTTCGCCTTGGCGAGCATGCGCTTCTCACCGGCTGACAGGCCGCGGTCCTGGTCACGACGCCACAGGTCGCGAACGACCTCGCTGACCTTGATGACATCACCCGAAGCGAGCTTCTCGAGGTTCGCCTTATAGCGGCGCGACCAGTTCGTGGGCTCTTCGGTGAACGGTGCACGCAGCACCTCGAAGACGCGGTCGAGACCCTCTTTGCCGATGACGTCGCGGACGCCGACGAGGTCGACATTCTCCGCGGGAACCTCGATGATGAGATCGCCCTGAGTGACGTTGAGCTTCAGATATTTCTTGGTCTCGCCCTTGATGACCCGGTCTTTGACTTCGATGATCGTCGCGGCCCCGTGGTGCGGGTAAACGACGGTTTCGCCAACCTCAAAAAGCATGGAGTTATGTCCTTTCGGCAACCTCTAGGATACCACAGGCCAACATGCGGTAAGGTTCGCCGCCCACCCCTCGCGCGCGCGTGCTTCCGCTCTCGCGCGCGCCTCCGCGCGTCCCGCGCGCGCCTCCGCGGGGCTGTCGACGACCCCCTAGAATGCTAGGGATGCCATCATCCGTCCCTGGAGGATCCGTGAAATCGCGCCTCATCGCGTCCCTCGCCGTAGGCGCCATCGTGGTCCTCGGATCGAGTGGCTGCGCCATGCTCTCGACGCAGGCCACCCAAATCCAGTACGCGCCGTCCGACGGGGTCAACATCCCCGATTCCGGACCGCTTCAGGTGCGCAACGTCCTGATCGTGTCGGACGAAGAGGGCGTCGACGGCAACCTCGTCGCCGCCATCGTCAACCAGACCTCCGACTCGCACACGCTGACGATCGAGTACGGCGAGGGGTCGTCGAAGTCGACCGAGGAGATCCGGGTTCCGGCGAACACCGTCCTCAGCCTCGGCACCGAAGAGACCGAGCCGCTGCTGCTCGAAGGCATCGACACGAAGCCCGGTGCGAACCTGCCGATGTTCTTCCAGTCGGGCGACGGCGAAGGCGTGCTGTTCGAGGTGCCGGTCCTCGACGGCGCGCTCGACTACTACGGCGAACTGCTGCCCTGACGCGCTGAGCAGCTCCTGGGCGATCAGCCCTCGAAGCGGTAGCCCAACCCTCGTACCGTCATGAGCATCGACGGTTCGCTGGGGTGCTGCTCGATGCGGGAGCGGATCCGCTTGATGTGCACGTCGAGGGTCTTGGTGTCGCCGAAGTAGTCGGTCCCCCACACCCGATCGATGAGCTGGCCGCGGGTAAGAACCCTCCCTGCATTCCGCATCAGCACCTCGAGGAGCTCGAATTCCTTCAGCGGCATGCTGATCTCGCGGCCGTCGACGGCCACGGTGTGCCGGTCGATGTCGAGCACCACTCGCCCGCCGTCGAGGATGTGGTCCTCGAGGTCGGCCTCGACCTGCGCCACCCGCCGCAGAACGGAGCGCATCCGCGCCAGCAGTTCGCGCGCCGAGTAGGGCTTGGTCACATAGTCGTCGGCGCCGAGCTCGAGCCCGACCACGATGTCCACTTCCGAGTCCTTGGCGGTCAGCATGATGATCGGCACGCGCGAGGCGGCCCGGATCTGACGGCACACCTCCGTGCCGGACATGCCGGGCAGCATCAGATCGAGCAGCACGATGTCGGCGCCGCGGTCGCGATAGGCGACCAGGGCCGACGGTCCGTCCTCGGCGATCTCCACCTCGTAGCCCTCTCGGCGCAGGAGGTAGGCGAGCGGATCGGCCAGATCCGGCTCGTCCTCGACGATCAGGACGCGAGTCATGCGGGTGCTCCGTTCGTGGGGTGGGATGCGGCGGGGCGGGGCTTCACCGGCTGGGACGCCTCCGGCGTCGG
>NZ_DASUNI010000020.1:0-28055 GCF_036277215.1 Microbacterium sp. | reverse complement strand
TAGTCCACCAGTCGCCCCTCCTCGCGGGTCGGCACGAGGTCGATGTCGGCCAGATCGAAGCCGACGGCGTCCCAACGGTCGGTGCCCACGATCGCCCGCGCCTGGAATGCCGGGCGGCGCCACCGCTCTCCTCGGGCGTACACACGCCACTCGCCCTCCATCTTCAGGTGCGAGTGCAGCGACCAATCCCCGATCCGATGCAGCAGGTGCTTGCCGCGCGCCACCACGGCGTGCACCGTCATCCCGCGCAGATCGGCCGTTGCCAACTGCGGCACGCGCAGGTCGAACCGGGTCACCTCGCTCCCGGCCAGCGCGTCGTTCAGTCGCTCGGCGGTGCGGTGGACGGTGTCGCCCTCAGGCACGCGCCGACTCCCGCAGTGCGTCGCCCGCCGTGGAGCGACGCAGGGTGAGGCCGCGCGGAGATTCCACGAAACCGGCATCACGCAAGGCACGTCCGACGGCAGTGCCGTATACGAACAGGCCGTTCACCTGCTCGATCGTGAGAGTGGCGAGGCGCCGCGCACGCGCGGTGGCGACGAGGTCGACGGCGGCGGCCGCCAGCCGAGACTCGTCGTCGGTGAACGCCAGCGCGGACTTGCCGCCGCGCTCGAGATACAGCGCCAGCGCGCCATCGACGATCGCGACGATGCCGCCCGCCTTGCGTCCGGGGCGATGCGTGACCCCCTCCAGCGCAGGCCACGGCAGGGCGGCGCCGTAGGGATTCGCCGGATCCGTCGCCGCCAGCGTCACGGCGCGAAGCGGCGGGGGATCGGAGAGTCCGGCGAACTCGCGCAGTCGATCGACGGTGGCGGATGCGGCGAACTGCGCGGCGCCGAGCTTCTCGATCACGTAGCCCCGCCGGCAATGGCCGGCCTGCTCGAAGCCGGCGAGGACCCGGTACGCCTGGGCGAATCCGCCGGGAAGCCCCTCGGCCTGCACCGAGCCGCGCGTGACCACGCCGTACCGGTCGAGCAGCAGGCTCGCGGCCGCCGTGGCGCGCAGAGTCGGGTCGGGTTCCGGCGCGGCGAGCAGCGACCAGCGTCCGCCGATCGCCGGCGGTCTGGGTGGTGAGCTCATCCGCGGCACCGTGGCGCCCCGGTACAGCCTGGCGCGCGGAGTCTTCCGGGCCGTGCGGTGCGCCTGCGATCCGCCGCCGAGCAGCAGCCGGACAGGCGCGAACGTGTCGTTGGTGACACGGCCGGCCCAGGTCAGGCTCCACAGGGCCTCGATCACCGACTGCTCGTTCTCGGCGTCTGTCAGCTGACGCAGCTGGGCGGCGAAGTAGGCGCCGCCGCCGGCCAGGGCCGCGACGATGCGCTCCTCCAGCGAACCGGCGACGAGTTCTTCTTCGGGAGGCTGCAGCGTGAGCGGCGCGGAATCGGCAGGGTGCAGGGCGATCCACCCGTCGCGACCGGGGAGGGCGCCGTGCCCCGACCAGATCACCTCGCCGGTCGCCGTGAGCTCGTCCAGCATGCCCGGCGTGTAGTCGGAGACCCGTGACGGCAGCACGAGGGACTCCCACGCGCTCGCTGGGATGGGTACTCCGGCCAGCTGTTCGATGACCGCCGCGACGCCGTCGATTCCCTCGAGCGGGCGGGCGATGTGCTGCCACACGGGCAGGAACCGGGCGAACGCCTCGGGCGAGACGGGCTCGACGCTGCCGCGGATGGCCGCGAGCGACCGCATCCGCAGTCGTCGCAGCACCTCGGCGTCGCACCACTCGGTCTCGTCGGATCCGCCGATACCCGGCCCTGTCGTCGCAGCCGGCAGGAAGAACCCGCTCGAGATGCGGCCCTGCGCCTCGAGCCGCTGCAGGGTGAGCCGGGCGACCGCGATCCCGACGCCGAGCCGCTCGGCGACGGCGGACGTGGGGAACGGTGCGTGCGTGCGGGCGAACCGCGCGACGAGGTCGCCCAGCGGGTCGGCCATGGGCTCGAGGAACGCATTCGGGATGCCGACCGGAAGGGCGGCGCCGAGCGCATCGCGCAGGCGTCCGGCGTCCTCGATGGCCGCGACGCGCGACACGCCGCCGATGGTCACCGGAACCGCGCGGCGGGTGAGGATCAGCTCGTTGAGGTGGGCCGATGCCTCGGCGTCGCGGTCGGACCCCTCATTCGATGGCTCCAGCCGCAGAGCGACCTCCGCGGCGTCGAGCGGCCCCAGCAGCCGGAGCAGGTCGGCGACTCCTTCGACTCCGCGCGCATGACGGTCGGGATCGAGTCGCTGCGCCTCCCGCTCGAACTGCGCCATGATCTCGGGGTCGAGCAGCTCGCGCATCTCGACCTTGCCGAGCAGCTCGCTCAGCAGCGCCGGGTCGACCGACAGCGCGGCCGCCCGGCGTTCGGCCAGGGGTGAGTCGCCCTCGTACATGAACGCCCCGACGTACCCGAACAGCAGGTCCCGCGCGTAGGGCGAGGGCGAGGTGGTCGTGGTCTCGATGAGCCGGATGCGACGGTCGCCGATGCTGCGTGCGATGCCCAGGAGGGCGGGAACGTCAT
The DNA here is from genome assembly GCF_036277215.1 of Microbacterium sp. GTDB lineage: Bacteria > Actinomycetota > Actinomycetes > Actinomycetales > Microbacteriaceae > Microbacterium. Next base: position 25,557 of record NZ_DASUNI010000020.1, on the reverse strand, counting down.
ACACGTCCTGGAGCACTTCGCGGAGCGTCTCGAGGATGATCGGGAATGTCGGGTACCGGCGTGCCACCTCGAGCAGCTGGGCGGAGCGCTGACGCTGCTGCCACAGCGGCGAACGGCGGTTCGGATTCATCCGCGGCATGAGCAGCGCCCGAGCGGCGCACTCGCGGAAGCGGGAGGCGAAGAGGGCGGAGCCCCCGACCTCGTCGATCACGATCTGTTCGAGCTCGTCCGGCTCGAACACGAACAGCTCGGCGCCCGGCGGCTCGGCCGCGGCATCCGGAACCCGCGCGATGATCCCGTCGTCGCTCGCCACGGCGGAGCCCTCGACACCGAGGCGCTCGCGGATCCGTGCATTGACCGCCAGGGCCCAGGGTCCGTGGACCTTCATTCCATACGGGGAATGCAGGATGACTCGCCAGTCGCCGACCTCATCGCGCCCGCGCTCGACCGTCAGGGATGTATCGGTGGGGAGCGTTCCGGTGGCCTCGCGCTGCTCGGCCAGATAGGCGAGCAGGTTGACCGAGGCGTTGTCGTCGAGCCCGGCCTCGCGCAGCCGATCCCGCGCCTTCGCAGGGGTGGCGGCCGACACTTCGCGCGAGAAGCGGCCGAGCGCCTCGCCGAGCTCGGCCGGGCGGCCGAGCCCGTCGCCGTGCCAGAACGGGAGCTTGCCGGGCTGCCCGTAGGCGGGCAGGACGTTCACGCGATCGTGCGTGATCTCGACGATGCGCCAGCTCGTCGTGCCGAGGGTGAACACGTCGTTGACGCGCGACTCGTAGACCATCTCCTCGTCGAGCTCGCCGACCCGCGCGTTCTGCGATTCGCCCGCGATGAAGACGCCGAAAAGCCCGCGGTCGGGGATCGTGCCGCCGCTCGTGACGGCGATGCGCTGGGCGCCCGGCCGACCCGTCAGCAGGCCCTTGTCGCGGTCCCAGACGACGCGCGGGCGCAGCTCGGCGAACTCGTCGGAAGGAAAGCGGCCGGCGAGCAGGTCGAGCGTCGCCTCGTACGCCGACCGCGGAAGCGTGCGGAACGGCGCGCTGCGCTTGACCGTCTCGAACCAGCCCTCGACATCTACCGGGCCGAGAGCGGATGCCGCCACCGTCTGCTGCGCGAGGATGTCGAGCGGATTCTGCGGCACCGAGATCGCCTCGATCTGCCCGGCCAGCATCCGCTCGGTGACGATGGCGGTGTGCAGCACGTCGCCGCGATGCTTCGGGAACAGGGCGGCACGGCTGATCTCTCCGACCTGGTGACCCGCTCGCCCGATGCGCTGCAGGCCGGACGCCGCGCTCGGGGGAGCTTCGACCTGGATGACGAGGTCGACCGCTCCCATGTCGATGCCGAGCTCGAGACTGCTGGTGGCGACGACGCAGCGGAGCACTCCCGCCTTCAGCTCCTCTTCGACGAGCGCGCGCTGCTCCTTCGAGACGGACCCGTGGTGCGCCTTCGCCAGGATCGGGTCCGTCCCGGCGCTGATGCCGGCCTGGGCCATCATCGCGGCGGGGATCGCCGGGTCGGGCACTTCGAGTCCGAAGCGCTCGGCGTAGATCTCGTTGAGCCGCCCGGTCAGCCGCTCGGCCAGGCGCCGCGAATTGGAGAAGACGATCGTGGACCGGTGCTGCAGGATGCGGTCGACGATGGCCTCCTCGACGTGCGGCCACAGGGAGCCGGTCGCTTCGGTGCTCCCGGGACTCGGCGAACGGGTCGACCCGCCGCCGTCGCCGAACCAGTCCTCGTCGGCGGGGGCATCCGCCTCGATCTCCGCATTCGGATCCGGTTTCGCGGCCTCGACGATGGCTCCGGGCGGGGGCGGCGGGTTGAGCATGTCGTCGACGGGCACGACGACCGTGAGGTCGAACGTCTTGGTCGCCGGCGGCGCCACGATCTCGACCGGCGCCGAGCCCCCGAGGAATCGCGCCACCTCGTCGATCGGGCGCACCGTCGCGGACAGGCCGATGCGCTGGGCGGGTGTCTCGAGGAGCGCGTCGAGGCGCTCCAGGCTCACCGCGAGGTGAGCGCCGCGTTTGGTGGCCGCAACCGCGTGGACCTCGTCGATGATCACGGTGTGGACGTGCTTGAGCGTCTCGCCGGCCTGGCTCGTGAGCATCAGGTAGAGCGACTCCGGAGTCGTGATGAGGATGTCGGGCGGCGCGGTCACGAGCTTGCGCCGGTCGGACGAGGTCGTGTCGCCCGAGCGGACGCCGACTGTCACCCCGGGCACCGTGATCCCCAGTCGACGCGCCGACTGGCCGATGCCGACGAGGGGCGAGCGCAGGTTGCGCTCCACGTCGACGCCGAGCGCCTTCAGCGGCGAGATGTACAGGATGCGCGTCGGGGAGGCAGCTGGCTCGGCAGCCCGGCGGCGACCTGCGGGGGCTCGCCCGCCTGCGGCGGCGGGCGGCGAGGCATCCTTCTCTCGGAAGACCCGATCGATCGCCCACAGGAACGCCGAGAGCGTCTTGCCCGACCCGGTCGGCGCCACCACGAGGGCGTGCTTGCCGTGCGAGATCGCATCCCACGCGCCGAGCTGGGCGGGGGTGGGCTCGGCGAAGGCGCCGCGGAACCAGTCCTGCGTCGCAGGACCGAACCGCTCGAGCACATTGCTCATCCCCCCATCCTCCCTGGTGGGAGCGACATCGGGGCGGGGAAGGAGCCTCCGGTCAGCGCTCGGACGGGATGAGGATCCACAGGAGCAGGTAGATGCCGATCGACACCCCGAAGAAGACGGTCGCGGCGACCGTCAGGATGCGGATGGGGATGACGCTGCATCCGAAGCGGTCCGCGACGCCGACGCAGACGCCGGCGATCAGGCGACCCTGGTGCGGACGGACCAGTGAACTCATGTCCACATCATGGCCTCGCACCCGGTCGGGCGCCAGGGGGCGGGCCCCGCGCAGCCCTCGTCACACCTCGGTCAGGGTGCCGTCGGCGGCGAGTTCGAGGGTCAGGCTGATCCCCAGTCGCGCCAGGAACGCGTCGTCATGGCTGACGATGAGCACCGCGCCCCGGTAGGCCGCCAACGCGGCGACGAACTGGTCGACCGTGTCGATGTCGAGGTTGTTCGTCGGCTCGTCCAGCACGAGCAGCTGAGGCGGCGGCTCGGCCAGCAGCAGCCGGGCGAGTGCGACGCGGAAGCGCTCGCCCCCCGAGAGCGTCGCGACGGCGCGGTCGACGGCGTCGCCGCGGATCAGGAACCGGGCGAGCCGGTTGCGCAGGTCCCGGTCGGGTACAGCGGATGCCGCCGCTCGCACGTTCTGCAGGACCGACGCACCTTCATCCAGGGTGTCGACGCGCTGCGGCAGGTAGCCGATGCGGTCGGTGTGCGGTTCGGCATTCAGTCTGTTGTGCACTGCCGACACGCGCGCGTCCGGAAACTCGCGGAACGCGACGTCGGTCGAACTGCCGGGGACTGAATCCCGGACGCCCGCCGACCGGACCAGCGCCTCCACCAGGGTCGTCTTGCCCACTCCGTTGGGTCCGACCAGAGCCACCCGCTCGGGGCCCTGGACCACCCAGGTCCGCGCTCCGTCGCTGATCGTCGCGATCCGCCGCCCCGCCGGCACGCCGGGATCGGGCAGGTCGATGCGGATCGCGTCGCCGTCGCGGACGCGCCGTTCCGCGGCATCCAGGGCGGCGCGGGCGGTCGACTCCCGATCCTGCATGTCGGTGCGCATCTTGCCGGCCGAGACCTGCGCCGACATCTTGCGCCCGCCCGCGATGATCTTCGGCACGCGTTTCTCGAGCTGCGCCTTGCGTCCGACGGCGGCGCGATGCGCAAGCTTGGTCTCCGATTCGATGCGGTCGCGCTTCTCGCGCTTGAGCAGCTGGGCCGCCGAGCGCTCGGCCTGGCGCGCGGCATCCTGCTCCGCATCCAGTCGCGCACGCCACTGCGAGTACGGGCCGCCGAACACCGACAGCTCGCTCTCGTACAGTTCCGCGGTGTCGTCCATGAGTTCGAGCAGCGCGAGGTCGTGGCTGACCACGACGAGAGCACCCCGCCATGACCGCACCATATCGGCCAGCCGCGCCCGCGCCTCGCGGTCGAGGTTGTTCGTCGGCTCGTCGAGGAGGGTGATCGGCGCCGCACGCAGCCGGATGCCCGCGATCGCGGTGAGCACGGCTTCGCCGCCGGAGAGAGCGCCGACGCTGCGGTCGAGCATCCCGGGCTCGAGGCCCGCTTCGGCCAGGGCGGCGTGCGAGCGCGCTTCGATGTCCCAGTCGTTCCCGACCGCATCGAAATGACGCGGGTCGATGTCGCCCGACTCGATCGCGCGCACCGCGGCAAGCGTGTCGGACACGCCGAGCAGATCGGCGACCGGCCGATCCACATCGAGGGTCAGCCGCTGTGGCAGGTGCGCGACGTCGGCCGTTCGCGAGAGCTGTCCCGCTACCGGATCGAGCTCACCGGCGATGAGGCGCAGAAGGGTGGACTTGCCGGAGCCGTTGCGGCCGACGAGCCCGGTGCGGCCCGAACCGAGCGCGCCGGAGAGGTCGCTGAGCGCGACGGAGCCGTCGGGCCAGATGAAAGAGACGCGGTCGAGGACGATCGAGGGTGTGAGGGTGTGAGCAGGCATGAGGTTCCTTGGGTGTCGGATGCACTGACACCGGTCGCCCCGCCTCGATCACTTCGAGGGGGCGCTGCTCACAAGGAGGCATGCCTCAGCAGGCCGGAAGTCCGGGCGGTGCCCCGGTCGGCGGCGTGCGTGAGCAGGCCGGGGGCGAAGGGCCCCATCGGTGAGCGACGGAATCAGCGCGCGGATGCGGGCGCGGAAGCGTCGATCATTCTCACCGGAGGATCCTCACGTAGGGAACAGGAATCGACAGTCTAGCGGATGCCGCAGCCGCGGCACCCGGTCACTTCTCGACCGGCTTCTCGGCGGCGAGACCGGCCAGCCGCTTCTCGAGGAAGACGCGGACGTCATCGAGCTCCGGCTCCGAGACGCTGTGCGTCAGGCCGGGATAGACGCGCCCGCTCAGATCCGTGTGCTCGGGCAGCCACGTCACCGTGTGCTCGACGAGCGCCGGCGGGATGACATCGTCCGACGTGCCTCGGCCCCAGAAAACCGGCGGACGCCGCTCCGCGAGTGCGCTGTCGCCGGGCAGCTCCCCCGGAGTGGCGTAGCCGCTGAGGTTCACCGCGAACGCGAAGCGCTCCGGGCGCAGCCGCATGGCCTGCAAAGCGACCGCCGCTCCCTGCGAGAAGCCGAGGAGGCCGACGGGGGTTGTCGGCGCGACCGCGTCGAGCCAGTCGATGACGAGGGATGCGGCATCCGTCGTGTGCGTCGGATCGCGCCCCTGGAGCCCCTCGATGGGATACCACGAATAGCCGGGCGAGGGCCACGGCGGCGTGAGGGGTGCGCGGACGGCGGCGACGACGAAGTCCGGCGGAAGGAACGGGACGAGCGCGAACAGGTCGCGCTCGTCCGCGCCGTAGCCGTGGAGGAGGACGAGGAGCGGCCGGTCGCTCCGGTCGGCCGGCTCGGCCGACCACAGCGCCGCGGAGTCGTCGAGGGCGGGGATCTCGGCCATGGCCCCCATCATCCCAGGACCCGCCGACGCGTGGTGGCCCGGCCGGGGACGCGTTTCGCCCGGCCGCCGTCGGCGCATGACTCCGGCAATCCGGTGCGCGCCGACCCGAGGACCGCCGCTGTCGCGCGCCGCCGTGCGCCGGAGGCGCGCGAACTGCAGGAGTTATGCGCGCGTGCTGGGGTATACAGGAGGCATGGCCGTCCGAACCCCCGATCCCGATCCGAACGAACGCGACGACGACGGCACGCCGCGCGATCCGCTCGGCGGGATCGACACCCCGTTCCGTGGGCGCGCCAATCCGCTGGACGACGGGTCGTTCGCCTCCACGGCACCGGGCAGCACGTCCAACCCCGGCTGGCTGAGCGACGTCGAGCTGGCCGAGGTCCGTCGTCGCCTGCCCATCCTCTACGTCGAGGCCCTGCCCGTGCGCACCGACGGAGTCGGAGCCGTCACCGAGGTCGGCATCCTCCTGCGGGCGACGCCTCTGGGGGAGATGACCCGCACGATCGTGAGCGGTCGGGTCCGCTACGGCGAGACCGTGCGCGACGCGCTGTTCCGCCACCTCGAGAACGACCTCGGCCCGATGGCGTTCCCGCTGCTGCCTCCCCAGCCTGTTCCGTTCACCGTCGCGGAGTACTTTCCGATGCCGGGCGTCTCGGCGTTCGTCGACGACCGGCAGCATGCCGTCTCCCTCGCGTTCGTCGTCCCGGTGACGGGAACCTGTCAGCCGCGTCAGGACGCCCTCGAGGTGACCTGGATGACGCCGGACGAGGCGGCCTCCGACACGCTGTCGGCGGAGATGGAGGGCGGGCGCGGAACCCTCGTCCGCCTCGGCCTGGCCTCGGTCGGAGCCCTGCGCTGACCCGGCATCCTGAGTCTTCTCTGTGACCTGAGACGGGATGCCGCGACCGGCGTAGCCTTGCCCGCATGAGCCCTGCCCGCCGCGCGCTCGACCGCCGCCTCGCGTGGACCGCGGCGATCGCCGTGCCGCTCGTGGCCGCCGGCGCGATCCTCATGCCGATGGCGGCCAGCGGAGCGGTCGATCTTCCCGACAAGACGGTCGAGGAGCTGCTCGAGTTCGCGGCTGCGAGCGACGTCGACGCGATGAGCGGCACGATCGAGCAGACGTCCGAGCTCGGACTGCCGGACCTGGACGCGCTCGTCGGAGGGGGAGACTCGGGTTCCGAGACGGAGGGCGATGCGAGTACGCCCGACGTCGACGACCTGCTCGAACTCGTCACCGGAACGCACACGGCGAACGTGTATCTCGACGGCGAGCGCGCGCGCCTGCAGGTCCTGGACCGGTTGGCGGAGCGGAACGTCTACGCGGACGGCGACGCGGAGGAGGTCTGGTACGTCGACAGCGAGACGAAGACCGCCACGCGGTTCACCGTCGCCGGCGGCGGCGGCTTGCTCGAGCAGCAGCGACCGGGCCCCGACGGCGCCGATGCGCCCCTCCCGACGCCGGATCAGATGCTCGACGATGCGCTCGCACGACTGGATGAGACGACGGAGGTGACCGTCGGAACCGACGCCCGCGTCGCAGGGCGGGACGTGTACGAGCTGATCCTGACGCCCCGCACGGCCGACACCCTGGTGGGCGACATCCGGTTCGCGATCGACGGTGAGAACGGCGCCGCGCTGGCTGGTTCGATCACCGCGCGGGGCGCGACGGAACCCGCATTCCACGTCGCGTTCACACGCGTCAGCTTCGAGTCACCGGATCCTTCGGTCTTCGCGTTCGCCCCGGGAGACGGCATCGCCGTCCAGGAAGAGGTGCTGCCGCTGCCGACCGCTGAGGAGTGGGCGCTCTGGCAGACGAAGGCCCATTCCGGCGCCCGGACCGACGGCGTCACCGTCCTCGGCGAGGGGTGGTCGGCTGTGGCCGAACTGCCGGCGAGCGAGGACGGGGGCGCGTCGACGAATCCCGATGCCGAGACGCGCGAGCTCCTGGAGGGCATCACGACGGTCGTGCCCGACGGGCGGGCGCTGGAGACGTCCCTCGTCAGCGTGCTGATCGCCGACGACGGACGGATCCTCGTCGGAGCGGTGCCGGTCTCACGTCTGGTCGAGGCTGCGGCGACCGGGCGCTGACGGAACGCCGGTGACCCGCCCGACCGCTGACGCCGACCTCGCGATCGAGACCGCCGGCCTGACCAAGCGCTTCGGCACCCAGACCGCGGTCGACGCAGTGGACCTCGCCGTGCCCCGGGGCGCGGTCTTCGGCTTCCTCGGACCGAACGGCTCCGGAAAGACCACGACGATCCGGATGCTGCTCGGACTGCTCCGCGCGACGAGCGGCGCCGCGCGCGTGCTCGGATCGCCGATGCCCGGCGCTCTGGATGACGTCCTGCCTCGAGTCGGTGCGCTGGTGGAGGGTCCTGCGTTCTCGCCCTTCCTCACCGGCGAGCAGAATCTGCGGCGATTCGACGCGGCCGATCGGCACTCATCGTCGCGCACGCGCGATGCGCGCGTGTCCGCGGCGCTGGACCGCGTCGGACTCGCGCACGCCGCCGCGAAGAAGGCGCATGCCTACTCCCTCGGCATGAAGCAGCGGCTGGGCCTGGCGAACGCGCTGCTGCGGCCGCGCGAGCTGCTCGTTCTGGACGAGCCGACCAACGGCCTCGATCCGCAGGGAACGCGCGAGGTGCGCGCGCTGATCCGCTCGCTGAGCGCCGACGGCGCGACCGTCTTCGTCTCGAGCCACCTGCTCGCCGAGGTGGAGCAGCTCTGCACCCATGTCGGGGTTCTGAGCGGGGGGCGGCTGGTCGCGCAGGGCACGCTCGACGAGTTCCGCCGCTCCGGCGGTCGCGGCCGCGTGCAGGTGCGCACACCCGATTTCGATATCGCGCGGAGGGTGTTCGCACAGCTCGGCGTGGAGGAGACCCGGGACGCGGCATCCGATGGCCTCGTGGGATCGATGGCGGACGGCATCGAGCCCGAGACGATCGTGGCCGCGCTCGTCTCCGCGGGCGCACGCGTGCGCGGCTTCGAGGTCGTCGGCGCCAGCCTGGAGCAGCGGTTCGTCGAGCTCACCGGGGAGGGATTCGATGTCGTCGCGTGAGATCGCGGCGGGGAGTGCGCCGGCGAGTGCTCCGACGGCCGCCGACCGCGGCCGAAGCCCGCGGTCGGGCACGCTGCGCCTTCTCGGCAACGAGCTCGCGACGCAGTTCCGGCGCTGGCGCACCTGGGCGATGCTCGGTGCGCTGGCGGTGATCCCGATCCTCATGGCGGTCGCGATCCGCGTCGTCGGGGGCGCGAACCCCGGACGCGGGCCGGCCTTCCTGGATCAGATCACAGACAACGGCCTCTTCGTCGCCCTGGCCGCGATGGTCGTCGCGATCCCGCTGTTCCTCCCGCTGACGGTGAGCGTCGCAGCGGGCGACGCGATCGCCGGCGAGGCGGGCCACGGCACCCTTCGGTATCTGCTCATCGCACCGGCGGGCCGGGTGCGGCTGCTGGTCGTGAAGTATCTCGCCGCTGCCGTGTTCTGCCTCGCCGCCACTCTGACGCTGCTGATCGCCGGCATCCTCGTGGGATGGGCCCTGTTCCCGATCGGGCCGGTGACGCTGCTGTCGGGCGCGCAGGTGTCGGTGGGCGAAGGGATGCTGCGGCTGCTCGCGATCGCCGGATACGTCTCGGTGTCGCTTCTCGGGCTGTCGGCGATCGGCATCTTCTTCTCGACGCTGACGACCGTGCCGATCGGGGCGATGGCTGCGACGGCGATCCTGGCGGTCGCCGCGCAGATCGTCGGAGCCATCCCGCAGCTCGAGGCACTGCATCCGTGGCTCTTCACGAACCTCTGGCTGGATTTCGCCGACCTGCTGCGCTCCCCGGTCGTGTGGGATTCGTTCGCCGGCAACGCAGTGCTGCAGGCCGGGTACATCCTGGTCTTCGGCGCAGCTGCGATCGTGAGGTTCACCACGAAGGACGTGCTCTCGTAGCGGCGCGCGACCGAGCGGGCCGGGTGCGTGCTACTCGACCTGGACGTGCGGCGACTCCACGCCGCGCACCGGTGACCGGTCGGGGTCGGTGGTCTCGCGGGCGATCGCGGCGAGGAACGCATCGATGTCGGCCTCGGTCGTGTCGAAGCTGCACATCCAGCGCACCTCGCTGCGCGCGGCATCCCAGTCGTAGAAGCGGAAGGACGCGCGCAGCCGATCGGCGACTCCGTCGGGAAGAGTCGCGAAGACGCCGTTGGCCTGCGTGCGCTGGGTGAACGCGACGTCCCGGATCGATCCGTCGGCGAGCCCCGCCTCGACTCCCGCGCGCAGCCGCGCGGCCATGCCGTTCGAGTGCGACGCGTTGCGAAGCCAGAGGTCGCCCTCCAGAAGGGCGATGAGCTGAGCCGACACGAACCGCATCTTGCTCGAGAGCTGCATGTTGAGCTTGCGCAGGAAGGTCAGTCCGGCGGAGGCCTCGGGATCCAGCACGACGATGGCCTCACCGAGCATGGCGCCGTTCTTGGTCCCGCCGAAGCTCAGCACGTCCACGCCGATGTCGCGGGTGAAGGAGCGCAGCGGCAGGTCGAGGGACGCCGCCGCGTTGGAGACGCGCGCGCCGTCCATGTGCAGCTTCATCCCGAGCGCGTGCGTGTGGTCGGCGATGGCGCGCAGCTCGTCGACCGAATAGACGGTCCCGAGCTCAGTGGACTGCGTCACCGACACCACGAGCGGCTGCGCCCGGTGCTCGTCTCCCCATCCCCACGCCTCGCGGTCGATGAGCTCGGGGGTGAGTTTGCCGTCGCCGGTCGGGACGGTGAGGAGCTTGATCCCCGCCACGCGCTCGGGTGCACCGCCCTCGTCCACGTTGATGTGCGCGGAGGATGCCGCGATCACGGCGCCCCAGCGGGGAAGCATCGACTGCAGGCCGACGACGTTCGCGCCGGTGCCGTTGAAGACCGGGAACGCCTCGACCCCGTCGCCGAAGTGCTGCGCGAACACCTCCTGCAGCCGCGTGGTGTACTCGTCCTCGCCGTACGCGACCTGATGGCCGTCGTTCGCCGCGTCGATCGCCGCGAGGACCTCGGGATGGATGCCGGAGTAGTTGTCGGACGCGAAGCCCCGCAGGGCGGTGTCGTGGAGCGGAGTCACGCTTCCAGCCTACGGGCGGTGCGCTCCGTCCAGCTCGGCGCTACGGTCGGGGGGAGGTGGATGCGGCGAGGGAGTGGAAGATGGCGGAGAAGACCTTCGAGGTGCGTGTGCAGCGGGAATTCGACGCTCCCGTCGAGCGCGTCTGGGCGGCATGGACAGAACCGCGGGATCTGCGCGAGTGGTGGGGTCCGGCCGGCTTCACGTGTCCTCGCGCGGAGGTCGACCTGCGGCCCGGCGGACGCATCTTCGTGACGATGCGCGCGCCCGCGGAGTGGGGCGGTTTCGAGCAGCACACCACCTGGGACATCACCGAGATCGAACCGCGCCGGCTGCTTCGCTACGTCTTCCATTTCGCGGATGCCGAGGGCGATGCGATCTCGGCGAGCGAGGCGGGCATCCCGGCTGAGGGCGTGCCGGATCATGGCGAGCACGAGGTCGTGCTGACGCGGCTGGACGACGGTCGCACCCGCCTGGACATGACCGAGCGCGGCTACACGACCGAGGGGGCGCGGGATCTCTCGCGCGGCGGTCTCGAGCAGTGCCTGGACAAGATGGCCGCCCTCGTGGAGGCGACGCCGCAGCAGCCGCCCCCGTAGGAGTGGGGTTCCGGATGTCGGAGCCCCTGGGTATCCTCGCGAAATGACCACTCCCGGCGACTCGGGTGCGCTCGCGCCCACCAGCAGCGGATCGGCGGAGCAGGCGGCGGCACCGCATCGCGATGTCGTGCCACCCCCCGGCGGGATGCGCACGTTCATCCAGGTGCTCGTCAACACCGCACTCGCGAACATCACGACGAGCTTCCTGTGGTTCGCGCTCACGTTCTGGGTGTACATCGAGACCCAGTCGGTGCTCGCCACCGGCATCATCGGCGGCGCGTACATGCTGTTCGTGGCGATCTTCTCGATGGTCTTCGGCACGATAGTCGACCGCTACCGCAAGCACGTGGTGATGGTGTTCTCGAGCCTGGTCACCCTGACGGCGTTCCTCATCGCGGGCGTGATCTACCTCGCGCAGCCCGAATCCGCTCTGCTCGACCTCGGCGGACCGTGGTTCTGGCTGTTCTCCGGGATCATCCTGTTCGGCGGCGTGATCGAGAACATGCGCAACATCGCGCTGTCGACGACCGTCACCCTCCTCGTCCCGGTCGAGCGGCATGCGAACGCCAACGGCATGGTGGGCACCGTGCAGGGCATCGCCTTCGCGGTCACCAGTGTGCTCAGCGGGCTGGCGATCGGCTTCCTCGGGATGGGCTGGACGCTCGCCATCGCCATCGCGTTCACCCTCCTCGCCCTGGTGCACATCTCGTTCCTGCGAATCCCCGAAGAGAAGCCGGTGCGCGACGGCGAGCGGCAGCCGATCGTGGACTTCCGGGGCAGCATCCGTGCGATCCGCTCGGCCCCCGGGCTGTTCGCTCTCATCATCTTCGCGACGTTCAACAACCTCATCGGCGGCGTCTACATGGCCCTGATGGACCCGTACGGTCTCACGCTGTTCCCCGTCGAGTGGTGGGGCGTCGTGCTCGGCGTCGCGTCCACCGGCTTCATCATCGGCGGCATCGTGATCGCGGCGCGGGGGCTCGGGCGCAACCCGATCCGCACGATGCTCCTCGTCGTCGTCGCGATGGGCATCCTCGGCGCGCTCTTCACGATCCGGGAATGGTGGTGGCTGTACGCCGTCGGCATCTGGGCGTACATGGCGCTGGTGCCCGCGGTGGAGGCATCCGAGCAGACCGTGATCCAGAAGGTCGTGCCGTTCCGCACGCAGGGCCGCGTGTTCGGCCTCGCCTCCGCTCTCGAGGCGGCCGCCGCCCCGGTCACGGCGTTCCTGATCGCACCCATCGCCCAGTTCTGGATCATCCCCTACATGGAGTCGGACGCCGGTCAGCAGACGTGGGGATGGCTGCTCGGCGACGGCGAGGCTCGAGGCATCGCACTGGTGTTCCTCGTCAGCGGCCTGGTCATGGTCGTGGTCGCACTGCTCGCATTCACGACGCGCAGCTACCGGACTCTTTCCGAGGAGTACGAGCGGGCTCCCGAACCGGCTTCGGGTGAAGGCGAGGGCGCCGCGGCCGGCTCGACCGAGAACGGGACGCCGGGTTCCGCGGACACGGCCGCGGACGACCCGGCCCGCGCTGACGCGGAGGGATCGGGGCGGCGCCGCTGAGAGCGGTTCATCGCGGAGCGCGCCGCCGTGGCGGTGGCTAGAGTCGGCTCATGCGCGCCGACTCACCCGCGGCTCTTGCTGCTGCCGACTCGGCGGCCGCACGGCTTCGTGACATCCTCCGTCCCGATCAGGTGATCTCCGATGCGGAGCGGCGCGACGATTACGCGCACGATGACGCCGAGTGGGCGGAGTACCACCGGCCGCTCTCCGTCGTGCTGGCGGAGACGACCGAGGACGTGGCGGCGGTCGTGCGGTTCGCGGCGGCGGAAGGACTCATTGTCGTCGCGCGCGGGGCCGGCACGGGTCTGTCGGGCGGAGCCAATGCCCTCGAGAAGGCGATCGTGCTCTCGCTGGAGCGCATGACGCGGGTGCTCGAGGTGAACGCCGCAGAGCGATACGCCGTCGCGCAAGCGGGAGTGATCAACGACGCGCTCCGCAGCGCCGTCGCCGCACACGGACTCTGGTATCCGCCCGATCCGGCGAGCTATCGGATCTCGACCATCGGCGGCAACGTCGCAACGAACGCAGGCGGCATCTGCTGCGTCAAGTACGGCGTCACGCGCGACTACGTGCTCGGCATGCGCGTCGTGCTCGCCGACGGAGACATCGTGCAGCTGGGCAGGCGCACCGCGAAGGGGGCGACGGGGTACGACCTCACGGCGCTCCTGGTGGGATCCGAGGGCACCCTGGCCATCATCACCGAGGTGACGCTGTCGCTGCTGCCCCTCGGCGGCCGCGAGGAGCGCGCGATCGTCGGCTCGTTCGCCTCACTCGAGGCCGCCGGCGATGCCGTCGCCGCGATCACCGCAGCCGGGATCATCCCGTCGGCGCTCGAGCTGATCGATGAGATGTGCGTCCGCGCCGTGGACGACTGGCAGGGGCTCGGGCTGCCGCACGACGCCGCCGCGCTCCTGCTCGCCACCGTCGACGAGCCGGGCGCGCCCGGGGCGGAGGCCGCGGCATCCGTCGCTCTTCTCATGCGCGATGCCGGTGCGCTCGCCGTCGATCAGGCCGTCGATCCGGCAGAGGTCGACCGTCTTTTCCTGGCGCGGCGGCTGGCCTACCCGGCTCTCGAGCGACTGGGCCCGGTGCTCACCGAAGACATCTGCGTGCCGCGCCGGGCGGTGCCCGAGATGCTTGCACGCATCCGGAAGACCGCTGCACGGCACGATGTCGTGATCGCGACGATCGCGCACGCGGGCGACGGCAACCTGCATCCGCTGATCATCGCTCCCGACGGAGACGACGCCGCCAAAGAGCGGGCGAAGAGCGCGTTCGACCGCATCGTCGAGGACTGCGGCGACCTCGGCGGAACAGTGACCGGTGAGCACGGAGTCGGCCTGCTCAAGCTCCCGGGCGCGCGAAAGGAGCTCGGCGAACGCGTCCTGACCATGCACCGCGACATCAAGGCAGCACTCGACCCCCGCGGCACGCTCAACCCGGGCAAGGCCTTCTGATCTGAGCGGGACGGCGGCGCCGTATCGACGCCTAGGCAGCCGCAGGCCGGCGGGCCAGCCAGTTCCGCAGAACCTCGTTGAACGCCTTCGGCTGCTCTATGTTCGTCGCGTGCCCGGCCTTGTCGATCACGGTCGAGGTTGCCGCGGCATTCAGCGCGGCTGCCGCGGCCGCGTGCTCGCACGGCCAGATCTCGCTCTCGCGCCCGGCGACGAACAGCGCCGGCACGGGGGACGCCGCGATCGCCGGTCGCCAGTCGCGCTTCGCGTGGTCGCCCAACAGCTCGAGTTCCGCAGTTGTGAAACCCGCTCGAGCGGCCTTGAGGTCGGTCGCCCTGAGCAGTCGCGCGACGCGGACCGGCCCTTTCGAGGCGACGGAGTGTCGCCCGGGGTCGGGGATGCCGCTCGCGAAGTAGGTGTCGGCGTTCGACTCGTCGTACCCGTAGAACCCGTAAGGCCAGTCGTGGGTGTTCAGCATCTTCGGAGTCTGGTCCACGATCACGACGTCGCGGATGCCGTTCACGCGACCCGCTGCAAGGAGGGCCCAGATCGAGTTGCCGCCCATCGACTGCCCGACCACGGTCGCATCCGCCAGGCCCAGTGCGGCGATCACCTCGCCGATGTCGGCGCCGTGCGAATCCATCGTGTGCGCGCCGTCCGGGCCGACGGCTGACGCGCCGTGGCCACGGCGGTCCAGCGCGATCACGCGGTAGCCCGCACCCTCGAGCGCGGCCAGCTGCGGGTTCCAGCTGGTCGCGGGCGCTTTGAAGCCGGCCACGAGAACGACCGGGCGTCCGTGCGGGTCGCCCGACTCCAGGTAGTTCAGCCGCACCCCGTCGGAACTCGTGATCTCGGGCATCGTCGCCTTTCTTGAGCGCAGGCGCCACGTTTCGAGCGACCGCCCGAAACGCGCCCCGATGAGCGGGCGCAGCGGTGTCGCTGACTTACATCCTGGCGTAGCGGGCGCGGGCGAAGCAGAACAGGCCGTAGAGGATCAGCCCGATGCCGACGATCCACAGGATGATCGGTCCGAACGGTAGTCCCGCGAGGGTGCGGACCGCGGCATCGAGCCCGCCCGCGGTCTCGGGATCATGGGTGAGCGCTGCCACGACGAAGAGCACGCCCGTGACGGCGACGGCGATGCCCTTGGCGACGTAGCCGACGACGCCGAACGCCACGATGCCCCTGCCGGCCGGGTCCGGCGGCAGGTCGAGGTGCTTCTTGAACGCGCGCGTGAAGCCGCGGACGATGAACGCGATTCCGATGCCGGCGATGAGGAGGCCGAACAGAACGAGCAGGACCACGCCGCCCGGTGACGACATCAGCTGGGCGCTGAACGACTGCGAGGACTGCGAGGAGTCCGACTGCCCGCCGAGCGCGTAGACGAGGGCGGTGAAGGCGATGCCGAGGTAAGCCACGGCGGTGCCGAGGTACTTGAGCCGGTAACCCCACTTCTTCTTCGTGTCGGGGTTGCGCTCGAGGAGCGCTTCGGCGATCTGCCAGATCGCGAGCGCCACCAGCCCCAGAACGATGAGCCACAGCAGCAGCACGCCCATCGGCGCACTCGCGATCTGCTCCATGGCGCCGCCCTGGTCGGCCTCACCACCGCCGCCCATCACGAACGAGATTGCGATGACACCGATGACGATGTGCAGGATGCCGAGTACCACGTATCCGATTCGGGCGACGACGCGGAATACCGTCGAACCCTCAGCCGCCTGGGCGGCGGACTTGGGGGCGCTCATGCGGAACCCTCTGCACGAGAGTCAAGAATGCGCTTCATCTGTCGTTCCTCAATCCCTCGCCGGCCGGTCTCTGTACCCTCAAGACGCGGAACGCATCGATCGCTTACGCGACGCCGTCGCTACAGTCTGTCGCGTTGCGCTCCTGCGCGGGGGATGCCGGCGGCGATCGCCCGACGATCCGGCCGGGTGCCGCTAGTCGAGGGCGATCACAGTGTCGTTGAGGGATGCCGCATCCTGTGCCCAGAGGCCGACCACCGCGCCGGCGAGCGTGTCCTCCAGACCCTCCAGGCTCTTGACCCGGAAGGCGACCGCCGCGGCGGAGAGCGGCGTTCCGGCATCCTTCGCGTTCTTGGTGAACCCCTGGGCGACCGCCCGGGTCCACGCCTCGCTCGCGGCCTTGACCGCCGCATAGTTCGCGCCGCCGGCGAGCGGCCGTGCCACGGCTGCGGAGGAGACGATCGCCAGACGTCCGCCGGTGGAGGCGCGCAGATCGTCGTCGAACGCGCGGCTCACGAGACGCAGGGCAGTGAACGACCGCTCCAGGAACCGATAGTCGACCTCGCTCTGGCCGGCGAGCCCGCCTCCGCCGCGCCATCCGCCGACGAGATGGATCACGCCGTCCACGCGCTCGGCAGTGCCGTGCAGACGCTCGGCGAGACCGCGGACCGCCGCCTCGTCGGTGAGGTCGCACACGTCGGTGCGGATGCCCGGCACGTCGCCCGCGAGGCGCTCGAGCTTGCCGGCGTCGTGCCCGACCGCGACCACGCGCGCCCCGGCCGAAGCCAGAGCCCGCGTGACCGCGAGGCCGGAGGCGCTCGTCGCGCCGGCGACCAGCACGAAGCGCCCCGCGACGCCGGAGTCCTGCTCGCCCGACATGGACTCAGCCATCGCTTGCGCGGATGCCGGCCGTCGACTCGATCACGGGCCGCATCTTCTTCTCGAGCGCCTCGAAGAACATCGAAAGCGGGAATTCGTCGGGAAGGACCTCGTCGGTGTAGCCCTTCGGCGCGCCGGCGAGCACCTCGTCGGGCAGGCCCCGCGCCCACTTGGATGCGGGGTTCGGGGTGAGCGTCGCCCGCACGAGCTCGTACGCCGCCAACCAGTGCGCGACCTTCGGGCGATCGATCGAGCGCCAGTACAGCTCGTCGATCGCATCGCCGAGGGCGACGACCGCTGCCGGGACCTCGTCCCAGTCGAAGGCGAGGGACGTGTCGGTCCAGTGCAGCACGCCCCGCTGGTGCAGCCACGCGAACAGCAGCTGACCGCCGACGGCGTCGTAGTTGCGCATCCGACTGCCGGTGATGGCGAACCGGAAGATCCGGTCGAAGATCACGGCGTACTGCACCAGCCGCGCGTGCTCGAGCATCTCAGCCTCGGCGGAGCTCAGCACCGCGCCGGATTCGGCGCGCTCGCGCAGGCGCTTCTGGATCGCGACGCACTCGCGGAACGCCGTCAGGTCGCAGCGCAGCTCCTCGAGCGAATACAGGAAGTACGGCATCCGCTGCTTGATCATGAACGGGTCGAACGGCAGGTCGCCGCGCATGTGCGTGCGGTCGTGGATGAGATCCCACATCACGAACGTCTTCTCCGTGAGCGCCTGATCCTCCAGCATCCGCGCCGCTTCGTCGGGCAAGTCGAGCTTGGTGATCCCGGATGCCGCGCGCACGACCCTCCGGTACCGGGCGGCTTCGCGGTCCTGGAAGATCGCGCCCCATGTGAAGGCCGGGATCTCGCGCATCGCGACCGTCTCAGGGAACAGCACCGCCGAGTTCGTGTCGTAGCCGGGGGTGAAGTCGATCAGGCGCAGCGACACGAACAGCCGGTTGACGTACTCCGTCTCGAGCTGCTCGATGAACTCCGGCCAGATCACCTCGACGATCAGCGCCTCGACGTGGCGCTCCGAGGAGCCGTTCTGCGTGTACATCGGGAAGACGACCAGATGACGGATCCCGTCGATGCGGTGATTCTGCGGCTGGAAGGCGTTGAGCGAGTCGAGGAAGTCCGGGACGCCGAAGTCCTCCGCGGCCCAACGGCGGAAGTCCGCGACGGATGCCGCCAGGTACGCGTCATCGTGCGGGAACAGCGGGCGCAGCTGCTCGATCGCGGCGATGATCGTCGTCACGTGTGCGCGCGCAGAAGCGTGGTGCGCGGCATCCGGAATCGAACCGTCCTGCGCCTGGATGGCCTGGAGGGCGATCGCCGCGTTCTTCAGCGCGTGCCAGGCGGGGGAGTCCTCTGCCGCGGCGACATCCACCCGGTCGTCGATGAGCTCCGAAGGGGCGTATCGAGGCACGGGTTCGCCGGCGCTGGCCTGGGCGGCACGGGTGTGCGAAGCCTGGGTGACGGGCATGAGACCCTCCGATCGGGGGTTTAGGGCGGAAATATTCCGGTGTTGTGGGTATTCAACCGGTATTCTTCCATGCCATGGATGATCCTGTCGACCTGGCGATCCTGACCGAGGTCTCCCGCGACCCGCGAGCCACTCTCGCCCAGCTGTCCGAGAGCGTCGGGCTGGGAGTGTCGGCTGTGCAGGCGCGGCTGCGGCGCCTGGAGAGCACGGGTGTCATCGCCGGCTACCGCGCGATCCTCGACCCTGACGCGGTCGGCAGATCGCTCTCGGCGTTCATCGAGATCACGCCGCTGGATCCGTCCCAGCCCGACAACGCGCCGGAGCTGCTCGAGCACCTGGCAGCGATCGAGGCGTGCCATTCCATCGCGGGTGACGCCAGCTACATCCTGTTCGTGCGGGTGGCGACGCCGCGAGACCTCGAGGCGCTGATCCGCGACATCCGGCTCGCCGCGTCGGTGAGCACGCGCACGACGGTGGTGCTGCAGACGTTCTACGAGAACCGGCCGATCGCGCTGGACGCCTGACCGCGCCGCCGACGACCGCGAGACTGCAACCGGGTGGCGAGACTGCGGGTCCCACCCGCAGTCTCGACCCGCAGCTGCAGTCTCGCGGTCGGAAACGAGGCGCTAGTCGTGCTGGGGGAAGCCCAGGTTCAGGCCGCCGTGCGACGGGTCGAGCCAGCGCGAGGTGACCGCCTTCTCCTGCGTGAAGAAGTCGAACCCGTGCGGGCCGTACGCCTTGGCGTCGCCGAACAGCGAGGCCTTCCAGCCGCCGAACGAGTGGTAGGCCACCGGGACCGGGATCGGCACGTTGATGCCGATCATGCCGACGTGCACTTCGCGCTGGAACAGCCGCGCCGCGCCGCCGTCGTTGGTGAAGATGGCCGTGCCGTTGCCGTACTGGCTGCCGTTGATGATGCCGAGGCCTTCTTCGTAGCCCTCGACTCGCACGACCGAAAGCACCGGGCCGAAGATCTCGTCGCGGTACACCGACGAGGACGTCGGCACCTTGTCGATCAGGGTTGGACCGAGCCAGAACCCGTCGGGATCGCCGTCCGGCTCGACGTCGCGTCCGTCCACGACGACGGACGCACCATCGGATGCCGCGACATCGATGTAGGACGCGACCTTGTCGCGGTGCACCTCGGTGATGAGAGGGCCCATGTCGCAGCCGCGGGTGCCGTCGCCCGTGCGCAGCGTGCCCATGCGCTGACTGACCTTCTCGACGAACTCGTCGGCGATCGTGTCGACCGCCAGCACGACCGAGATCGCCATGCAGCGCTCACCGGCGGAGCCGAAGCCCGCGTTGACGGCGGCGTCCGCGGCCAGGTCGAGGTCGGCGTCGGGCAGCACCAGCATGTGGTTCTTCGCGCCACCGAGGGCCTGCACGCGCTTTCCTGCTCGGGTCGCCGTCTCGTACACATAGCGCGCGATCGGCGTCGAGCCCACGAACGAGATCGCCCGGACGTCGGGGTGCTCGAGCAGCGCGTCGACCGCCTGCTTGTCACCGTGCACGACGTTCAGCACGCCGTCCGGGAGCCCCGCCTCCTTGAGGAGTGCGGCCATCCAGTTCGCGGCGCTGGGGTCCTTCTCCGAGGGCTTGAGGATCACGGCGTTGCCGGCCGCGAGCGCGATCGAGAAGAACCACAGCGGCACCATCGCGGGGAAGTTGAACGGGCTGATGATGCCTACGACTCCCAGCGGCTGGCGCAGGGTGTAGACGTCGATTCCGGTCGACACGTTCTCGGAATAGGCCCCCTTGGTGAGGTGGCCGAGTCCGCAGGCGAACTCGACGACCTCCATGCCGCGGGCGATCTCGCCGAGCGCGTCGGAGAGCACCTTGCCGTGCTCGGAGGTCAGGATCTCGGCGAGCTCCTGCTTGCGCGCGTTCAGCAGCTCGCGGAACGCGAACAGCACGCCCTGGCGCTTGGCGATGCTCGAATCGCGCCACTGCCCCCAGGCCGCCGTTGCGGAGGCCACTGCGGCGTCGACGTCGGCGGTGGAGGCGAGGCGCACCTCGCGCTGCACCGTGCCCCAGGCCGGGTTGTACACCGGGGACGTCCGCGCGGATGCTCCGCTCCACGTGCCGCCGTCGACCCAGTGGTCGAGGATCGTGGTGGCAGACTCCTTCGTCTGCTCGAGTGTGGTGGTGTCGGTCATGGGTCTTCCTTCTTCCTGGCCTCGTGGGCACGTTCATTTCCAGGTTAGGTTGCGGATTCAGTGGCGGATAGTGCACCCTCGCGAGGATTGCGTGCACTCTCGCGAGCAAGGACATGCACCCTCGCGAGCGGGACGTGCACTCTCGCGAGCAACGACGTCAGGCTTCGACCACCGTCAGGGCCTCGTCGTAGATCGAAATCGCCTGGGCGACCTCGTCGTCGGTCACCACGCACGGCGGTACGACGTGGATCCGGTTGTCGGCCGCGAACGGCACGAGGCCCCGCGCGGTCAGCTCCTTCTTCAGCTGCCCGATCACGCTGGCCGCGACGGGTTCGCGCGTTCCGCGGTCTGCGACCAGCTCGATCGCCCAGAAGACGCCCTCGCCGCGGACCTCGCCGATGAGCGGATGTTTCTGCTCGAGATCCGCCAGGCCCGGCCCGATCGCCTCGTCGCCGATGCGGCGGGCGTGCTCCACGATCCCCTCGGCCTCCATCGCGTCGATCGAACCGATGATGGATGCCGCGGCGAGCGGGTGCCCGCTGTAGGTGAGCCCGCCGGGGAACACCCGGTCGTCGAACGTCGCCGAGATCTCGTCGGAGATGATCACGCCGCCGACCGGAACGTAGCCCGAGTTGACACCCTTCGCGAAGGTGATGAGATCGGGCACCACGTCGTAGCCCTCGAACGCGAACCAGCGGCCGGTGCGGCCGAAGCCGGCCATCACCTCGTCGAGGATGAGGATGATGCCGTACCGGTCGCACAGCTCGCGCACGCCGGCGAGATAGCCGGGTGGGGGAATCAGGATGCCGGCCGTGCCGGGAACCGACTCCAGAAGGACCGCGGCGATCGTCGCCGGCCCTTCGGAGACGATCACGCGCTCGAGGTGGTGCAGAGCCCGCGCGGACTCCTCCTCTGGCGTGGTCGCCCAGAACTCACTGCGGTACAGGTAGGGGCCGAAGAAATGCACGTGCCCGCGGGCGTACTGGTTCGGCATCCGTCGCCAGTCGCCGGTCGCGACGATCGCCGCGCCGGTGTTGCCGTGGTACGAGCGGTAGGTGGACAGCACCGTGTCGCGCCCCGTGTGCAGTCGCGCCATGCGGACGGCGTTCTCGTTGGCGTCCGCTCCCCCGTTGGTGAAGAACACCTTGGCGAAGCCGTCGGGCGCCTTGCCGATGATGCGCTGCGCGGCTCGGCCGCGCGTGAGGTTGGCGGTCGCGGGGCCGATCGTGGCCAGGGTGCTCGCCTGCTCCTGGATCGCCTGAACGACGGCGGCGTGCTGATGTCCGATGTTGACGTTGACCAGCTGACTCGCGAAGTCCAGCATCCGGTTGCCGGCGTGGTCCCATACGGTGGCCCCCGACCCGCCCGCGATCACAGGGAGGTCGAGGTTCGCCTGGGCCAGCCAGGAGTGGAACACGAACTCGCGGTCGAGCGTCTTCGCCTGGGCGTCCAGGTCTTGATCCGTCATAGCGTGCGATCTCCTTTCGCGGCGCCCCGCGTCGTCGCGAGCAGCCGGTCACTCAGCGAGCGTAGCGAGCCGGGCGGGCCGGGTCGCCGGGCGCGTGCGATGAATCGACGCGTCCGGCGACCGGAATCCCGCTCGCCGGCTAGTTGCCGGCCGGCTGCAGCTCGACCTCGATCGGCTCGAAGTCCTCGCCGAGCAGGTCAAGCTCGCCGTCCTCGCTGAGCTCGTCCAGCGCCTCCTGGATGTACTCGTTGCTGTACGCCGTCGCCGGCGGCTCCTGCGTGATCAGGTGCGCTCCGGTCTCGTTGACCGCGGCCAGCGCTCCCTCGACGGTCTGGTTCCAGGCCGCCTCGTCGATGATGCCGATGCCGGCCGTTGCGGGCCAGATGAGCTTGTTGATCTCGTTCATCATCCACAGCTCGTGGCTCGGGCCCCACGCGGAGCCGTTGGCCAGGGTGATCTCGGCGGCCTCCTCCGGGTTGTCGCGCGCGAAGATCCAGCCCTTGATGACGGCTTTGAGGAACGACACCGCGGTGTCGGCGTACTCCTCATCCGACTCGAGCTTCTCGGTGTCTGCCCAGATGGCGTCCTGCAGCATCGCGCCCACGGTGTCCTGGTAGCTGATGACGTTGAAGTCCGCCGGTTCGTACAGCTCGCCGGTGTCGGGGTTCTCGGTCTCGAGCAGCTGGGCGTACTCGTTGTAGGTCATCGCCTGCGCGGCGTCGATGTCACCCTGCAGGAAGGCGTTCATGTTGAAGTCCTGCGTGATGATCTCGACCGTCGACGCGTCGAGGTTCTCGGCGGCCATCGCGGCGAAGATCTCCCACTCGTTGCCGAAGCCCCAGGATCCGATCTTCTTGCCCTCGAAGTCCGCGACCGAGTCGATCCCCGAGTCCGCCCACGACACCTGGAGGGTGCCCGAGCGCTGGAAGATCTGGGCGATGTCGGTCAGGTTGGCGCCCGACTCGATCGATCCGAGCACCTTCGGCACCCAGGCGATGGCGAAGTCGACGTCACCGTTGGCGAGGGCGTCCTGCGGGACGATGTCGCCGCCGGACGGGATGATCTCGACCTCCAGGCCCTCCTCCTCGAAGTAGCCCTGGTCGACCGCGGCGAAGTAGCCGGCGAACTGCGCCTGCGGCAGCCATTGAAGCTGCAGCTTGACCTGCTTCAGCTCGCCGCCGCCACCGTCGTCGCCGGAGTCCGGCGTCTCGCCGCCTCCGCCGGAGCAGGCGGTCAGGATGATCGCCGCCGACAGGGCGAACGCGCCTGTCGCGAGGCCGCGACGTGTGCTGTGTTTCATGACGTTCCTTTCGGGTTCCCTTGCGGGTGTGCGTGGTGCGGGACCGGCCTCGCCGAGCGAGGACGACGGACCGTCGCATCCCGGGCGGTGCGCGTCATTGCGTACCACCCACGGGGATGCGGCGGAGCACGAGGCGCTCGATGAGCGCCGTCGCGAGGTAGAAGATCAGGCCGACGACGATCGCGGCCACCACGTACGCCCACGCGCGCGCGTAGGCGCTCGTGGCGGCCGAGGTCGAGATCGCGCTGCCGAGTCCGCCGCGAGGACCGCCGAAGTACTCGGCGACGAGGGCGGAGATCACCGCGAGGGAGCTCGCGATCCGAACACCCGTCAGCAGGTAGGGCAGAGCGGTGGGCAGCGTGACGGTGCGGAACGACTGTGCGCCGGTGGCGGCGTAGCTGCGCATGA
Source organism: Microbacterium sp. (assembly GCF_036277215.1). Lineage (GTDB taxonomy): Bacteria > Actinomycetota > Actinomycetes > Actinomycetales > Microbacteriaceae > Microbacterium. The sequence goes on along the minus strand of NZ_DASUNI010000020.1, from coordinate 1,888 downwards.
GGTCGCGGTGCACCGGGCGGGTCTGGCGCAGGCCGCGCACGGTGTTGATGAACACGGGGACGAACGAGGCGAGGGCCGCGATCGCCTGCCGGCCGAACTGGCTGTCGGAGCCGAACATCGAGTTGAGCACGGGGGCGAGCGCCACGATCGGCACGACGGCGAGCGAGGCGACGATCGGCGCCGACATCCCGTCGATCGCGTGCCAGCGCGCGGCGAGCGCGGCCAGCAGGATCGCGAGCAGCGTGCCGACGACCAGTCCGATCAGCGCGTTCGTCCCGGTCACCAGAGCCGCCTGCCAGATCGCCGGCCCGAACTGCGCGAACTGCTGCGCGATCGCTGCGGGGCTGGGGAGCAAATAGTCCGAGACGCCGACCACGCTCACCAGGAACTGCCAGATCGCAAGCCCCGCCACACCGACCGTGATCGGGGCGATCACGCGCAGACGGCGCTCGGTCGCGGGGCTCCATCCCGCGCGCTCGGCCGGAGCTGCTGCCGGCTGCGACGGCGCCGGTCGCTGCGCCGGCTCCACCGTCGTCATCGCTCCTCCCGGCCGGCGATCGGCACGGGTACGCCGTGCAGGGCCTCGCGCACCGCGGTGACCCGGTCGAAGAAGGACGGCGCCTCGCGCAGCGACTCGTCGCGCGCGGCATCCTTTCCGAACCCGGTCTCGATGATCTGGGTGATCCGGCCGGGCCGCGGCGACATGACCACGACGCGGTCGGAGAGGAACACCGCCTCGGGGATCGAGTGCGTGACGAACACGACCGCGGCGCCGGTTTCGGCGGCGATCCGGGAGAGCTCGGTCTGCATGCGCTCGCGGGTCATCTCGTCGAGGGCGCCGAACGGCTCGTCCATCAGAAGCAGCCGCGGCCGCTCGGCCAGCGACCTCGCGATCGCGACGCGCTGCTGCATTCCGCCGGACAGCTGATCGGGATGCCGGTCGGCGAAGTCGGTGAGCCCGACGAGCTCGGCGAGTTCGGCCACCCGCACCTTGCGCTGCGCGGCCGGAACGCCGTGCAGCTCGAGCGGAAGCGCGATGTTGGCCGCGACGGTCCGCCAGGGCAGCAGTCCCGCCTGCTGGAACGCGATGCCGTAGTCCTGATCGCGGCGGGCGCGGGTCGCGGGCTTGCCGAAGACCTCGATGGTGCCGGACGTCGGGGTGTCGAGGTCGGCGATCAGCCGCAGGAGCGTGGACTTGCCGCAGCCGGACGGGCCGATCAGCGCCACGAACTCGCCCTCGGCGACCGTCAGGTCGACCGCTTCGAGGGCGCTGACATCGCCCGTCTTGGTGGCGAACGTCTTCGTGACGCCCCGCACCGAGACCGAATCCGTCCCCGCGGCCGCCGTCGTGCCGTGCTCCGTGTGCTGAACGGCCATCAGGTCGCCTCTCCTCGTCGGTAGTCCTTCAGCAGCAGCCCGAGCACTGCCACGGAGCCCGCGGCCACGAGCCCGAGGGCGATCGCGCCGAAGATGGGGCCCCACGCCTTCGACGGGTCACCCGAGGCCTGCCCTGCGAACTGGATCAGCAGACGGCCGATGCCGCCCTGCAGGCCTGTCGACACCTCGGCCACGACGGCGCCGATCACGGCGTTGGCTGCGCCCAGGCGCAGGGCGGGCAGCAGATACGGCACGGATGCCGGGAAACGAAGTCGCAGCAGGGTCGGCCAGTACCCTGCGGCGTAGGTGTGCATGAGCTCGGTGTGGATGCGGTCGGGCGACTGCAGGCCGCGCAATGCCCCGACCGCGATCGGGAAGAACGCGAGGTAGGACGCGATGAGCGCCACCGACATCCAGTCCTGCCACTCGACCCCGGCGATGTCGATGCGCGAGCCCCAGCTCTTCCCGATCGGTGCGAACGCGATGAGCGGCACCGTCTGGCTGAGGATGA
>NZ_DASUNI010000019.1:0-2880 GCF_036277215.1 Microbacterium sp. | reverse complement strand
TGACGCCGGGCCGCGCGAGAGCCACGACCAGCCGGTCGAGCAGCTCGCCGCGATCACCGAGCAGCATGCCGCGCCCCGGGTGGTCGGCCGCGATCACCATCAGGCGCTCAGGCCACTCAGGGCGCGCCCGAGCGCTCGCGGCCTCCGCGATCGCCTCTGGCCGCCGCGCGCGGATCTCGGTCAGGTCAAGCATGCGCGAGCATCCCCTCGACCTCGTCCTCGGTCGGCATCGCGTCGGCGCAGGCCAACCGCGACGCGACGAGCGCGCCGGCGGCGTTGCAGAAGCGCATCGCGCGCTCCAGCGGCCAATCGCCGAGCAACGCATGGCACAGAGCACCGCCGAAGGCGTCGCCCGCGCCGAGGCCGTTCACGACCTCGACCGGCACCGGCGGGACATCCGCCCACTCCTCGCCACGGCGCGCCAGCACACCCTTAGGCCCTTGTTTGACGACCGCGAGCTCGAGGGGCGTGGAGGCCGCGACGCGAGGATCGCGGGTGCCGATCGCCGTGTCCCACTCGTCGAGGTTGCCGACCGCGACGTCGACGTACGGCAGCGCCTCCTGCACCCAGCGCCGGGCCTCCTCACGCGAGTCCCAGAACATCGGGCGGTAGTCGAGGTCGAGCACCGTGATGCCGCGTGCGGCGCGCAGCGCCGCGAGCGTCGCGCCGCGCGACGGTTCTTCGGAGAGTCCCGTGACCGTCGCCCAGAACACCTTGGCCTGGGCGATCGCGTCGTGGTCCAGCTCGTCCGCGGCAATCTGGAGGTCGGGCGCCGACGGCTCGCGGTAGAAGTACAGCGGGAAGTCGTCCGGCGGGAAGATCTCGCAGAACGTCACCGGAGTCGGCAGTCCGTCCACCGGCGTCACCCAGCGGTCGTCGACGCCGAAGCCCTGGAGCGCGTCGTGCAGGAACTCGCCGAACGGATCGCGACCCGTGCGGGTGATCGTCGCCACCTTGCGCCCGTAGCGCGCCGCCGCCACGGCCACGTTGGTCGAGCTGCCGCCGAGGTACTTGCCGAACGAGGACACCTCGCGCAGCGAGACGCCGGTCTGCAGCGGATAGACGTCCACGCCTATCCGGCCCATGGTCACCACGTCGAACATCGTTCAGCCCCCGCTCAGCAGCCGAATCAGGCCGTGACCGTCTGCGCGGCCTCGAGGAGGTTGCGGGCAGCGAACTCCAGCCCTTCGATCTGGCCGAACGACGCATCCTCGTGCTCGATGTTCACCGCGCGCACCGGGGTGTGCTGCTCCAAGGCGCTCAGGAAGGAGGTCCAGAAGGCCACGTCGTGGCCGCGGCCGACGGCGACGAAGGACCAGCCGGGCACAGCCGGCCACCGAGTGACCGTGTAGCGGCCGCCCAGACCGACCGGGTTCTCTTCCGCCGGGATCCATTCGAAGCGGTCGTCCAGCACGCCGTTCACCGCAGCGGTCTCGTGGATGAGCGTGTCCTTGGCCGCAGCGAAGAAGATCAGGTCCCCGAGGTCCTCGATCGCGGCGATGGGATCGATGTGCTGCCAGAACAGGTGGCTGGGATCCATCTCGGCGCCGACGCGGTTGACGCCGCCCTCCGGCGTGGTCAGCGCGACGAGCCGCTTCATCGTGGCCGGGTTGAACACCAGGTTGTGCGGGTGCATCTCGATGGCGACATTGACGTCGCTCTCGGCGGCGAGGGTCTGAATCTCCTTCCAGAACGGCACCGCGACCTCGTCCCACTGGTAGTCGAGCGTCTCCTTGTAGACGCTGTCCCACGGGATCACGGTCCAGGACGGACGAGTTCCACCCGCCTCGGCCGCCGGGAGGCCGGACATCGTGATCACCGTCTTGATCCCCAGCAGGCCGGCGAGCTTGATCGTTCGCTTGAGATCGTCGCCGTGATGGATCTCCGGGTCGGGGTGCAGTGGGTTGCCGTTGCAGTTGAGCGCCGTGAGCTCGATGCCGTACTCGGCGAACGTCGCCAGGTACGACTCGCGGGCCTCAGCGCTGCTGAGGAGTTCGTCGACCGGGATGTGTGGCGTTCCGATAAAGCCACCGGCGTTGATCTCGGCGCTGTTGAGGCCGAGGTCGCGGAGGATCGCCAGCGCCCCGTCGAGGGTCTTGTCGTGCAGGCAGGCCGTGTAGGCACCGAGTTTCATGACGCGCGTTCCTTAGGAGGTCGTGGAGGCCAGCGGAGACGCGACGGCGACAGCCTGCCCGTCGTTCAGTGCGGACCGGGTGACGGCGGCGAGGATTTCCATGTTGTGCAGGCCGTGGGCAAGGGACGGCACGGGGGCGAGCTTGCCGAGTCCGGCCACCTGGTCGAGGAAGGCGCGGGCCTGCCAGACGAACAAGTCGTTCTGACCGTGCCCGACCGACGGGAAGTCCATGGCGATGCCGCGCTCGATCCCGGGATGCTGCGGGCCGATCAACACGGAGCGATAACCGTTGGTCTTCCCGTCCGGACCGTTGTCGGCGAAGGTGAACTCTCCGGGCCGGTTGAGATCGAAGGCGGCCGCACCGTCGGCCGCGTACACCTCGAAGCCGAGCCCGTTCGGGAGACCGTGCGAGATGCGGCTGATGGAGAACGTGCCGACGGCGCCGGACTCGAACGTTGCTGTGAACGTGGCGATGTCCTCGTTGTCCACCGGCTCCTTCCCGTCCCCCACGGCGCCGGCCGAGTGCCCCACGACGGCGCCGAGGGGCACCGGGCGTTCGGTGGTGAACGTCTGAAACACCGCGCCGCTGACCGTGGCGATCGGACCGCAGAGGTACTCCCCGAGGTCGATCATGTGGCTGCCGATGTCCGCCAGCGCCCCGCTTCCGGGGCCTCCGCGATACCGCCAGCTGATCGGGTTGTCCGGGTTCTGGGCGTAGTCGCACCAGTAGTGGCCGTTGAAGTGCC
>NZ_DASUNI010000018.1:0-2007 GCF_036277215.1 Microbacterium sp. | reverse complement strand
CTGCCGCCCCGAGGTTCTTGCCCGGGTAGAAGCTGGTCGCCGCCACGCGCGAGAGGGCCCCCGCGCGACCCACGGTGGAGGACGCGCCCTGCGACTGCGCCGAATCTTCGATGACCACGAGGTCGTGCGCGCGGGCGATCGGTGTGATCCGATCCATCGGGGCCGTCTGCCCGAACAGGTGCACGGGAACGATCGCGCGGGTGCGCTCGGTGATCGCGGCTTCGACTGCGTCGGGATCGATGAGGAGGTAGTCGTCATCGACATCCACGAAGACGGGCACCGCGCCGATGCGGGACACGGCTTCGGCGGTGGCGATGAAGGTGTTCGCAGGGACGATGACCTCATCGCCCGCGCTGATGCCGACGGCGCGGTAGGCGAGCTCGAGGGCGTCGGTTCCGTTGGAGACGCCGACGACATGCTCCACGCCGATGTAGTCGGCGAACTCCTGCTCGAACGCGTCGACCTCGACCCCGCCGATGAATCCGGCGGACTCGAGTTGTGCGCGCCACACCGGCATGACCTCGTCGACGATCTCGGCCTGCTGGGCGGCGAGGTCGAGGAACGGCACGTCGACTACCTGGGCCCGCCGTGAATGCAGGCCGGTGGGAGGCAGGGTGGTGGTCAAGGCGTCACCTCCAGCTGTCGAGCGGGCACGCCTGCCCAGGTCTGATCGTGCGGGACGTCGCCGAGAACGACCGCCCCCATCCCGATGGTGGCGGCGGTTCCGATGACGACGCTCTGCCGCACGGAGGCATTCATGCCGATATATGCCGCTTCGTGAATGCGTGCGAATCCACCGATGGCAGCGCCGGCGGCGAGGGTCGTGAAATCCTCCAGAATGCAGTCGTGCGTGATGACGCAGTTGGGCATCGCGACCACGTGACGGCCGATCGACGTATCCGCAGTGACGACGACGCCGTCCAAGAGGATGCTGCCGGCTTTCACGGTGCTGGTCCGGCCGATCCGCGCCGAACGCGCGACGTACGTCGCGAACCGCGCTTCGGGCACACCGGCCTTCAGGAGGCGGCGCACCACGTTCCGACGGACGCCGCTGGGGCCCACGCAGACCAGAAGCGCCTCGTCGCGCGTCACCGCGTCGTCGACGGTTCCGACCACGGGGATGCCGGCGACGTCGGTCCCGTGCAGTTCCGCGTTGTCGTCGACGAACCCGACCACGCCGGTGATCCCTGCGGCGAGGATCTCTCGCGCCAAACCGCTCGCACCCACCAGAAGCAGACCCTCGGTCACCGGGCTGCGCTCCCCGGTGCGCGCAGTACGGCGATCACGCGCTCCTGATCTGCATCCGACAGGGTGTGGAAGACGGGCAGGATGATCGTGTCGTCGTTGAGGCGCTCGGTGATCGGGAGGCCCCGCTCCGGCGTCAGGTCGCGGTACGGTGCGTGCCGGTGCGACGCCATGATGCCCCGGCGGGCGGAGATGTCCGCGCGAGCGAGTGCTTCGAGCAGCCCGTCGCGATCGGTCGGATAGGTGTCCTGCACCTCGATCCAGAAGGACTGATAATTGCCGGTGCCGTACGCCGGATCGGTCACGGCCCGAAGTCCCGGGATGTCGGCGATCGCGCGCTGGTAGGTCTGTGCGATCTCGCGCCGCCGCGCCACGATCTCGGGCAGCCGCCCCAGCTGCACGATTCCCACCGCCGCCTGCAGGTCGGTCATCCGGAAGTTGAAGCCCATCTCGCTGTATTCCTCTGCGGGCGGCAGAACCGAGACATGCCGGTCCGCTGCCGAGACGCTCATCGCGTGCTCACGCAGGTGGCGTGCGCGGGCGGCCCAGTCCTCGCGCCGGGTCGTGATCATGCCGCCCTCCCCCGTCGTCAGCAGCTTGCGCGGATGGAACGACCAGGCCGCGATGTCAGCGCCGGCGCCCACCGGGCGACCTTTGTACGTCGAGCCGGCCCCGCACGCGGCATCCTCGACGACGACGATGCCCAGCGGGTCCGTCACGGCGCGGATGTCATCCAGATCCACCGGCACGCCACCCTGGTCG
>NZ_DASUNI010000017.1:0-7044 GCF_036277215.1 Microbacterium sp. | reverse complement strand
TCGCGTGCTCGACGCCGCCGATGTACGAGTCGACGGGCGCCCACTTCGCGGCCTCGGCCGACGAGAAGGCCTCGTTGGGGTCACCGGGTGCGAGGAAGCGCAGGAAATACCACGAGCTGTCGACGAAGGTGTCCATCGTGTCGGCGTCGCGCCGGGCGGGCGCCCCGGTCTCGGGATCTGTCGTCTGCATCCACTCCGTCGCACCCCCGAGCGGTGAGGTGCCCTTGGGCGTCAGGTCCAGGCCCTCGGCGTCGGGCAGCGTGAGAGGCAGCTGGTCGGCCGGAACGGGAACGGTGCGCCCGTCCTCGGTGTGGATCATCGGGATCGGCGTGCCCCAGAAGCGCTGACGCGAGATCAGCCAGTCACGCAGGCGATACGACTTCGAGGCGCGCCCGGTGCCGGCGGCGGCCAGCTGCTCGATGACGCGCGCGATGGCGTTGCGCTTGGAGAGCCCGTCGAGCGGACCGGAGTTGATCATCCGTCCCTCGCCGGTCAGGGCGATGCCCGTGGCGGCGGGGTCCAGATCGACGATCGAGGTCGCGAGCGGACCCGGATCGACCGGCACGCCGTCGTCGTCGAGTTCGATGACGGGAATCGCTCCGGTCACGGGAGCCGTCGTGTCAACGACCACTCTCACGGGCAGGTCGAAGGCGCGCGCGAAATCGAGGTCGCGCTGATCGTGAGCGGGCACCGCCATGACCGCCCCGTGCCCGTAGTCGGCGAGCACATAATCGGCGGCCCAGATGGGCAGCCGCTCGCCGTTGATGGGGTTGATGGCGTAACGCTCCAGGAAGACGCCCGTCTTCGGGCGGTCGGTGCTCTGGCGCTCGATCTCGCTCGAACGCCCGACGCGGGTCAGGTAGTCCTGGAAGCGCATGCGCACCTCCGGCGCGGCCCCGGCGGCAAGTTCGGATGCCAGGTCGCTGTCCGGCGCCACCACGAAGAACGTCGCGCCGTGCAGCGTGTCGGGTCGTGTGGAGAAGACTGTGACCGTGCCGGAGTGACCCTCGATCTCGAAGTCGATGTCGGCACCTACCGACCGCCCGATCCAGTTCCGCTGCATGCGGATCACCTTCTGCGGCCAGAAGCCCTCGAGCTGATTCAGATCGTCCAGCAGTCGGTCTGCGTAGTCGGTGATCTTGAAGTACCACTGAGTCAGCTTCTTCTTGACGACCTCAGCGCCGCAGCGCTCGCAGCGACCGTCGACGACCTGCTCGTTCGCCAGCACCGTCTGGTCGTTCGGGCACCAGTTGACCGGGCTCTCCTTGCGGTACGCCAGGCCGCGCTCGTACAACAGCTGGAAGAGCCACTGGTTCCATCGGTAGTACTCCGGGTCGCTCGTGTGCAGGATGCGCGACCAGTCGTAGGAAGAGCCGTACTCGCGGAAGCTCTTCTTGTGCTGCTCGATGTTCGCGTACGTCCACTCACGGGGATCGGCACCGCGCTGGATCGCCGCATTCTCAGCGGGCAGCCCGAACGAATCCCACCCGATCGGGTTCAGGACGTTATAGCCGCGATGGCGCCAGAAGCGTGCGACGACATCCACGTAGGCATAGCTCTCCGCATGGCCCATGTGCAGGTCGCCAGACGGATACGGGAACATGCCCAGGACGTACTTGCGCGGACGCGAGTCCTTCGCTCCTCCGGCCCGGAAGGGGTCGGCCTCGGCCCAGCGCGCCTGCCACTTGCCCTGGATGGCGTAGGCGTCGTAGCCACCGCCGCCTGCGGGCGCGGTGGTGTCGGGCGGGAGGGTCTGGGACACGTGACGGACCAATCGTGGGAAGGAAGATGCGGCGCGGAGCGCACCTTCCAGGCTACCGGACCGCCGCAGTCACCATCCGGGCGGCAGATCGGCGCCGATCGCGGCCAGCGGGCCGCGCGCCTTGATGCCGACCTCGGCGACCTCGGCCGCGGCATCCGAGCGCCACGTGATCCCGCCGCCGGCGCCCACGTACGCTCCGCCGGGGTGCATGACGATCGAGCGGATCACCATCGCGAGGTCGAGCGCGCCGTCGTCGCCGACCCACCCGAAGCAGCCGGCGAACAGGCCCCGCGGCCCGCGTTCGAGCTCGTGCAGGATCGTCATCGCCGACAGCTTCGGCGCACCGGTCATGCTGCCGGCCGGAAAGGTCGCATCCAGCAGCTCGCCGACGGTCACCCCCGCTCGCAGCGTGCCGGAGACCGTGCTCACCAGCTGGTGCACCGCGGGATACGACTCGACCTCGAGCAGGCCCTCGACGCCCACCGAGCCGGGCTCGCTCACTCGGGAGAGGTCGTTGCGCATCAGATCCACGATCATGACGTTCTCCGCGCGCTCTTTCTCGTTCTCGCGCAGCTCGGTGGCGAGCGCGGCATCCGAGACCGGATCCGCGCCGCGCGGGCGGGTTCCCTTGATCGGGCGGGTGCGGACCACGCCCTCCCTCACCTCGAGGAACCGCTCCGGGCTCGCGCTGGCGAGCGCCACATCCCTCGTCCGGATGAGTCCGCCGTGGTGGGCCGGTGTTCGCTCGCGCAGCCGCGCGTACGCGGCGATCGGATCGACGGATGCCGCGACGCTGAAGCGGGTCGTGAGGCAGAGCTGGTACGCGTCGCCCTCGCGGATCGCGTCCCTACAGCGCTCGATCAGCGCGGCGTAAGCCCCGGGTTCATGGCGCCCGTACGCCCGAGCCGGCTCGGGGGCGGGGGCGGCCGGGGGCGCGGGCGCGTGGGCGACGAGTTGGGCGAAGGCACCCACTTCGTCGGCGGGAGCGACCGCCCAGGCACGACGGCGCGCGTGGTCGAAGGCGACGAAGCGCTGGACGCGCAGCCACTGCTCGCCGGGCACTGCTGGGTCGACGGTGCTCACCGGCGCGCCGGCGCGGGCGGCGGCACCCTCGTAGCCGATCCAGCCGATCCATCCGCCGCGGAAGCGACCCGCCTCCCACGCGGAGCCGGCATCGGCGTGCGCCAGCCGTTGCGATCGCACGGGTCCCGGCTCGTCCGGCACGCCTGTGCCCACCCAGCTCCAGCCCGCCTCGGCGGCCGGCCCCGCATCCAGCCAGAAAGAGTGCGGCGACCCTGCGCCAACGGAGGCGAAGACGGATGCCGGGTCCTGCCAGCCCTCGAGCGGCAGGGCGGTCAGCGGCTTCGGCATGCTCCCAGGCTAGAGGCCGACCCTGCCGCTCTAGGCTCGGAGTGTGAACGAGTTCCTCACGTGGCTGCTCGACGCCGTCCAGAGCGTCGACCCCGTGCTGCGGACCGTCCTGGCCGGCCTCGCCATTCTGCTGGAGACGAGCGTGCTGATCGGCCTGTTCGTGCCCGGGGACACCGTCGTGATCATCGCGGGCACCGCCGTGGCGTCTCCCCTGGAGGGGGTCGTACTCGCCGCGGCCGTGGTGATCGGTGCCCTGATCGGCGAGAGCATCGGCTTCTGGCTCGGCCGCTACCTCGGCCCGAAGATCCGGCATTCGCGCCTGGGCAGACGGATAGGCGAGGAGAACTGGGAGCGCTCTGAGCGATACCTCCGAAGGCGCGGCGGCCCCGCGATCTTCGTGTCCAGGTTCCTGCCGGTCCTGCATTCCCTCGTGCCGCTCACCGTCGGAATGAGCGGCTTCTCGTACCGGCGCTTCCTGGCGTGGACGATCCCCGCCTGCGTGATCTGGGCCGGTCTGTACGTGACCGTCGCCGCGCTCGCCGCGGGGACTTACCGCGAACTGGCCGATCGCCTGCACTTCGCCGGCTACATCTTCGTCGGCATCATCGTGGTCTTCCTCCTCCTGGTCTTCGTGAGCAAGAAGGTCATCGAGCGCGCAGAGCTCAAGAACCTCGGCGACGACGAATCGGGTCGTGACGTCGCGACCGGGTCGGTCGGGCCTGCGGAGGACGTGAAAGACTGAGCAGGTGCCGCATACCACCACGACGACGCCCCCGCTTCCGAAGGTGCTGTGGCTCGCACGGCTCGAGTACCGTTTCCACGCCTGGCGCGAACGCAGGGCGCGCGCCCGCGGTCTGACCCCCGTCGCGACCCCCTTCCCCGGGTACGGCGGACCGGAGTGGGTGCGAGTCCTCGGACGCGTGCTGATCGTCCCGCCCGTGCCGACATCCGGATCGGCGGAGTACGAGAGCGTGCGCGGCTGGCGGAGCTTCGCGGCCGTGCCCGTGGGTTTCGCCCAGGTGCGCGTGATGATCGGGGATGCGACCCACGAGGTCGTCGCCGACCGCGGCGGCGTGATCGACGCGGTCATCCCGGCGCGGCTGGAGTCCGGCTGGCAGACGCTCACGATGTCGGTCGAGGGCGGAGAGCCCACGGAGACGCGCGTGTTCATCGTGGGGTCGGATGTCCGGTTCGGCGTCGTGTCCGACGTCGACGACACGGTGATGGTGACGGCGCTTCCCCGACCGCTCCTGGCCGCATGGAACTCGTTCGTCGTCAACGAGCATGCCCGCCAACCGGTGCCGGGCATGGCGGTGCTGATGGAACGGCTTGTGCGCGACCGGCCCGGAATCCCGGTGATCTACCTCTCCACCGGTGCCTGGAACGTGGCGCCCACGCTCATCCGCTTCCTGCGGCGTCACCTGTTCCCGTCCGGCGCCGTGCTGCTCACCGACTGGGGTCCGACGCACGATCGCTGGTTCCGCAGCGGCAAGGCGCACAAGCTGTCGAACCTCCGGCGGCTGGCCACGGAGTTCCCTGACCTCAAGTGGCTCCTGATCGGCGACGACGGGCAGCACGACGACGAGATCTACACGACCTTCGCGCGCGAGAGTCCCGGCAACGTCGCGGCGGTCGCCATCCGCCGACTCTCGCCCGCCGAAGCGGTGCTCGCCGGAGGCCGAACCGCCGTCGACGACCACTCCGCCGCAGCCGTCCCGTGGGTGACGGGGTCGGACGGAGCCGGGCTGGTCGAGCGGCTCGAAGGCGTCGGTCTGCTGGAGGCTTGAGCGCCGTTCTGGATGTCGGCGAGCCCGCGTAGGCTCTCTGGCATGTGCGGACGGTTCGTGGTGGCCAGTGTGGGTTCGGAGCTGGTCGGTGTGTTGCGCGTCGATCTCGAGAGCGATGACCTGCCCGAGCCTTCATTCAACATCGCCCCGACCGCGCCGGTCGCGATCGTCCTCGATTCCGCCAAGACCGAGCCGCCCACCCGGCGTCTCGAGACGGCCAGGTGGGGGCTCGTTCCGTCCTGGGCGAAGGACCCGAAGGTCGGCGCCCGAGCGTTCAACGCGCGGTCCGAAGAGCTCGAAGACAAGCCGATGTTCCGCAAGGCCCTCGAGAAGCGGCGCGCTGTCGTTCCGGCGTCCGGCTACTACGAGTGGAAGCTGGTGGACGGTGTGAAAATCCCGCACTACATCCATCCGGCCGACGGTTCGCCGCTCTTCCTGGCCGGCCTCTACGAGTGGTGGAAGAACCCGGAGCTCGCTGATGACGACGCTGCGAAGTGGATGCTGAGCTTCACGATCCTCACGCGTGACTCGATCGGTCACCTCGGGTCCATCCACGACCGCATGCCGCTGTTCCTCGACCCCGACCACGCCGATGCCTGGCTCGATCCGACGACCGACAACGTCCGCGACGTGCTCGACGCCGCGATCGACGCCGCGCCCGCCGTCGCCGACACGCTCGAGGACCACGTCGTGTCGAAGGCCGTGGGCAATGTCCGCAACAACTCCCCCGAGCTCATCGAACCCGTTGCCGAGTAGCAGCTGCGCGATCGCGGATGCTCAGCCGGCGGGAGCGCAGTCGGCACACGGGATCAGTCCACGCCCCTGGGCGGCGAGCGCCAGGCGTGCCTGCGTCACCCGAAGCGCTGCTTCGTCGAGCCGCTCCTGAGACAGCGTCCCCGCCTCCACGGCAGCGACGATCCCGTCGACGATCAGCGAGGCCGAGTCGGGCGTGGAGAACATCACGGCCAGCACCACATCATTGCCCGCCGCCAGTGCCGCCACGGCGTTGGCGACGGGATCCTGGTAGCCGGGCTGACCCGAGGCCTGCAGCATCCCCAGATCGTCCGTGACCGCGATGCCGTCGAATCCGAGCTCTTCGCGCGCGATGCGGTGCCATTCCGCCGAGAGTGACGCGGGGGCTGGGTCGACGGCGGTGTAGGAGAGGTGACCGAACATCAGCACAGGGGCTCCGGCGTCGATGCCGGACTGGAACGGCACGCCGTCCGCGGCAGCCCACTCCTGCAGAGACATCCCGGTGGAGGGGATGCCGGTGTGCGAGTCGCCGGGAGCGGCCCCGTGCCCCGGGAAGTGCTTCAGAGTCGACATCGCCCCGCCCCTCTCCCCGCCCACTGCCGCGGCCACGCGTTCCGCACCGGCCGTCGGCTCGGTGCCGAGCGCACGGCGATAGATGAACATCGACCGATCGCCCGTGACGTCCGCGACGATTCCGAAGTTCACACCGATCCCGGCCCGCTGGACGAGGGCCGCGCGCGCGGCGAACGCGTCCCTCGTCGCCTCCGCAGGGAGATCCTTGAGGGTTACCGCCGATGGGAAGACGTCCCACGGCAGCCGCGAAACGTCGCCGCCCTCCTGATCGATCGCGATCAGCGGGGGCAGGGCTGCATCCAGCGTCAGCGCGGCTGTGAGGGTGCGCAGCTGCCCCTCGCTCTCCGGGATGTTCGCGCCCATGAGGATGAACCCGCCGATGCCCGTGCCCGCCATGTAAGCGGCGAGGTTCGCGGCATCCGTCGTCGGGATATGGCCCATCACCACGTTCGCGGCCTTGTCGCGCGTGGTCATGGCCGACACTCGATCGGATGCCGCCCGGCCCGGCCCCTCGGTCGCGACGACGCGGACCGTGCCCTGCGGGGCGGCGTCCGACGCCAGGGCTGCTGTGCGCGCTCCCGCCCACGGCGCCACGGAGCCGAGGAGGATCAGGACTCCCAGCGCTCCCGTGCTCAGCGACCGCCGCATCGAGCTCATCCTGTCAGCCTAGGCTCCGTTTCCGACGCCGAGCGGGCGGACCGACAGCACTCAGTGGCGCGCGACGATGGCTGCGGCGTCCGTGCGACGCGGGAGGACCCCGTACTGCGCCGCGCGGTCCTCGCCCAAGCGCGCCGCGAG
>NZ_DASUNI010000016.1:0-7801 GCF_036277215.1 Microbacterium sp. | reverse complement strand
TCGCGTATGCCGCCATCTGCGGCTCTGACCCCCACCTCGCGGAGGGCTTTTTCGGCACCGACGTGCCGATCGGGCTGGGCCACGAGATCTCCGGAGTCATCGAGGAGCTCGGCGATGCCGCGCACCGCAACGGACTGCAGGTAGGCGACCGCGTCGCGGGCAACTTCCTGCGCTTCTGCGGCACGTGCCGCTCGTGCCAGGAGGGCAAGCAGCAGTTCTGCGAGCACATCCAGGACTACAACCGCCCCGGCATGGCCGAGACCATCACATGGCACGAGTCGCAGGTCTACCGCCTGCCCGACGACGTGACGCTGCTGAAGGGATGCCTGCTGGAGCCGACGTCGGTGGCGGTGCGGATCGCGGACAAGACCGGCATCAAGGTCGGCGACCGCGTGGTGGTCTGCGGCGGCGGCCCGATCGGGCAGCTCGCGCTGCAGGTGATGAAGCGGTACGGCGCGACGTCGCTGACGATGATCGAGCCGATCGCCGAGCGCCGCGAGATGGCCCTGCGCCACGGCGCCGAGTTCGTGATCGACCCGATCGCCGAGAACCAGTACGAGCGCGCCGACGACATCACCGGCGGCCGCGGCTACGACGTGGTCATCGACGCGTCCGGATCGTCGCGGGCGGTGAAAGGACTGCTGGACATCGCCGCCAAGGGCGCGACCGTGGTCTACGGGGCGATGTACCCGGCCGACTTCGAGATGCCGCTGAACCTCTCCGACTACCTGTATCTGAAGGAGCTCACGCTCACCGGCGTGTTCGTCTCGCCGTACGCGTTCCCTCGCGCGCTGCAGATCCTGCCCCACCTCGAGCTCGACGAGATGACCCAGGCGGTCTTCCCCCTCGAGCAGGCGACCGAGGCGTTCGAGGTCCACGTCAGCGGCGCGTATCCGAAGGTCATCATCCGCTGCAACGACATCGATGAGGAGGGCGCATCATGACCGCGGCGGATCCGATGGTGACCACAGCGCCCGCGCTGGAAGCGCGCGACATCGTGAAGCGGTTCGACGGGGTGCACGCGCTCAACGGCGCCCAGCTGTCGGTGCGGCCGGGCGAGATCCACGCGCTCCTCGGCGAGAACGGCGCCGGCAAGTCGACGCTGATCAAGGTGCTCACCGGCATCTATGCGCCGGATGCCGGGACGCTCTGGAGAAATGGCGAAGAGGTCGAGTTCCACAACGTCCGCGTGGCCAACCGCGCCGGCATCGTCGCCCTCTACCAGGAGCTGTCGATCATTCCGACGCTCAGCGTCGCCGAGAACATCCTCCTCGGTGAGCAGACGCCCTCGCGTGGCGGTGTCGTGCAGTGGCGAGCCCTGCGCCGCCGCGCGCGGGAGCAGTTGGATCGCATGCACCAGAGGATCCCGCTCGGCAAGCTCGCCGGCGAGCTGTCGCCGGTTCAGCAGACCATGGTCGCATTCGCGCGCGCCCTCGCCACGGACGCCCGCGTCCTCATCCTGGACGAGCCGACGGCCTCGCTGACCGACACCGAGATCATCGAGCTCTTCGCCGTGCTGCGCAGTCTGCGCGCCGAAGGGGTCGCCATCCTGTATGTCTCGCATCGTCTCGAGGAGGTCTTCGAGCTGTGCGATCGCCTGACGGTCATGCGCAACGGCGAGACCATCATCACCAAAGACGTCGCCGATTCGAACATCGACGAGGTGATCTCCAACATGGTCGGCCGGCCCGGCGGGGAGCTCTACCCGGAGCGCACCACGGTGACCGCCGAGGTCGCCCTCACGGTCGACAAGCTGGATGGTCGCCGGGTGAAGGACGTCTCCTTCACCGCGTACAAGGGCGAGGTCCTCGGCATCGGCGGCCTGGCAGGCTCGGGGCGCAGCGAGCTGATGCGCATCCTGTCCGGCGCACAGAAGCACTCCGCCGGTACCATCACGGTCGGAAGCACGACGCTGCCGCATTCTCCGGGGGTGGGGAGGGCATTGGATGCCGGAATCGCCCTCGTTCCGGAGGAACGCCGCGCGCAGGGCGTGATCCTCGGGACGACGATCCGCGACAACATCGCGCTGGCGAACATCCCGACGGTCAGCTCCTTCGGCCTGGTCTCGGGGGCGCGGATCTCCGACATCGTCCAGAAGGGCATGGCCGACCTGCAGATCAAGGCGCGCAGCCAGCGGCAGGCGGTGGGCGAGCTCTCCGGCGGCAACCAACAGAAGGTCGTGCTGGCGAAGATGCTGGCCCGCAAGCCCAAGGTCCTGCTGATGGACGAGCCGACGCGCGGCATCGACGTCGGCACGAAGGCGGAGATCTACCGCCTGATCCGAGAGCTCGCGGCCGGCGGCACGACCGTGGTCGCGGTCAGCTCGGAGCTTCCCGAGCTCATCGGCATGAGCGACCGCGTGCTCATCATGCACGAAGGGCGCATCTCGGGTGAGGTTCGCGCCGACGAAGCGGACGAAGAGGTTCTGCTGGCGTACTGCTACGGAAAGGCTGATTCAGATGACATCGACGCGTAACCCCGGGCTGGAGGACACGACGAACGTCCTGGCCGTCCCCCGCCGTTCGGTTGGTCAGACGCTTCTGGCGTCGGGCACGGTGCTGGCGCTCGTGGTGCTGATCATCTTCTTCTTCGCGATGCGGCCGGACGTCTTCCTCAGCTTCACGAATGTCCGCAACATCCTGTATCAGGTGGCGATCCTGGCGATCATCGCGGGCGCTCAGACGATCGTCATGGTGGTCGGCGACTTCGATCTGTCCGTCGCGGCGACCTCCGCCCTCGCGGGTGCGGTGGCCGCATCCATGATGCTGAACGGCGTCCCCGTGGCGCCGGCCATCCTGGCCGCGCTCGTGGTCGGACTTCTGATCGGGCTGATCAACGGGGCGCTCGTGGCATACCTGAACCTCTCGGCCTTCGTGGCGACGCTGGCGACGCTGACCTCGGTCACGGGCCTCGCCTTCCTGGTGACCGATGGAACCACCCTGTTCAACCTCCCGCCGGAGTTCAACTTCCTGGGACAGGGACGCTTCCTCGAGATCCCGATGCCCGTCTTCATCGCCATCGCCATCTCGTTGATCCTGTGGTTCGTCCTTCGATTCACGACCCTCGGGCGCCGCTGGTACGCGATCGGAGGGAACGCGGAGGTCTCGCGGCTCTCGGGTGTGAACGTCCGCCGCGCACGGCTGCTCGCCTTCACCGTCGCAGGACTGGTCTCGGCGATCGGAGGCATCCTGCTCGCCGCGCGCCTCGGCAGTGCGAGCGCGGTCCAGGGCGAGGACAACCTGCTGTTCTCCGTCGCCGCCGTCTTCCTCGGTATGACCATCGTCCGATCCGGTGCGGCGAACATCGTCGGCACGATGGTCGGCGTCGCGATCATCGGCGTGATGAGCAACGGCCTGAACATCCTCGGTGTCAACGCCTACGTGCAGCAGGTGGTCACGGGCTTGATCATCATCGCCGCGGTCACGCTCTCGTCGTTCAAGAACAGGGAGCGGTAGCGAGCCTTTCCCAAACCGGGGGGTCCAACCCGCCCGGTCTTCCAATTCGCAACAGCGATCACAACAAAGGAGTGGATTCATGCGAACGAGATACAAGGCCCTTGCGGTCGTCGCCGCGGCGGCACTGGCGCTGACGGGCTGCTCATCGGGCGGCAGCGGCGGCGGTGGCGGTGGTGACACGGGCGGCACGGACGAGCCGTTCAAGGTCATCGCCTTCACGTCGGGCAACCAGACCCCGATCGGTGCGTGGTGGGTCAAGGCCGTGCAGGAGCAGGCCGACGAGCTCGGCTGGGACCTGACGATGATCCAGGGCGACTTCGACTTCCAGAAGATGAACCCGGCAGTCGAGAGCGCGATCGGCCAGGGCGCCGACGCCATCTTCGACGGCTACACGGATGTCGCATCGATCGGCTCGATCGTCACCGCCGCGAAGGATGCCGAGATCCCCATCTTCGCGATGGACTCCGGCACCGAGC
Source organism: Microbacterium sp. (assembly GCF_036277215.1). Classification (GTDB taxonomy): domain Bacteria; phylum Actinomycetota; class Actinomycetes; order Actinomycetales; family Microbacteriaceae; genus Microbacterium. The sequence goes on along the minus strand of NZ_DASUNI010000016.1, from coordinate 3,870 downwards.
CGACGGATGCATTCGCCATCAACATCACCACTGACCAGCAGGGCATCGTCGACCAGACCGTCGGCGAGTTCGAAGAGGCGCTGGGAGGCCTCGAGGGCAAGAACATCATGGTGATCGGCCACGACCCGCACCCCGGCATCCGCCTGCGTGCGGGCCTCGCGCAGGAGGCCTTCGAAGAGGCCGGCGCGACGATCGCGGGCGGGGAGATCCAGAAGGTCACCTCCCCCGCAACCGGTCGCACCGAGGCGCTCGCCCTGGTCGCGGACTACCTCTCGGCCAACCCGGACGGCCTCGACGGCGTGTGGGTCGGATGGGACGACGCGGCACTCGGCGCCGCGCAGGCCATCACCGAGGCGGGTTCCAGCGCCAAGGTCACGGGCGTCGACGCGACGAGCGAGGCCATCGCCGGCATCCAGGCCGGTGGCGCCTTCCTCGCCACCGTCGAGCAGCCCTGGCCGTCGATCCTCGACTCCGTGATGGAGGCGCTGCTCGCCTACCAGGAGGACGGCACGCTCCCGTCGGAGAACTTCGAGGCCGTCGCCACGACGCTGGTCACCGAGGCCAACGCCGCCGACATCACGCCGTCGGACCAGTTGGAGTAGTTCCGGCTCAATCCATCGCTGTGGGGCGGGAACGCCCGCCCCACGGCACCACCCTCCGCCGTGCAGCCCCCCTCACCATCACAAGAAAGTTCCCTCATGCGTTTAGAAGGCAAAGTCGCCCTGATCACCGGCGGCGCCAGCGGAATCGGCCGGGCCACCGTGGAGAAGTTCGTCCGCGAGGGCGCGAAGGTGCTGATCGTCGACATCAACCTCAGCAACGCCGAGAAGGCCGTCGCCGAGATCGACGGGCTCGGATTCGAGGGCGCCACCGCGGCGGCGCAAGCCGACGTGTCGGTGTACGCCGACGTCGAGGCCGCGGTGCAGCGCGCGGTGGAGGTGTTCGGCAAGCTCGACGTCATCTTCAACAACGCCGGCATCGCGGGCGGCAAGCCACTGCTCGACCACGATCCCGAGGTCGACTACGCGCCGATGATCCGCGTCGACCAGGACGGCGTGTACTACGGCATCCTCGCTGCGGGCAGGCAGTTCCGCGACCAGGGCACCGGCGGGGTCATCATCAGCACCTCGTCGATCTACGGTGAGCAGGCCGCCGAGCTCGCCTTCACGTACAGCGCGGCGAAGGCGGCGGTGATCTCGTTCACCCGCTCGGCGGCATACGAGCTCGCCGAGTACGGCGTCCGCGCGGTGGCCATCACGCCCGGCCGTGTGGGCACGCCGATCATCAACCAGTTCAGCGAAGAGCTGAAGAGCACCTTCGCCTCGGAGCAGCTGCGCAACAAGATGACCCAGCCGGAGGAGATCGCGAATGTGGTCGCCTTCCTCGCCTCCGACGAGTCGAACGTGATCAACGGGACCGTCGTCCACGTCGACGACGGCTACTCGGTCTTCAAGCAGCGTCTCGATCTGCCGACGTTCTAGGCTCCGAGCCGCGCAGAGGAGACTCGCATGACCCAGGGATCCCCGCCCCCGACCGACCTCGATGTGGCATGCCACATCAACGTCGTGCTCCCGGACGCATCGCCGGGGAACCTGCCCGCGGCGCTGGACACTCTGGCATCGCTCGGCTACTCCCGTGTCGTGCTGCCGCCGCTCGACCCGTCGGCGACGGATGCCGCAGCTCTGCGCAGCGCGATCGCCGCGAGCGGGCTGGTTCCCATCACGATCGCGGGCGGACAGTCAGCAGGCGCCGACGTGTCGTCGGCGGATGCCGACGAAAGAGCTGCCGGCGCGGCCCAGCTGCGCAGCATCGTCGACCTGACCGTCGCCCTCGGCGGCGATCAGATGAACGGCGTCCCGTACGGCGCGTTCGGCCCCCCGAACGGCTCGACGTCGCCAGACGCCTTCGTCCGCTCGGCGCGTGAAGTCGGTCGGATCGCCGACTACGCACACGACAACGGCATCATGATGACCTTCGAAGTGCTCAACCGCTACGAGACATCCCTGGTCAACACTGCGGACCAGGCCATGGAGTTCGCCGCGCTCAGCGAATCCGACCACCTGCGCATCCACCTCGACACGTTCCACATGGCCATCGAGGAGGCCGACATCGCGGAGGCGATCCGCATCGCGCTGCCCCGACTCGCGTACCTGGAGCTCGGTCAATCCGGCCGCGGTCCGCTCAGCACCGGCACCGTCGACGTGGCAGGCGTGGTCCGTTCCGCCCTCGACGACGGATATCGAGGCCGCTGGGGCATCGAGGCGTTCTCGCGCTCGGTCCTGCCGACCGGGGTGGCCGACATGCTGGCGATCTGGCGCACGCCCTACGACAACGGATTCGAGCTCGCCGCCGACGCTATGCGTGTGATCGAGCGGGGCCGGTCCGAGAGCATCCCACCCCACGACGAGAGGACACGAGCATGAGCACGGTAACCGAGACCACCGGGAACCTGATCGACCCGGCCGCATTCGCAGGCAAGATCCACATCGACGGCGAGTGGGTCGTCGGAGGCGGGGGCGAGATCGCGTCGCTCGAGCCGGCCACCGGCGAGACCCTGGCGATGGTGGGCATCGCCGACGCGGCGGACGTCGCGCGCGCGGCGCAGGGCGCTGCCCGTGCCCAGAAGGAGTGGGCCGCGCTCCCACATCCCGCCCGTGCCGCGGTCCTTCGCAAGGCGGGTCAGCTGTGGGAGCAGTACGCCGACGAGATCGGCGGCTGGAACATCCGCGAGGTCGGTGCGATCCCCCCGCTGGCGGGCTTCGCCCTGCACGTGACCGCGGCGGAGTGCTACGAAGCATCCGCTCTTCCGTCATCGCCGCTCGGATCGATCCTTTCCAGCGAAGAGCCGCGCCTCTCGCTCGCTCAGCAGGTGCCCGTCGGCGTGGTCGGCGTCATCTCGCCGTTCAACGTGCCGCTCATCCTCGGCATCCGAGCCGTCGCCCCGGCTCTCGCCCTCGGCAACGCGGTGCTGCTCAAGCCCGATCCGCGCACGGTCATCACCGGTGGCGTGTCGATGGTGCGCGTCTTCGAGGAGGCCGGGCTGCCGGCCGGCGTGCTGCAGCTCGTCCCGGGCGGGGCCGACGTCGGCGAGGCCATGGTCGCCGACCCGAACGTGCGCGTGATCGCGTTCACCGGGTCGACCCGCGCCGGTCGCGCCGTCGGCGAGATCGCCGGTCGTCACCTCACGCGCGCCCACCTCGAGCTCGGCGGCAACTCGGCGTACATCATCCGCGCCGACGCCGACGTCGACAAGGCCGTGAACCTCGCGACCTGGGGTTCGTTCCTTCATCAGGGCCAGATCTGCATGACCGTGGGGCGGCACATCGTGCACGAGTCGCTGTTCGACGAGTACGTCGAGAAGCTCGCCGCGAAGGCCGACTCGATGCACGTCGGCGACCCCGCTGCCGGCCCCGCGCACCTCGGACCTCTGATCGACGACGTGCAGCGCGACCGCGTGCACACACTCGTCCAGGATGCCGTGGCGCAGGGCGCGCAGCTGCGCGCGGGTGGCACGTACGACCAGCTCTTCTACCGGCCGACGGTGCTCGCGAACACTCCGCTGGACGCGGCAGCGTACTGCGAGGAGGTCTTCGGTCCGGTCGCCTCGGTCGTCCCGTACACGACCGACGACGAGGCCGTCGAACTCGCTTCCGGCGACTACGGCCTTTCGCTGGGCATCGTCACGGCCGACGTCATGGCGGGGCTCGAGCTGGCCAAGCGCATCCCGACGGGCATCGTGCACATCAACGATCAGACGGTCAACGACGAGGCCAATGCGCCGTTCGGCGGCGTCGGCGCGTCCGGCACCGGGTCGCGCCACGGCGGTGCGCAGGCGAACATCGACGCGTTCACCGAGACGCGCTGGATCAC
>NZ_DASUNI010000015.1:0-12586 GCF_036277215.1 Microbacterium sp. | reverse complement strand
GGATGACCTCCTCGCGGCCGACGCGCTGCTGTCCTCACTCGAGCCGGACGAGCGCGCTACGCTCATCGCAACCCGCACGCCCGACGGGAACCTGCTTCACGACATCCGTCTGCAGGGCGAGAAGGAGACCGTTTTCCTTGCGTTCTGACGCGGCGCTCGACGTCGGCCTGCTCTCGCCGGTGTCGGTCGGGGCCGGGGATGCGGCATCCGATCGCGAGGTCGTGGCGCACCTGATCGGCGCCGAGGTCGCCCTCATGCGGGCGCTGGTCGCTTCGGGTGCGGCTCCCGCGTCGGCCGGCGCTGCCGTCGAGGCGGTGCGGCTCTCGGCTCCCTCGGTCGATCTCGGGCGGCTCGCGCACGATTCGGTTGCCGGCGGCAACCCCGTGATCCCCCTCATCGCGCTCCTCAAGGCCCGGGTGGCGCAGGAGGACGCGGATGCCGCCAAGTGGGTGCACCGCGGTGCGACGAGCCAGGACATCCTCGATTCGGCGCTGATGACGCTGGGGCGGGAGGTCTGCGCGACGGTGGTGGACAACCTCGGGCGCACCGCCACCGCGCTGGCGACGCTCGCGCAGACGCACCGAGACGACCCGGCACCCGCCCGCACGCTCACCCAGCACGGCGTTCCGACGACGCTCGGGCTGAAGGCGGCGACCTGGCTTCGCGCGATCCTGCGAACGCGGCGCGGGCTGTCGGACGTCGCGTCGCGCCTGCCCGCTCAGCTCGGCGGTGCGGGCGGAACGCTCGCGTCGTTCGTCGAGCTGTTCGGTGCCGCGGCTGCCGAGGAGCTGCCGCGCAGGTACGCGGACGAGCTGGGCCTGCAGGCGCCCGATGCGCCGTGGCACACCGATCGCTGGCCGGTCACCGAGCTCGGCGATGCGCTCGCGGCCGCGGTCGCGGCGCTCGGAACTCTCGGATCCGACGTCGCGACGATGGCGCGCACCGAGATCGCCGAGGCATCGGTGGCCGAAGGCGGCGTCTCGAGCGCCATGCCGCAGAAGCAGAACCCGGTGGATGCCGTGCTGCTGCGCTCAGCCGCGCTGGGCGCCCCCGGGCTGGCCGCACAACTGCACCTCGCGGCCGGGCTCGCCGTCGACGAGCGCCCGGACGGCGCCTGGCACGCCGAATGGCCGACGCTCCAGGAGCTGATGCGGCTGGCGCTCGGCGCATCGGCGCGGGCTGCTGAACTCGCGGGCGGACTCGCGCTCGACGGCGAGCGGGCACGCGCCAACCTCGACCTCACGGGCGGGCTCATCGTGAGCGAGCGGCTCGGGATCGTGCTGCTGCCGCTCGTCGGCAAGGCGCGTTTCGACGCCCTGATCGCGGATGCCGCGGCCGGCGGCGACCTCGCGGGCCTGATCCGAGCGCTTCCCGAGGCTTCCGAGCTCGATGTGGACGCGCTGCTGGACCCCGCGCAGTACGTCGGACTCGCTCCCTCCCTCGTCGACGCGGCGCTGCGCGAAGCCGCGCGGGACGGCATCCGCTCATGACCGTCCCCTCCATCCTCATCACGCCGGCTGCCGGGCACGCCGATGCACCGCTCGTCGTGCTCGGTCCGTCGCTCGGCACGTCGACGATCCTGTGGGAGGACGTGATCCCGGCGCTGGCGGCCCAGTTCCGCGTCGTCGCCTGGGACCTGCCCGGCCATGGGGCCTCACCTGCGGCATCCGAGTCGTTCACGGTGGAGGAACTCGCCGACGCCGTGGCCGATGCGGTCGGCGAACCGTTCCTCTACGCGGGGGTCTCGCTCGGGGGAGCGGTCGGTCTGTGTTTGGCGCTGCGGCATCCTGCGCAGGTGCGCCGGGCCGCCGTCGTCGCGTCCGGGGCGAAGCTCGGCGAGCCCGAGGGCTGGCTCGAGCGCGCCGCGCAGGTGCGCGCCCAGTCGACCTCGAGCCTCATCATCCCCTCCGCGCAGCGGTGGTTCGCGCCGGACTCGATCGCCCGCCGCCCCGAGCTGTCGGGCCGGCTGCTGCACGCCCTGCAGGGCGCGGACGACGAGAGCTATGCGCTGTGCTGCGAGGCGCTCGCCGCGTACGACGTCCGCGGATCGCTGGGCGAGATCCGGATGCCGGTGCTCGCCGTGTGGGGCCAGTACGACGGCGTCGCACCCGAGGCGAAGTCCGCAGAGATCGCGTCGGGCGTGACGGACGGATCGATCGCGGAGATCGCGGACGCCGCACACCTGCCGCCGGCCGAGCAGCCGGAGGCGGTCGCGGCCACGCTGCTGCAATTCTTCTGGGAGGCACGATGAGACCCGCAGGCGAAGGACTCTCCGACGAGGAGCGGTACGACCAGGGCATGGCGGTGCGCCGCGAAGTGCTCTCACATGCGCACGTCGAACGTGCGACGGCGGGCGCGAACGAGCTGACCACCGAGTGGCAGGACTTCATCACGCGGGTGGCCTGGGGCGACGTCTGGTCGCGTCCCGGGCTCGACCGGCGGTCCCGCTCGATCGCAGTACTCACCTCGCTCATCGCGCACGGGCACCACGAGGAGCTCGCGATGCACCTGCGCGCCGCGCGGCGGAACGGCCTGTCGCTCGACGAGATCAAAGAGGTGATCCTGCAGAGCGCGATCTACTCCGGGGTGCCTGCGGCGAACACGGCCTACCGGATCGCGAGCGAGGTCTTCGCCGACGAGCTCTGACCGCTGCGGTTGTGCGATCTCGTCTCTTCGCCGATGCTCAGTTGGCGCAACCTGTCGCGATGGGTTCGTGAAGTGTCACGTCGCGACAAGTGAGCCCGGCGCGGGACTGCTCAGTCGGCGCTCTCCGTCGTAACCAGGTGGTGAAACGACGCCTTGCGACAAGCGAGCCGTCAGCGCCCCTCGAGTGGCCAGCCCGTGTACGCCTCGGCGAGGTAACGGCGACCCGCCTCCGACTCGACCACCGAGCGCAGCTCGCCGAGTTGGCGGAGCCGATCGAAGTCCGTCGCATCCGGAGCGACGTGCAGCATGTTCGTCATCCACCAGCTGAAGTGCTGCGCCTTCCAGATGCGGTGCAGAGCCTTCTCCGGGAACTCGCTGACGAGTCGCGTGTCGTTCTCCAGGAGCAGGGCGCGCAGGGCCTTCTCGAGCAGGATCACGTCGGCGACCGCCAGGTTCATGCCCTTCGCACCGGTCGGCGGCACGGTGTGGGCGGCATCACCGATGAGAGCGACACGTCCGCGAAGGAGCTCGTGGGCGACGAAGCTGCGGAACCGCAGCACGTCGCGCTGGAAGATCGGGCCCTCGATGAGGTCGTGCCCGTCGACACTGGCCTGCAGCGCGTCCCAGATCTGGCGCTCGCTCATCGAGTTCGGGTCGAGGTTCGGATCGCACTGGAGGTACATGCGCTGAACGGTGGCGCTGCGCTGGCTGATCAGCGCGAAGCCGTTCGGCGAGTTGCTGTAGATCAGCTCCGGCGCGCTCGGTGGCGCTTCGGTCAGGATGCCGAACCACGCGAACGGGTACTCGCGGAAGTACCCGCCCGTCTGCGAGCCGGTGACCGCCGTGCGGGCGACGCTGCGCGAGCCGTCGGCGCCGACGACGAACTCGGCCTCGATCTCGAACGTAGTGCCGTCCGCATCGGTCGCGATGACGCGGGGACGATCGGTCTCGGCATCGTCCACACGGTCGGCGGTCACGCCGAAGCGAAGGTCCTGGCCGGCAGCGAGCCGCACCGAGATGAGGTCCTTCAGCGCCTCGTGCTGGGGGTACAGCCAGACACCGCGGCCCACGAGCGCCGCGAAGTCGATGCGGTGCCCTTCGCCGGCGAAGCGCAGCTCGATGCCGTCGTGGCGGTGCCCGACGGTGCGCACGCGGTCGGATGCGCCCGACTCGTCGAGGATCTCGACGGTGCCCTGCTCGAGGATGCCGGCGCGGATCGTCGTCTCGATCTCTTCACGCGTGCGGGAGTCGATCACGATCGACTCGATGCCCGCGTTCGCGAGCAGGTGGGCCAGGAGCAGGCCTGCCGGGCCGGCGCCGATGATCGCGACTCGAGTGCGGACGGTGTCGGTCATTTCGTCTCCTTCGACGGTGATCGGATGCTTCGCCCAGTGTGACGCGTCGACCGCCCGGTGCGCGGCATCCTTCCCGTTCAACGGGAATCAAATCGCAGCGCACCGACGGCGAGCTGGTCAGCGCCGGTCGGCGGCCAGGGCCGAACGGATGCCGGCGGCGGCGGCCTGCAGCTCCTCCAGAGCGGCGGCGGTCGGAGCCTCGCGGGGGAGCACGACCGAGAGTGCGGCGATGACCTCGCCCGACGCATCGCGGATCGGCACCGCCACCCCCGTGGACACCGCCTCGATCGAGCCCGGTGCGACCACGAACCCGCGGCGCCGCACGTCGGCGAGGGTGCGGCGGAGGGCGGCGGCATCCGTGATCGTCTCGGGCGCGAGCCGCGCGAGCGGGCCGGTGAGCACCCGCTCCTGCAGCTCGACACCGCCGTAGGCGAGCAGCACCAGGCCGGATGACGAAGCGTGCAGCGGCAGGCGTCCGGCGATGCGCGTGATGTTCGCACCCGAGTCGGGGGAGGAGAGCCGCTCGAGGAAGAGCGCCTCGTCCTGCTCCAGCACGGCGAGTTGCGTGTGCTCGCGGATCGCGGCCTGCACGCGCTCCATGAACGGCATCGCCGCCTGCCGCAGGCGCAGCGCGGCGGACCCGCGCAGCGCCAGCTCCCACAGCCGCATGCCCAGGCGCACCCGCGCGTCGTCGTCGCGCTCGAGCAGGCCGGCCTCGACCAGCGCCTCGACCTGCCGGTGCGCCGTCGAGGACGGCAGACCGGAGCGTCGCCCGATGTCGGCGACGGTCTGCAGGGTGCGGTCCGCCGAGAACGTCTCGAGGATGCGCACGATGCGCTCGGTGACGGAGTCGCCCGACGGCGAGTTGGCCATGCGCCCAGCGTGCCACACGATCGCGCGGGCTCAGCCGGCGTGCAACGCGGGCACCGCGGCGCACGTGCCGGCCTTAGGCTGGCGCCGTGAGCACGCCGACGCCATCGCCCGCCGCCCCCACCACCGCCGGCCCGGCAGCGGCACGCGACGACCGCATCACGCTGCGATTCATGAGCGAGCCGGGCGACACCGCCGCCGGCGGCCGCTCGGTCGCCGCGGGCAGCGTCATGGAATGGATCGACAAGGCCGGTTACGCGTGCGCCGTCGGCTGGGCCGGCACCTACTGCGTCACCGCGTACGTCGGCAACGTGCGGCACCGGCGTCCGATCGCGCCCGGCAGCATCATCGAGGTCGCTGCGCGGATCATCCACACGGGGCGCACCAGCATGCACGTCGTCGTGACGGTGTCGTCGAGCGACGTGAACGCGCACGCCTACACGCCCGCCACCACCTGCATCCTGATCTTCGTCGCCAAGGGCGCCGACGGGCGTCCGGCGGTCGTGCCGGAGTGGACGCCGAAGTCGCGCTCCGATCAGAAGCTCGCGGCCGCGGCGCTGGACCGGATCCCGGCGCGCAACGAGATCAAGCGGCTCATGCTCGACGAGGACTACACCGACGCCGGCCTGGCGCCGCGCACGACGATGCGGTTCCTCGTCCCTCCGGGAGTCGTCAACTGGGGCGGCAAAGCGCACGGCGGCACGGTCATGCGCTGGATCGACGAGGCGTCGTACGCGTGCGCGGCCTCCTGGGCGCGGGACGGCGATGGGGCCAGCGAGGCGATCGCGGTCTATTCGGGCGGCATCCACTTCTTCGCGCCCGTGCTCATCGGCGACCTCGTCGTCGTCGAGGCGCGGCTGATGTACACGGGCAAGCACAGCATGCACATCAGCATCCGCGTCTCCAGCGCCGACCCGCGCACGCCCGACGACCTCACGCTCACGACCCAGTGCATGAGCGTGTTCGTCGTCCCCGGCGCGGCGGGCGTCGCCCTGCCCGTGCCGCAGTGGGACCCGACCACCGACGAAGACGCCCGCATCGCCGAGCACGCCCAGGACATCATCCGGCTGCGCGGCGACATCGTGCCGATCGCCGCGTCGCTGACCCTCGAGCCATAGGGCTCCGCACAGCGATGAACCGCATCCGGTAGTATGGACGTCTAGCGCACACGTGTGCGCAGAGCGAACACGAAGGAGTCCGCGTGATCGACAAGACGGTGACGGATGCCGCGACCGCAGTCTCAGGCATCCCGGACGGCGCGACCGTGATGATCGGCGGCTTCGGCCGCGCGGGCCAGCCCGTCGAGCTCATCGACGCGCTGATCGCCTCGGGTGCCGGCGACCTCACGATCGTGAACAACAACGCGGGCAACGGCGACACCGGCCTCGCGGCGCTGCTGGCCACCAAGCGCGTGCGCAAGATCATCTGCTCGTTCCCCAGGCAGCACGACTCGTGGGTGTTCGACGGGCTGTACCGGGCGGGTGAGATCGAACTGGAGATCGTGCCACAGGGCAACCTCGCCGAACGGATCCGCGCAGCGGGAGCCGGCATCGGAGCGTTCTTCTCTCCGACCGGAGTCGGCACCGAGCTGGCCGAGGGCAAGGAGGCGCGCACCATCGACGGTCGCGACTATGTGCTCGAATACCCGATCCGCGCCGACTTCGCGCTCATCAGCGCACTGAAGGCCGATCGCTGGGGCAACCTCGTGTACCGCGAGACCGCGCGCAACTTCGGACCCATCATGGCGTCGGCCGCCACCACGACGATCGTGCAGGTCGACCAGGTCGTGCCGCTCGGCTCGCTCGACCCCGAGGCCGTCATCACCCCCGGCATCTTCGTCGACCGCGTCGTCGCGGTGGGGGAACGCGTCTGGCTCGACGACGGGGCCTTCGTCGGCGGTGTCGACCTGGAAGGGCGCCCGCTCACCGACCCCTCGGCCGAGATCGACTCGGCCACCAAGGAGGCAGACCAGTGACCCGCATCAGCCGCAACGAACTCGCGCAGCGCATCGCCGCGGACATCCGCGAGGGCTCGTACGTGAACCTCGGCATCGGCGCGCCGACGCTCGTGGCGAACTTCCTCCCGGATGACCAGGAGATCATCCTGCACACCGAGAACGGCCTGCTCGGGATGGGTCAGGCACCGGATGCGGCGCACGTCGACCCCGATCTCATCAACGCCGGAAAGCAGGCGGTCACGGCTCTGCCCGGCGCTGCGTACTTCCACCACGCGGACTCATTCGGGATGATGCGCGGCGGTCACCTCGACGTGTGCGTGCTCGGTGCCTTTCAGGTGAGCCAGACCGGCGATCTGGCCAACTGGTCCACCGGGGCGCCCGGCGCGATCCCCGCGGTCGGCGGCGCGATGGACCTCGCGATCGGCGCGAAGGCGGTGTACGTCATGACCGACCTGCTGACCAAGACGGGCGAGTCCAAGCTCGTCGCCGAGTGCTCGTACCCGCTCACCGGCGTCGGCTGTGTCACGCGCGTCTACACCGACCACGCCGTCTTCGACGTGACCCCGGACGGATTCGCCGTGCGCGAGGCGTTCGGCGGCAACACGGTCGAATCGCTGGCCGAGCTGACCGGCCTCGACCTCGCTGATGCCGCCGCCGCGGCATCCCGATCGGAGAACTGACATGGCCACCAGCTACGTGTACGACGCGGTCCGCACACCCTTCGGCCGCGCGGGCGGCGCCCTGTCCGGCGTCCGCCCGGACGATCTCGCCGCCGTCGTGATGCGCTCCATCGTCGAGCGGACCGGCATCGACCCGGCGCGCATCGAGGACGTGATCTTCGGCGACGCCAATCAGGCGGGGGAGGACAACCGCAACGTCGCGCGCTTCGGCGCGCTGCTCGCCGGCTTCCCGTCGAGCGTTCCCGGGGTCACCGTGAACCGCCTCTGCGCGTCGTCGGTCGAAGCCGTGATCCAGGGGTCGCGCGCGATCGAGGCGGGGGATGCCGAGATCATCCTGGCCGGTGGCGTCGAGTCGATGAGCCGCGCACCGTTCGTCGTGGAGAAGTCTTCCAAGCCGTGGCCGGCCGTGGGCAACCAGACGATGTGGAACACCTCGATCGGGTGGCGGATGACCAACCCCGATCTGCGCAAGGACTGGACGATCTCGAACGGCGAGTCCGCCGAGAAGGTCGCCCGGGAGGCGGGTCTCACGCGTGCCGCGCAAGACGAGTTCGCGGCCCGGTCGCACCGGCTCGCTGCGGCGGCCTGGGCGGCGGGGATCTACGACGGCGAGATCGTGCAGGTGCCCGGCGCCGAACTGACGCGCGACGAGGGAATCCGCGACGATTCGACCGCCGAGAAGCTCGCCGGGCTGAAGCCGCTGTTCGCGAAGGACGGCGAGGGGACCGTCACCGCGGGCAACTCGTCCTCGATCAACGACGGCGCCTCCGCGGTGCTTCTGGCCGGCGAAGGCGTGCTCCCTGGTGAGCCGCTCGCTCGGATCGCCGCGCGCGCCGCGCACGGAGTCGATCCGGATCAGTTTCCGCTGGCGCCGATCGAGGCCGCCAACAAGGCGCTCGCTCGGGCCGGGAGAACATGGGCGGACGTCGACGTCGTCGAGCTGAACGAGGCCTTCGCATCGCAGTCGCTCGCGGACATCCAGGGGTGGCCGGACCTCGACCCCGAGAAGGTGAACATCCACGGCGGGGCACTCGCCATCGGGCACCCTCTGGGTGCGTCGGGTGGCCGCATCATCGGGCACGCGGCGCACGAGCTGAAGCGACGCGGCGGTGGCGTCGCCGTCGCGGCGATCTGCATCGGCGTGGGTCAGGGGCTCGCGGTCGTCCTGGAGCGGTGAGCGTGGATCGAGCGCCTTTCGTCTCCTCGCTGCGCTCGTCGCTCAACGACCGGCGCCACAAGCACCCGGTCGTTGAGCGAGCGCAGCGAGACGAAACGCCGGTGACCCGGTGAGCGACCGCGCGGACGCCGACTTCGTCCAGTCGCTCGCGCGCGGGCTGTCCGTCATCCGCACCTTCGACGCCGACCACCCCGAACTCACCCTGAGCGAGGTTGCTCGACGGGCGGAGCTCACGCGGGCCGCCGCGCGGCGGTTCCTGCTCACCCTCGAGACGCTCGGGTACGTGCGCAGCGACGACCGCTCGTTCTCGCTCACGCCGCGCGTGCTCGAGCTCGGGTTCAGCTACCTGTCGTCCCTTTCGCTACCCGAGATCGTCCAGCCGCACCTCGAGGCGCTGTCGCGAGAGGTCGGCGAAAGCACCTCGGCCGCGGTGCTGGACGGCGCCGACATCGTCTACATCGCCCGCGTCCCGACCCGGCGGATCATGAGCGTCCGCATAACGATCGGCACGCGGTTCCCTGCGTACGCCACGAGCATGGGTCGCGTTCTCCTTGCCGGGATGCCGGATGACGCGGTCGACGCGACGTTGGCGGCATCCGATCTGATTCCGCTCACGGGACGGACCCTCACCGATCCCGACGGGCTGCGTGGGGAGATCGAGCGCGTGCGCGAGCAGCGCTGGTCGGTCGTGGACGGCGAGCTCGAGCCGGGCCTGCGCTCGATCGCCGTTCCGCTGCACTCGCGCGACGGGAGCGTGGTCGGGGCCCTCAACGTATCGACGAGCGCTACGCGGGACTCCGTCGAGCACCTGCTCGAGGCCTATCTTCCGCCGCTGGTGCGAACCGCTGGTGCTATAGACGCCGAACTGCGTCTGGTTTGATCGCGGCATCCGATCTGCTTACGCGGGCATCACGCATACTTATGTGTCAAATCGACTATTTGCGGTAGCGTCGATAGCACGGCGTGAGGATGCGCCGTCTGGTCGACTCGGCATTCCGATCGAGCGATCGCCACACCGGCAGAGAGTGCACCCCTCCATGCTCCTTGAGCGAGATCTCATCCAGTCCGTCGGCTTCCGCAACGTCCGCGAGGGCGATCGCATCACGGGTTTCCAGCTGCGCGTGCGCATGCCCTCGTACCGAGGGATGACAGCGTCCCTCATCGACGGCATCGCCGTCCGGGTGGACGATCTCGTCGACGTCGCCGCCGAGGTGCCGACGTGGACCTTCGGCGGAAAGACCTACACGCTCGCCGAGCTCTGGGAGAGTGACGGCGTCCGCTGGCCGCTCGAAGAGGCCGCGATCGTCACCGTTCCATTCGAGGGCGGGCTGCCGGACGGCGTGCACGAGGTGTCGATCGAACTGCGGCTGCGGATGTCGTACATCCCGGTCGAGCACCAGCCGTCGACCTACAAGGTCACCAAGCGCGTGACGCTGTCGCCCGAAGCCGACGGCGCGCCGTTCAAGTACGGCGTCTCGCTGTACAGCTTCATGGGCGACTACGGCACGGTCCTCGACCTGGAGACCGCGCTCGCCGGCATCGCCGACATCGGCGCAACCGGCGTCGAGATCCTCGGCGAGGGACACATTCCGAACTACCCCGAGCCGTCGCAGGAGTGGGTGGACGACTGGTTCCGCCTGCTCGAGAAGTACGGCCTCGAGCCCACCAACTACGGCTCGTGGATCGACACACGCCTGCACTCCAGCGGCCCGAACGGCCGCGACATGTCCGTCGAGGAGGGCGCCGCCGCGCTCCAGCGCGACCTTCGTCTCGCGAAGCGGCTCGGCTTCCGCTCCGTCCGGCCGAAGATCGGCGTGATCACGAGCGACCTGGTCCCGCACCCGATCTGGACCGAGGTCGTCGAGAGGAGCCTGCCGCTGGCCGAGGAGCTCGACGTCATCATCTGCCCGGAGATCCACGCGCCGACGCCGATCAAGCACGAGGTCGTCGATGACTACATCGGCCTGATCGAGCGCACCGGTACGAAGCACTTCGGGCTGCTGATCGACACCGGCATCTTCCAGGACCGTCCCATCGCGCTCAAGCCCGGCGAGCTGCCGGGTCAGCGGCCGGCGTTCATGGACGGCATCGCGGTCGACCCGGCGGACTTCGCCGACGTCGCCGAGCACGTCGTGTTCGTGCAGGCGAAGTTCCACGACATCGACGAGAACCTCGAAGATCAGCAGATCCCCTGGGAGCCGGTGCTGCGCGCGCTCAAGGATGCCGGGTACACCGGCTACCTCTCGAGCGAGTACGAGGGTGAACGCGAGCCCTGGCGCTCGATCGAGCAGGTCCGTCGCCAGCACTCACTCATGCGTCAGGTCGCCGACCGGCTCTGAGCCGCGGCATCCGATCGATAAAGAAGGAAACGACATCATGCCCAACGGCCTTCTCGCCGAAGACAGTCTGCGCGTCCACCCCGAGGGCTTCGCGCTCTCGCTGACGCTGCCCTGGTACCGCAGCCTCTGGCTGTCATCGGTCACCTCGTTCCAGCTGACCGTCGACGGCGTCGAGATCCCTGCCGAGGATCTCGCGTTCGAACTGCAGGGAGTTCGCTACACCCTCGATCAGCTGCCCGACCAGAGCGAGGCTCTATGGTATCTGCAGCAGCACCCGCTGCTCATCGCCTCTCGCGAGACGCCGATCGAGCTCGGCGAGGCGCACGAGGTCCACCTCGTCGGCCAGCTGCGTCTGCCGTACATGCAGATCGCGCCGGGCGAGAATGGCGGGCCGGGCATGTACGTGCCGAACTTCGTGAACCAGACCCTCACCCTGACGGCCACCGACCGGGATGCCGCGCCGCCCGCGCTCGTGTCCGATGTGGCGCCGCCGCCTCCCGCGACCGACGCCGACCCCTTCAAGCTCGGGCTGACGCTCTACTCGGCGAGCGCCGAGTTCCGTGCCGGGTGGTACGACTTCGACAGCCTGCTCGCGCGCGTCGCGGAGCTCGGCATCGGCCCGGGCATCGAGATCGTGGCGTCGCAGGCGCTGCCGACGTACCCGATCGTCTCCGACGAGTTCGTCCGCAACTGGCGCGCCGCGTTCGACAAGTACGGCTTCGATGAGAGCTCGTTCGGCGCGAACCTCGACATGGGTCGCCGCCGTGACCGCGACATGACCCCCGACGAAGAGTTCGAGTTCAGCGAGCTGATGTTCCAGGGCGCCAAGAAGCTCGGCTTCCCGCTCGTGCGCATCCAGAGCGCCAAGCCCGAGCTGCTGCGTCGTCTGCTCCCCGTCGCGGAGAAGCTGAACCTCAAGCTGGCCTACGAGATCCACGCTCCGATGGGGCCGAACGCACCCGCTGTGCTCAAGGTGCGCGAGACGTACGCCGAGCTCGACTCTCCCCTGCTCGGATTCGTTGCGGACTTCTCCTCGACGATGCACAGCATGTCGCCGACCCTCCTGCGCGCGGTTCAGCGCGCCGGGCTCGATGACGAGGCGCTGGCGAAGCTCCAGGAGATCTGGGCGACGGACGCGACCATGCAGGAGCGCCAGCAGGAGTTCATCGGCTACCTGAAGGGTCGCGATTTCGACCCGGGTCGCCTGGGATCGTTCGCGCATCTCGCCTTCAACATGCACGGGCACGTCGCGCCGCAGGAGTGGGCCGACATCATGCCGCAGATCCTGCACGTGCACGCGAAGTTCTACGACATCGACGAGAACGGGCAGGAACCGGCGATCGACTACCCCGAGCTCGTGCGCGTGTTCGTCCAGGGCGGCTACCGCGGTTACTGGTCCAGCGAGTGGGAGGGCCACGCCTTCGCCGAGCTGGGCGAGGTCGACCCGCTGGTGCTCGTGCGCAAGCAGCACGACCTCATCCGCAAGTCGATGCGGGAGCTGCAGCCGGCATGACCGAGACCCAGGCGGAAGCGGGCTTCGACATCCGGTCGCTGCCGTTCCC
>NZ_DASUNI010000014.1:0-20071 GCF_036277215.1 Microbacterium sp. | reverse complement strand
GGACTCTCGCGCAGTGGCGCGAGAAGGCCGCCTACCTCGCGAAGCTCAATCTCCCGTTCCTGGTCGCCCAGTCGCCGTCAGGACAGGTCCTCGGCTACGCCCTCGTGCAGCCGATGTCGAGCAAGTCCGCCTACCGCTATTCGGTCGAGAACTCCATCTACCTCGGACACGCGGCTGCAGGCAAGGGTCTCGGCCGTGCTCTGCTCGAGGCGCTGGTCGATGCGTGCGAGGAGGCCGGCATCCGCGAGATCGTCGCGGTGATCAGCGACAAGGGCGCCGAGGCATCCGTCGCTCTGCACGAGAAGCTCGGGTTCGTCGAAGTGGGGCGCATGGGCCGGGTGGGCTTCAAGTTCGGCCGCTGGCTGGGCACGATCTACCTGCAGAAGCACCTCAAGCCGCGGAAGAAGAAGGGGCTCTTCCGGCGCTGAGTCAGCGGCCTCCGTCGCGGCGGGTGTTCGTTCCGGGGCCCTTGCCCGTGGACGTGGCCGTCGCCGCACGGACCGCGTCGATGAGCTCGCGCCACGGGCCCTGCACCTCCGGGTCGGCCAGGGCGGCCTCCCGCTCCGCGTCGCCGCAACGGGCGTCGACGCGCCACACGAAGCGGTCCGCGCCCGTAGGCGCGATGTCGCGCGTCGGGTCGGCGGCGTCCCAGGGGCAGGTGTCGATGAGGGCGATCCAGCGCGGCACCTCGTCCGAGTCGGGCTGGGCGTGCCAGGTCCGGCGCAGGCCGGCGAATCCGCCGGTGCGGGTCACCGTCACCGCGATGGCGACCACGCTGCGCGCGGTCTCGTTCTCCGGCCGGTCGGCCGGTTCGCTGCCCTCAGGCCCTGTCGTCGCTTCCGTCATCGAGCACCCCGACGCCGGTCCAGCCCGCCCGCACCGCGTCGACCTCCTCCGATCCCTCACCGTACTCCGCCTCGGCCGCGGTCAGGGTGGCCCGTGCGAAGGTGCTGAAGTCGGCGGTGGAGGGGACGGTGCCGGAGGTGAGCGTCCGGTACCAGATCAGCCCCGCGCGCTCCCACGCGCGCCCGCCGAGCGCACGCGCCGTCAGGTAGAACGCGTGGTTCGGGATGCCGGAGTTGATGTGCACGCCGCCGTTGTCGTCCTGCGTCTGGACGTAGTCGTCCATGTGCGCGGGCTGAGGATCGCGGCCGAGCACGTCGTCGTCGTACGCCGTGCCGGGAGCGGCGAGCGAGCGGAGCGCGACGCCCTCGACGGCGTCGGTGAAGATGCCCGCGCCGATCAGCCAGCTCGCCTCGTCGACCGACTGCTCGAGGTGGTGCTGCTCGGTGAGGGCACCGAACACGTCGGAGACCGACTCGTTGAGGGCTCCGGACTGCCCCTCGTAGAGCAGCCCGCCTTCGTGCTCGGTCACGCCGTGGGTCAGCTCGTGCGCGATCACGGTGAGCGAACCGGTGAATCCGACGAACACCTCGCCGTCGCCGTCGCCGAAGACCATGCGCTCGCCGTTCCAGAAGGCGTTGTCATAGTCGCGGCCGTAGTGCACGGTCGCCAGCAGCGGGCCGCCGAGGCCGTCGATGCTGCTGCGCTGGTAGGCGTCCCAGAAGAAGTCGAAGGTCGCGCCGAGCCCGTCGAAGGCCTCGTCGACCGCGACGTCACCGCTCGGCGGGTCGTCTTCGCCCCGGACCCGCACACCGGGAAGGCGCTCGAGCCGCTGCGCGTCGGAGATCGTGCGGTCGGGAGCCGGTCCGCTCTCGACGACCAGCGTGCCCGGCTCTTCGATGGACATGCGCAGCCGGGAGCGGACCGGCCGGTACTCCCGGGGCGTCTCAAGGGTGGCGCGCGCGGCCTCGGCGGCGCGGGCCCAGGTGGGCTCACGGGTCGCGGCGATGCGGGCAAGCAGATAGGGGGGGACGATCGCGTGCGTCATGCTTCGAGGCTAACCCGCCCGCACGACACGTCTCCGTGTGGGAGCCTTGCCCGCGCAGTGGTGCGCCGGCGGCGTGGTGGACCGCTCGCCTGTCACGATCTGCCGCTTACGCCGCGGATCCCGACCGGATGTGACAGGTGAACCGGGAAAATCCGCCCTCGATCACCCCGATACCACCGCGCCCGGACGCGAAGGGCACTCAGGCCGATCCGGGATCGATCACGGGGATCGACGCGAGCAGGCGGCGGGTGTAGGCGACCTGGGGCTGCAGCAGCACCTTCTCGGTCGGACCCTCCTCCACGATGCGCCCGTCCTTCATCACGACCACCTCGTCGCACAGGCTCTGCACCACGCCGATGTCATGCGACACGAGGATGAGGGTCAGTCCGTCGCGCACGCGCAACTCGCTGAGGAGTTCCAGGATCTGGGCACGCACGGTCACGTCGAGCGCGGAGAGCGGCTCGTCGCCGACGAGAAGCTGCGGGCGGTGCACAACCGCGCGCGCGATGGCGATCCGCTGTCGCTGCCCGCCCGAGAACTCGTGCGGGAACCGGTCGGCCATGTCGGGTTCCAGCCCGACCTCCTCGAGCACCTCTCGAACCCTTGCGCGCCGGTCGACGTCGACGCCGAGCGCCCAGAGCGGCTCGGCGACGATTCGACCCACGCTCATCCGCGGGTCCAGCGAGGCGTACGGATCCTGGAAGACGATGCCGGTCTCGCGCCGCAGCCAGTGCAGCGACTGCGCCTTGGCTGCTGCATCCACCGGTCTGCCGTCGAATTGGACGGTCCCGGCGGTCGGCGAGTCGAGGGCGAGAAGCAGGCGCACGAGCGTGGACTTGCCCGATCCGGACTCGCCGATGATCCCGAGGGCGGATCCCGTCCGCACATCGAGGTCGGCATCGTCGAGCGCCGTCGTGTAGGTGGTGCGCTCGAACAGAGCCTGCTTGGGCACCGGATAGCGGCGCGTCAGACCTCGCGCGCGGACCAGGAACTCGCTCACCCCAGACCCCCTGGTCGCCACAGGGTCGCGGTCGCGTCGCGCAGCAGACCCTGTGTGACCGTCGACGCGGGCGCCGTGAGCAGCGTCGACACCGGCGCGTGCTCGACGACCCGGCCGTCTTCGAGCACCACTCCATCGGTCGCGATCTTCGACAGGACCGCGAGGTCGTGGGTGATGAAGACCAGCGACATGCCGTCGTCCTCGACGAGCGAAAGGAGCAGCTCGAGGATCTCGGACTGGATCGTCACGTCGAGCGCCGTCGTCGGCTCGTCGGCGATCAGCAGGCGCGGACGGCACGCGAGCGCCATGGCGATGGCGGCGCGCTGTCGCTGGCCACCGGAGAGCTGGTGCGGATATCGCGCCACGACGCGGTCGGGATCGGGGAGCGCGACCCGGGATGCCTCGGCCACCGCCCTCGCGCGGGCCTCGCCGCGCGACAGGCCCTCGTGGATGCGGACCGACTCGGCGATCTGCCGCCCGATGGTGCGGATGGGGTTGAGCGCGGTCCGGGGTTCCTGGAACACGATCCCGATCTCGTCGCCGCGCAGTGTCGCGAGCTCGCGGTCGGTCATGCCGATGAGCTCCCGACCGTCCCAGCGCACGCTGCCGCCCGCCTCGGCGCCGTCGGGGAGGAGTCCGAGGATCGCGAGCGCCGTCAGGGACTTGCCGGAGCCGGATTCGCCGATCAGGCCGACCCGGGCGCCGTCCGGCACTTCGAACGAGACGCCGTCCACGACGCGCCGGCCGCCGATGTCGACGGTGAGGTCGGTGACTTCGAGACTCACGCCACCACCTCCGGCACGTGGCGGATCGCTCCGCGCGGCGGATGCAGCGGGTCGCGGCCGCGCGACAGCGTCGGGTCGGTCGCTTCGCGCAGCGCGTCGCCGAGGAGGTTCAGCCCGAGAACGGTGAACGTGATCGCGAGCCCGGGCCAGAGGACCGAGAGCGGGTACACGGTGATGTACTGCTGAAGCTCGGCGAGCAGCAGCCCCCACGAGGGCTCGGTCACCGGTGCGCCGAATCCGAGGTAAGACAGCCCGGCCTCGGCGAGCACCGCCACCGCCATGCCCCACGACAGCTGCACGATGAAGACCGGCGCGACGTTCGGAAGCAGGTGACGCCACAGGTTCTGGAGGGGCGAGAGCCCCGAGGCGCGACCGGCGAGCACGAAGTCGCTGTGGAGCACCCGGCGCAGCTCGGGCCGGGTGACGCGGGCGATGTTCACGCCGAAGCCGATGCCGACCGACCAGATCACCACGGCGAGCGAGCCGCCCCAGACCGCGCTGATCATCATGGCGATGATGAGGACCGGGAAGGCGATCAGGATGTCGACGAACACCGCCACCGACTCGCGCACCCACCGCGCCGTCAAGGCGCCCAGCGCCGCGAGCGCCACGCCGAGCACCGTCGCGATCGCTCCGGCCCCGACGGCCACGATCACGGTCGTCCGCGAACCCGCCATGAGCAGACTCAGGATGTCGCGCCCCGACCCGTCGGTTCCCAGAAGGTGCGGCAGCCCGGGCAGCGCCCATCGGTCCGCGATCTCGACCTGCCGCGGGTCGAACGGCGTCCAGAACCGGGCGATGAGGGCGGTGAGGGCGACCACTGAGACGACGATGAGCCCGAAGCGCCCGGTGGAGAGCGCCCAGAGGCGGCGCAGCCACTCGAACCGGCGCCGCACGGGCGACTTCCGTTCGGCGGGTGCCGACGCGCTGATCGAACCGGTCACGTCGCCTCCCGCTGTCGGGGATCGACCAGGCGGTGAACCAGATCGACGACGAAGCCGACGACGAGCACGAAGCCGGTGAGCACGAGGAGCTCGCCCTGCACCTTCGGAAGGTCGCGCGCGCTGACATCCGCGACCAGCATCCGCCCGATTCCGGGCAATGAGAACAGCTGCTCGATGACGACCGCGCCGACGATGATCCCGGCGACCTGCAGGCCCAGGACGGTGATGACCGAGAGCCCGACGTTCGGCAGTCCGTGGCGGATCAGGGCGGTGTTGCGGGTCAACCCCTTCGCGGCCGCCGTGCGCACGTAATCCTGTCCGACCGCCTGCATCGTCGCGCTGCGCACGAACCGCATCAGCATCGCGCCCTCGACGATGCCGATCGTGAGAGCGGGCAGCAGCAGTGAGCGGAACGCCGCAGCGGGATCCTGCCAGCCGGTGCGCGGGAACCCCTGAGCGGGCAGCCAGCCCAGCCATACGGCGAAGACGACCACGAGCATCATGCCTGCCCAGACGACGGGCACGGCGGCCAGCGCCTGCGCCCCGACGCTCAGGGCCGTGCCCGCGCGTCGCCCCCGTCGCATCGCCGACAGCACGCCGAGCGGCAGGCTGAACAGCAGGGCGATCGTGAGCGACAGGATGCCCAGCGGCACCGTCACCTGGGACTTCTCCGCCAGCTCGGACGCCACGGTGGACCCGGTGAGCAGCGACGAGCCCAGGTCTCCGCGGAACACGCCGCCGATCCACTCGAGGTACTGGGCCGGCAGCGGCTGGTTCAATCCCAGACGCTCCCGGATCGCCTCGACCTGCTCAGGGGTGCTGTTGGTGCCGGCGATCAGCTGGGCGATATCACCGGGGAGCACGCGGAGCGTGAGGAAGATCAGCACGCTGGCGACGAGCAGCCCGAGCAGAAGCAGGGCCAGTCGCGTCAGCGCGTAGCGGATCACCCGTCGCTCTTGGCGAGCTCTGCGAGGTTGAGGCGCTCGTTCACGTTGACGGACGGCATTCCGGTGATGTTGGTGCCGACCGCCACGACGGACGCGCCGTTGTAGAGCCAGTCGGCCGCGGCATCCTCCGAGACGATGCGCGCGGCATCCGCGAGCAGGTCGGCGGCTTCGCCCTCGTCGGTCGAGGCGATGGATTCGGCGTACAGGCGCTGCACCTCGGGGTTGTCGTAGGTGAAGTAGTAGTCGGGGTTCGCCCAGTTCTCGAAGTCGCGCGCCTCGGTGTGCAGCACGAAGCTCAGGTCGTAGTCCTTGTTGACGTACACGTCGTTGAGCCAGGTCGGGAAGTCGACGGAATTGACCTCGAGGGTGATTCCGACCTCGTTCAGATCCGACACGAGGATCTGCGGAATCGTCGTGGAGTAGAAGCTGGGGATCGTCAGCTGGAGGGTGAGGTCTTCGACGCCCGCTTCAGTCAGCAGCGCGCGCGCCGCCTCCGGGTCGTACGGGGCGACATCCGCCAGATCCTCGTAGCCCGGGTCCAGCGAAGGGATCGGTCCGTACAGGGTCTCGCCGGACTGCCCTGCCTCGATGAACGCCTCGTGGTCGATCGCCTGGCGGATCGCCTGGCGGACGCGCTTATCGGCCAGGGGACCCGATGCCTGGTTGAACGCCAGCGTTCCCTTGTCCGTCGACTGGCCGAGGACCAGCGCGAAGTCTCCGGTGGCCTCGATCTGCTCCTTCAGGTTCGCGTCGAACCCGGTGACGGCGTCGACCTCACCAGCGAGGGCGGCGTTGAGCGCCGCTTGGTTGTCGGGGATGTAGTCGAAGACGACCTCGGCGACCTGTGCAGGCTCGCCCCAGTACGCGTCGTTGCGCGCGAACGTGATGTTGTCGCCCTGCCGCCACGTGTCGAGGATGAACGGCCCTGTGCCGTTGGCCTTCGTCTGATAGTCGACCGTGTCAGCCTCTTTGAGGATCAGCCCGGCCCGACCGGTCAGGTTCCACAGCAGGCTCGAATCCGGTGCGGCGAGCGTCAGGACGATGTCCTGCCCGTCGGCGACGATCGTCGCCACGTTCGCCAGTCGAGCGGAATCGCGCCATTCCGGGGTGTTCTTGCGCGTGGTGAGCGACCACACCACATCCTGCGGGGTGAGCTCCTGGCCGTCGTGGAACGTGACTCCCTCGCGCAGCGTGAAGGTGTAGGTGAGACCGTCCTCCGAGATCTCCCAGTCCTCAGCCAGAGCGGGCACGATGTCCTGCTCGGGGGTCCGCGAGACCAGTCCCTGGTAGATGTTGTCGACCAGGATCTGGTCCAGCGCCGCACCCGCGGTCTCGCGGATGTCCAGGTTTCCGGGCTCGAGCACCAGCCGGATGATCGCCGAGGCGTCGGTGTCGGGCTCGCTCGTCGTGGTCGGGTCGGGCGAGGAACCGCCTCCAGTGCAGGCGGTGAGCAGAAGCGCTCCCGCGGCGAGCAGTGCGGAGGCGGCGAGGGCGGTACGGCGGAGCATGGGGGTCCTTTCGGATGGGCATCCGTTGCTGTCCGGATGCCTCGAGGGCGACTCTGCGGGATTCAGGTCGGCCCGGTAGTCCAGCCTAGAGAACCCCCGCAGGTGGTTCTGCGCCCGGTACACGGAACGCAACAGAAGCGTTAACCCTTCCCCGCAAGCGTTCGCAGTCGTGCACCGAGGTCGACGGGGAGCTCCTCCTGCACATTGTGCCCGGATGCGACGACAGCCAGGGATGCCGAAGGCACCCGCTCGGCGAACTGCGCAGCGTTGGCGTCGGTGACGTAGCCGTGGTCTCCGCGGATGAGCGTGATCGGTGCGGTGACCGCCGCGAGGTCGTCCCATCCGCTCTCGGACAGGACCGCGGAGACGGCATCCTGTCCTTCGGCAGGCTCGGGGACCGAGCCCGCGCGCGACGTCGCCGCATTCGCCATCGCCGCCGACAGGTGGGCGAAGTGATGCTTCCACTCGAAGCGGCCGTCCGGGCGCATCCGCGAGTTGAAGTAGACGCCGCGTTCGGCCGCCTTGCGGGAACCGCCGAGCCCGAACGCGAGAGCCCGGTCGACCATCTCGTCGCGCGACGCCCAGTCGGTGGGGCCGGCGAAGAAGTCCCGGATCTGCGTCGGTCCCGCATTCGGGTCCACACCCGGCGTGATGTCGATGACCACGAGCTCGCGGACGAGATCGGGTCGGGATGCCGCGACGGCGGCGGCGGTGAGGCCGCCCAGCGACTGACCCACCAGCAGCTGCGTGGAGGAGGTCCACGCTTCGAGGCCTGTGACGACATCGGGTGCCAGCACGCGGCCGGTGTACGCGAGGTCGGCGCGCCAGGACGAGTCGCCGTGGCCGGGAAGGTCGATGGCCAGCGCCGGGAGGCCGAGTGCCAGGATCGTGGTGTCCCACGTGTGCGCGTTCAGTCCGGCGCCGTGCAGGAAGGTCACGACCGGAGGCGCGTCGCCGTACCGCAGCGCGCTCAGCGCACGCCCGTCCTCGAGGGTGAGACGGAGGCGCTCGCCGTGAGGGATCGGCGCGTCGATCCCGGCGTCAGCAGCCTGTTCGGGCAGGAAGGAGAACTCGTCGGTGGGTTCGCTCACCATGACATTCTGCCCGGTCGGCCCGCCGTGCCCGCTGGGTAGGCTGGTCCAATGAGCGAACTGCCCCGCGTGCACCTCTCCAAGTCTGCTCCGGATGCGTACCAGACGCTCGCGGCGTTCTCCAAAGCGGTGGGCGGCATCGCGAACGATTCGGGGATCGACGCCCGCCTGAAGGAGCTCGTCCAGATCCACGTCTCCCAGCTCAACGGCTGCGCGTACTGCGTGCGCGTCCACGCCGAGCGCGCCGCGAAGGCCGGCATCACGGTGGACACCATCGCCCAGTTGCCGGTGTGGCGGGAGTCGGGGGTGTTCTCGGATCGGGAGCGCGCCGGGCTGGAGCTCGCCGAGGCGTTCACCTTCATTCACGAGGAGGGCGTCAGCGACGAGGTGTACAACCGAGTCGGCGGCATCCTGAGCGAGACCGAGTATGTCGGCCTCAGCTGGATCCTCGTCTCGATCAACGCCTTCAACCGCGTCGCGATCGCCGGCCGGTACAGCGTCCCGCCGCGCGATGATCTGGCCGGAGAGGATCACGACGCCGCCTCGGGCGCGGCCTGGTGAACAGGCGCACCGACCCGCAGGTCTCCGGCGCCGTCAACTTCCGCGATGTCGGCGGGCTTCCCGCGGGAGCGTCGCGCACGCGCTCTGGGGTCCTCTACCGCTCGGGTAACCTCGCGCGCCTGAGGCCTGACGGCATCGCCGCTCTGCGCAGCCTCGGCATCCGTCGCATCATCGACCTGCGCGCGGACGACGAGGTGTCCCACGCCCCGAGCCGGCTCGGAGACCTGACACCCGAGGTGCAGCGGGTGCCGCTCTTCCTCGGTTCGGTCGCGTCGTTCTTCGCGGACGACGTGCCACTCGACGAGATGTACCGGCGGCTGGTCGAGGACTCCGCGGACCGCGTCGTCGAAGTCGTGCGGGGAATCGTCGCCGACCAGCCGGTGCTCGTGCACTGCACGGTGGGGAAGGACCGCACGGGGGTCACGATCGCGCTCACGCTGGCGGCGGCCGGTGTCGAGCACGAGGCCGTCGTGGCCGACTACGCCCGCACAGAAGAGCTCCTCCCGCGGTGGCGCAGTCGCCGCGCGGTGAAGTACCTGCGATCGGTGCACCCGGAGGCCGTGCACCTCGAAGAGCTGGCGACCCGCTCGCCTGCTCCGGTCATGCGCGACCTGCTTGGCGGCCTGGCGAAGCGATACGGCTCGGCTGCCGACTACCTGCGCGCGCACGGGATGAGTGATGACGAGGTGAGGGAACTTCAGCGCGTCCTCGTGTCGAGCGGCTGACACCGCGCCCTCGCGCGTCTCACAGCGTAAGCAAGGTTAGGCAACCCTTTGTTGGCGCTATAGTGAGTGTGTCATGACACACACCACCGAGCACAACGCCTCCGCCTGCCGCGCCTCGCGGCACACGCGCGTGCAGCACCTCATCACGGCGGACGAGAACTCGCTCGCCGAACTCGAGGCGCTGCTGGCGACGCTCCCGATCTGCTCGACCGGGCGTGTGTTCATCGAGATTCCGGATGCCGCGTGGCAGACCGATCTGCAGGTGCCCAGCCGCATGGTCGTGACGTGGCTCGACCGCGCGGCCCGCACCGGCGAGCCCGGCTCCGGCCGGAGCTGCGCTCCGGGGCAGGCTCTCGCCCGTGCCGTCACCGCGTGGGCCGACGAGATGCTCTGTGCGGACGACGACCATACGCGCATCTTCTTGATGGGCGGCTACCTCGGCACAGCCGACATCGTCGACCACCTCACGACCCGCAGCGGCATCGCGGCAAACGCCATCCACACGCCGGCGCGCTTCGGTCTCTCGACCGCGCGCTGAGCCCGAGCAGTCTCTGCGACGGCGGCGAGGGCGCTGCACGCCCGCCGCTCGCTCGGGCCCTTGTTGCGCCCCCCGCGCGGTGCTAGAAAAGGCGCTGTCTGGGGATCCGACAGCGGGCGTGATGCGGCCGTCCCGCGTGTGTGGGGTGGTGATGCAATGAAGAAGACATTGGCGTGCGCCGCGATCTGTGCGGCTTTGATCCTCGGCACCAGCGGTGCCGCTTTCGCGGGCGAGGTGAACGGCAACGGGAAGGACACCCGGGGCCCCGCGAATGCGAACTCCGAGTGCGTGTACTCGGGGCTCGAGGACGGCTCGGAAGGCGGCACAGCAGGGCCGGGCAACGTCCAGAACTGGGGGCACGCGAAGGACAGCGAGTTCGTGCTCGAGGCGCCGCGCGGAGCGTCGGATGTCGTGACGGTCTTCGGACCGGCCGGCTGCAACGCGCACCTTCACGGGTTGAAGTAGACCCGGACTCCGTCGTGACACGGCGTGGTCGCAAGTCGCTCCGGCCACGCCGCGTCAGCGGGCCCGGCGCGGCACGTAGTTGCCGTCCTCGAGCCCGGCCTCGATCTCGAATCGATTGCGCAGCGGGTCGCGTCCCGCGAGCAGGTAGAGCACCGGCATCCAGAAGCCGTACCGCCGCCACTGCCGAGCGTGAACGGCTTCGTGCGCGACGATCCGGTCGGTGACCGGCTCCTGACCGGTCAGGTAGCAGCCGCCGACGCAGACGCCCCCTCGCCGGTACGCCCACCGCGGCATCCCGCGGAAGATGAGGAGTCCGCCGCGTCGTTCCACGCGCCCGGTGCTCCAGATGCCGCCCCAGACCGCGCCGACCGTAGTGCCCCAGGCGTAGCCGGCCCGGCTCACACGCGAGTCCAGGAAGGGCAGGAACCGGTCGATGCGTCTGCCCCGTGCCAGCGCGCGTTCCGCCGCCTCACGCCATCCGGGCGGAGGAGGAGGAATCGGGCTCACGCGAGCGCTCCGACGATCCGCAGGATCGTGCCAAGGTCGTCGACCGCCGCGGCCGGCGACGCGGGTGCGAACCCGGTGATGCTCGAGCCGACCAGGGGCAGGGCGGCGCGCACGCGCGCGATGGCCGTCACCAGATCGGCCAGCGAGACTCCGAAGGGCACGGATGCCGTGACCCCGCTCATCGCGGCAGGGTCGAGCACGTCCAGGTCGACGTGGATGTACACCGCGCTCGCCCCCGTCGCGACGACCGCGCTCACCAGGGCGTCGGGTTCGCTGAGGGCGGCGGCATCCACGGTGCGCAGCGCCAATTGCTGGGAGGCACCCTCTTCGGCGGGCTCGTACTCGCGGGCGCCCGCAAGCACCACGCGGGCGGCGGAGACTTCGCCGTCCAGGGCGAGACCGGTCGCCCCGTCGCCGAGGATCGCCCGCAGCGCCATGCCGCTGAAGGCGCCGGACGGGGAGGTGTCGGGAGTGTGCAGGTCGGGGTGCGCGTCGAGCCACACCACGGCGATGTCCGGATGCCGATGCGCGGCGTGCCCGACGGCACCGACAGCGGCCCCGCAGTCGCCGCCGATGAGCATGACCGGTTCGGTATGGGGACCGAGCTCCAGGTCGACCAGCTCGCGCGTGCGGCGCAGCGTGCTGAAGCGCAGGACGCCCGTGCCGAGCGCCTCGCCCGCTTCGAGCGGCACTTCGATCGTCGTACAGGATGCGCGGGGGAGGTCGCCGGCGATCGCCTGCGCTCCGTCGATCAGCTGCATCGCGCGCGACGACGGGGATCCCTGCCACTGCGGGACGATCACGAACCGGGCCATGACCTCATCTTCGCTCACCGCCGGCTGTGATGCATACGCGGCGGCGCCGGGTCGCCGCGAGACGACAGATGGGCGGGGCCTTGAACGAGCCCCCGCCCATCTGTCTGTCAACCGCTACGGCGTGTACGGCGCCGTCGGAGCGTCGATCGCCTGCCGCGACGGAGCCGAGGCCCCCGCCTTCAGCTCGGCGAGCCGCGCCTCGACCTCGGTCAGCTCGCCGACGTCTTCAAGGGCGTTGAACTGCGCATCGAGGCTCGATGCGGCGAGTTCCTCCTTGCCGGCGGCGAGTGCCTCCTGGCGGCGGACCTTGTCTTCGAACCGTCCGAGCTCGCTCGTCGGGTCGAGCACGTCGATCGACTTGACCGCATCGTGCACCTTGACCTGCGCTTCGGCGGTCTTCGCGCGGGCGAGCAGCTCGCTCCTCTTGCTCTTGAGCTGCTCGAGCTTCTGCTTCATGCCATTGAGGCCGTCTTTGAGCTTTGCGACGATCTCGGTCTGCGACTCGATCGTCGGCTCGACGGCTTTCGCCTCGCGCTCTGAGCCGATCTGGCGCTGCAGGGCGATCTTGGCCAGGTTGTCGAACTTGTCGGCGTCCGCTGTGCTGCCCGCGGAGCGCAGCTGGTCGGCCTTCTTGCTCGCCGCCAGCGCCTTGTTGCCCCATTCGGTGGCTTCCTGGAGGTCTTCCTCGTGGTCGCGCTCCAGCAGGCGCAGGTTGCCGATCGTCTCGGCGATCGCCGATTCGGCGTCGGCGATGCTGTTGGTGAAGTCGCGGACGAGCTGGTCGAGCATCTTCTGAGGATCCTCGGCCGAGTCGAGCATCGAGTTGATGTTCGCCCTCAGGAGGGTCGAGATGCGACCGAAGATGGACTGCTTGGCCATCTGTGTTTCCTTCCTATCGATGGTTCGGAACGTGCGTGTGGTGCGATGCAGGATGCGGTCGTCCGGGCTTGCTCAGAAGCGACCACCCCCTCGGCGACCGCGGGTCCCGCCGCCGCCGAAACTGCCCGGGCTCATGCGGCCTCCGCCGCCACCGCCGAACATGCCGCCGAAGCCGCCCGAGGAGCCGCCTCCGCCCGAGCCGCCGCTCAGCAGCGAGTTGATGACGATGCCGCCCAGGACGGCGCCGAGCATCCCGCCGCCCCCGCTGCTTCGACCGCCGCCGAGCATGCCGCCCAGGCCGCCCATGTCGCCGGCCTGGAATGCGCCGACGTCGTTCTGCGCGTATTGGATCGCCTGACCCGCGAGCTGGTTGGCGCGCTGCGCGTACTGCAGGGCCTGCTCCGGGTTGGCCGCCTGCAGCTGCTGAGCCTGCACCAGAGCCGCCCCCGCCTCCGCCAGCCGCGTGCGGGCCTCCGCACCGATCGCGCCGCGCCGCGCGGTGATGAAGTCCTCGGCAGCCGAGACCTGGGCGTGGGCCTGCAGGATCTGCTGGCCGATGAGCTGCTGGGCGCGTTGGGCCCGCGCGGCGGCATCACGCACGCCGGCGATGACACCGTCGATCTGGGCGTTCGCGGCCTCCAGGCTCTGCAGGGTCTGCAGCGGTCGCCGCGCGGTTCCGGAGAGGTTCGCCTTGGCCGCGTCGACCTGCTGGCGCGTCGCGTTGATGGCCGCGGCCACGCGACCGTCCGCATCGGGCAGAGCGGATGCCGCGGCGATGTCGTTCTCGAGTTCCACCACGAGCGCTCCGGCGCTGCGGTCGCCCTCAGCGAGGTCGCGGCCGAGCTTGTCGATGGCGTCCTGCAGAAGGACGGCCTGCCCGACGGCCTCTTCGGCCGCGCGGATGCTCACGGCCGCCTCCCCGCCCTTGCCCTCGCCGATCGCGACTTCCGCTGCGGCGAGCTGGTCGTCGGCGAACTCGATGCGCTGGCGCGCCTGGTCCGGATTGTCGGCGACCGTGGCCAGAGCCTCAGGCGCGTAGCTGGCCGCGAGGGCGCCGAGGCGCTCGTCGGCGGTGTCGACGGAAGCCGACGCCTTCGTCCGCTGCTCCTGAATGCGCGCGAGGGATTCCGGCGCGTTCTGCTCGAGGCGGCGGAGCTCGTCGAACGCGGCCGCCTTGTCGTCCAGACCCGTGTTGGCCTCTTCGCAGAGCCGGATGATCTCCGCGTTCCACGCGCGCGTCTGCTCTTCGCTGTCGGCGGTCGCGTCGTCGAGCTGCTGCTTGAGCGTGAACGCCTTGTTGAGGTTCTCCCGCGCCCGCTGGAGCGCCTGCTCGAACTCGACGGTGGCAGCGTCGCCGAACTGCGCTTTCGCGAAGCCGAGCTCCTGCTCACTCGTCTTGACGGCATCATCGGTCTCGACGAGGGCGGATGCCGCGCGCCGCGCGAGCTCCTTCACGTCGATCTGCTCGACCGCGGGGGGCTGGCCCGGTGCGCCGCCGACCTTCTTCCTTCGGCGGCTCCGGACGACGAGGACGATCACGACGACGGCGATCGCGGCGATGATGAGGAAGACGATGATGCCCGCCGGGAAGCCGCCGCTGGCGGTTCCGCCGCCCGAGGCTTCCTCGAACCCTGCCGCCGCGGCATCCACTGCTCCGAGCCACTCGTCGTCGGCCAGCTCGAGCTGCACGGCCTGCTCGATCTCGCCCAGCTGCGCGTCCGACACCGGACCTGCAGAGTCAGCCGAGATGTAGTACGCCCGCCCTTGGGTGGCCACCGCGAGGAGGTACTGCGTGGTGCCGAGGTTGTTCAGCGCGGCGGTCTCGTCCGCCCACTGCTGGGCGCTCGTCGGATCGGTGAACTCGTCGACGTATACGACCCAGAGGTCGATTCCGGTGTCGGTCTTGAGCTGCTCGAGGCGGCTCTGGGCCTGCGACTCCTGGCCGGCCGAGAGGACGTCGACCTCGTCGAGGACGTAGCCCTCTGCGAGCTGCACGGGTCCGGTGGCCGAGGCCGCGCCGGCAGCGCCGCCGAGAATCAGCGTGAGCGCCATCGTGAGCGCAACAGCCCATCGCGCACGCATCGTTCCCTCCTCGGGGACGCGCAGTGCAGGCCCCGAAGATCGAGTCTATGCAGACGCGGGGGAGGCGCGGTAGGCCTTGACCCCGGGCCCCGGCGGGCGGGTGTCGGTGCGGCAAGAGCGGGCGCCGCGCCGGTAGCGTGGCGATCTCGGGAGGACCCATGGACGATCGATACGCGACCGACGTGCTCGCCGCGGGCTGGCGCGAAAACCATCGCCGTGCCGTGCCCCGGATCGAGGCATCCGCCGACCTCGTCGTCGAGGTCGCAGCCGACGGATTCTGCGGCGCCGTCGTCAGTGTCGCGTCCGGGCTGGTCGAACTCGAGGACCGACAGCGGCGGCGCAGGCTGTTCCCTCTGGGGCCGGGCTTCCTCGTCGACGGGGACGACATCGTCCTGGTTCCCCCCAAGCAGGCGGCAGTCGAACGCTCGGCCGCGCGGACCGCGTCGGGCTCCTTCGCGGCTCCCGAGACACGCGCCCGCGTGGCCCGAGCGAGTCGCATCCTCGTGGAGGGTCGCCACGACGCCGAGCTCGTCGAGAAGGTGTGGGGCGACGACCTGCGGGCGGAAGGTGTGGTCGTCGAGTGTCTGCAGGGGATCGACCTGCTGGCCACCGCGTTGGACGACGAGCCCCCCTCCGCGGACCGGCGCTACGGCGTGCTGGTCGACCATCTCGTGAGCGGCTCGAAGGAGTCCCGTATCG
Organism: Microbacterium sp.; assembly: GCF_036277215.1. Lineage (GTDB taxonomy): Bacteria > Actinomycetota > Actinomycetes > Actinomycetales > Microbacteriaceae > Microbacterium. The sequence continues at coordinate 4,634 of NZ_DASUNI010000014.1, read as the reverse complement.
CGGACACGATCGCGCGGGGACTGCACGGACCGTTCGTCCGCATCGTCGGGCACCCGTACGTCGACGTGTGGCAGTGCGTCCTACCGCGCGCGCTCGGCATCGCCCGGTGGCCGGATGTGCCCCGCGGTACCGATATCAAGGTCGGCACCTGCCGAGCGCTCGGCTGGCCGTCGGACACCCCCGCCGACCTCGCTCGGGCGTGGCAGCGGATCCTTGGCGCCGTCACGACGTATCGCGACCTTGATCCCGCGCTGCTCGGCCGAGTCGAGGAGCTGATCGACTTCGTCGCGGACTGAGCCGGCGCAGGCGGTCGCGCGTCCGCGCGGCTCGTTAGCCTGGGAGCGTGTCCGAATCCGGTAGCTTCCGCGATCGCCCCGTCTCGTTCGTCCGCCGCAACGGCCGGATGACCGACGGCCAGGAGCGTGCCTGGGCCGACCTCGCCCCCCGATACGTGCTCGAGGCGCCGCGCGACGATGCGGCCACGAGCGTGCGACCCGGTGCGGCGATCGATCCCGGGAAGGTGTGGGGCCGGCGGGCCCCGCTCATCGTGGAGATCGGCTCGGGGCAGGGTCATGCGATCGTCTCGGCCGCCTCCTCGCGACCGGAGGTCGACTTCCTCGCCATCGAAGTGTTCACCGCGGGCCTCGCGCGCACGATGATGGGCGCCGAGCGCGCCGCCGTCGACAACCTCCGCCTGGTGGAGGCGAACGCACCCGAAGTGCTCCAGCACCTTCTGCCGGCGGCATCCGTCGACGAGCTCTGGGTGTTCTTCCCCGATCCCTGGCACAAGAACAAGCACACCAAGCGACGCCTGCTCACGCCCGAGTTCGCGACGATCGCGGCGGGTGCGATCCGAGACGGCGGGATGCTTCGGCTCGCGACGGACTGGGAGCAGTACGCGCGGCAGATGCGGGAGGTGCTCGATGACGCACCCGAGTTCGCCCGCGCCTTCGAGGGGGAGTGGGCCGATCGCTTCGACGGGCGGGTGCTGACCGCCTTCGAGCGGAAGGGTGCGCGGGCGGGCCGCGACATCCGCGACCTGGCCTATCTGCGTAAGGAGCGCGGATGACCGACGCGGATGATGCGGCATCCGTCCCTTCGGAGCGCCAGGCGACCGAGACGGCGGCGGTCCGCGATCGCTGGCGGATCCTGCGCCCCCTCGCGCACCGCGACTTCCGCGCGCTGTTCAGCGCAGTCGTCCTGTCGATCTTCGCCGCCGGGATGTGGGCCGTGGTCATGGTCTACGCCGTCATCGCGGTCGGAGGCGGTCCGCTCGAGCTGTCCCTGGTGGCTGCCTCGAACGCCACGGGGCTCCTGCTCTGCGCGATCCCGGGCGGCATCGTCGCGGACCGCGTGTCGCGCCGGCTCATCGTGCGAGCGGTCTCGCTCGCGGAGTTCCTGGCGATCACCTCCGTCGTCGTGGTCGGAGCCTTCGGGCCGGTCGGCATCCCGCAATTGGCGGTCGTCGCGTTCACGCTCGGCGCCGGTGCGGGCTTCTTCTTCCCGGCGTACAGCGCGATCCTGCCGCGCCTCCTGCCGCCGGGCCAGCTTCTCGCCGCGAACGGGTTGGAGGGGGCGATCCGCCCGGCCCTGCAGCAGGCGGCGGGTCCGGCGGCGGCCGGCATGCTGCTGGCCGCACTGATCCCGGCGCATGCGGCTGTCGTCATCGCGTTGGCCCACGGTGCCGCATTCGTCATCCTGATGTTCCTGCGTCCCGAGCCGGCGCAGCCGCCGCGGGAGGGGTCCGACTCCGCGGACGCGCGATCCGAAGCGGGCGAGGACGAGATCCAGGACCACTCCGCGAAGAGCGTGTTCCACGACCTGCGCGAAGCGGTCGTCTTCACCGTTCGCACGCCCTGGCTGCTGTGGACCCTGCTGTACGCCACGCTCTGGGTGCTCGTGGCGGTCGGGCCCGAGGAGGTGCTGCTGCCGTTCCTCATCCGCGAACGGATCGGCGATGACCCGCGGCTCTTCGGCTTCCTGCTCGCCGTCTACGGAGCCGGCGGGGTGCTCGGATCGATCGTCGTGTCCTCGAGGAAGCTGCCGCGGCGGTACCTGACCACGATGAATCTGGTGTGGGGCGTCAGCACGCTTCCGTTCATCATCGTCGGATTCACGGACCAGTACTGGCTCCTGCTCGCCTCGCTGTTCACGATCGGCTTCGGGTTCAGCTACGGCAACGTCATCTGGGGGACGCTGCTGCAGCGGCGCGTCCCTCGGCACATGCTGGGTCGGATATCGAGCCTGGACTTCTTCGTCTCGCTCGCTCTGATGCCGCTGTCGATGGCGCTCGCCGGGCCGCTGTCCGAGGTGCTGTCGCTGCAGGTGATCTTCACCGCGGCGGGCGTCTTGACCCTCGCGTTCGGCATCATCGCGATCTTCGCCGCACGGATGCCGCAGGATGAGATCGCCCATCCCCTGGGAGACTGAGAGGGTGCCCGCTCACCCCGCTGCCGTTCTCGGCACCCGCCCGCTCGTATCGGTCGGGCTCGTCCCCGCACTCCTGGTGTGCCTCGCGGCGCCGGCATTCTTCGTCGTGCGGATCCCGTGGATCGGGTGGGCGCTGCTCGCGGCCGGCATGCTCGCCGCCTGGCTCGTGCGATCACGAACGGATGCCGAGGCCGAGAGCGCCCGTGCGTCCCTCCCCGCGCAGCCCGGAGGTGCGCCGACGCGCACGCCCAGCCTGCTGCGCGATCTGTCGCTCATCGCCCTCGGACTGCTGATCGTCAGCTCCATCCCCCTGGCTGCGGAGCTGGACAACCTCGCATTCGTGCGGTTCACGCTGGGGCTGGGGGGCGCGGTCGTGGTGCCGTACGTCGTGTCGCGCTTCGTATTCCGCGACTACGCGATCCGCTTCCCGTGGCGCGGCGGCGGACGCTGGACGGCGTTCCAGTGGAGCTGGCTGTTCGCCGTCCTCGCGCTCGGCTGGCTGATCCTGCCGTTCTACTTCATCACCTCGGGCGTCTACATGAACTGGCCGGTGGTGGACACGCCAGAGATGATCGCGCGGCTGTTCATCGGCGTCGGCGCAGTGGGCATCTGGGACGAGCTGTTCTTCATCTGCGTCGTGTTCACGCTGCTGCGACGCCACTTTCCGGATTGGCAGGCCAACCTGCTGCAGGCGACCGTGTTCGTCTCCTTCCTGTGGGAGCTCGGCTACCAGGCCTGGGGGCCCCTGCTGACCATCCCCTTCGCCCTCGTCCAGGCCTACATCTTCAAGCGCACGCGCTCGCTCACCTACGTCGTGACCGTGCACCTGCTCTTCGACGCGGTGGTGTTCTCGGTGCTCGTGCACGCGCACAACCCCGGTCTGCTGGACGGGCTGTTCCTGGTCTGACCTCCCACCGCGGGTTCATCCGTCACCGGCGTACGCGTGAGCGGGGTCACGGCGTACGCAGGTGACGGATGAACGGTGCACAGGGGGTGCCCAGACCCACTCGGTACCCTGGTGGTGGATCCCGGACAGGGATCCCCGGACGAGGGATCAGTACCCGGTGAGCGACAAGACTGGCCATGGAGGCGAGTCCCGTGTCGTGGGTCATCCTTGTTCTGTCCGGCATCCTCGAAGCCGTCTGGGCCACCGCGCTCGGCAAGTCCGAGGGATTCACCAGACTCTGGCCGAGCGTGGTCTTCGGCGTCTCGCTCATCGCAAGCATGGGCGGCCTGGCGTGGGCCATGCGCGACATCTCGACCGGGACGGCGTACGCCGTGTGGGTCGGGATCGGCGCGTCTCTCACCGTCGCCTACGCGATGATCACGGGCGCGGAGCCATTCTCGATCGTGCGGATGCTGCTGATCCTGGGTCTCGTGGGCTGCGTGATCGGACTCAAGCTGGTGGCGCACGAGTAGGCCGCCGCACGCCGTCGCCTCCCGCGCGCGGCTGGGGTGATCCGGAATGCGCCAAGAAGCGCCAGCTGAGCGACTCTTCGCACCCTGTGCGCGAACGGCGCATAGCCTCGTGCCGGCCCACGGCTGCCGGATCGGGCAGCGCCCCAGAGCCCGCCGAATTGGTCGGATCTTTCACCTTCAACTTCAAATCGAGGTGACTTCGAGGTGAACTCTTGACGAGCGAACGCGGCCGAGTATCTTTACTTCTGCGAGCTGAATACGGAGACGAAGGGACCCGCGAGGGAACCGGATACGGAAACCACAGTTCGCAGATGATCGGCCCGAGGCTTCGGCTCCGGGCCGATCTTATTTGCGCGTTCCGACCGCGAGAAGGCCCAGGTCATCGCTGAGATCTCGCGGCACGCCCTTACGCTCGCGGCTCGTGCAGAAACACGGACCGCGAGGCGCGAGACGGGCCGCGACAGGCATCGCGGCCGACTGAGGCCGACGACGCGAAAGGCCGCCCCTTGCGGGACGGCCTTTCTGCGTCAGTGCCCCCGACAGGAATCGAACCTGCGACCTTTGGTACCGGAAACCAACGCTCTATCCCCTGAGCTACGGAGGCGTACCGATCGAGAGTATCACCGGGTGATGGCCGCCACCGCCGCGGCCAGCCGTTCGGCGAGGTAGTGGTGCCCCGTCGTGGAGGGATGATCGCGGCCGATCCCGGTGTCGATGACCGTGACGTAATCGCCGGGAGTGATCCAGTCGTCCTGGATCGGGGAGATGTACCACCAGCCGCGCTC
>NZ_DASUNI010000013.1:0-6490 GCF_036277215.1 Microbacterium sp. | reverse complement strand
CCTCGTAACGCGGCGTCAGAGTGGTGCCGCCGCCTCAGCCGAGCAACGCGTGGGCGATCGTGAAGATCAGCAGCCCGGCGAGCGCGCCGACGATCGTTCCGTTCAGGCGGATGTACTGCAGGTCGCGCCCGACCATCAGCTCGATCTTCTCGGTGGTCTCCTTCGGATCCCATCGCTCGACGGTGTCGGTGATGATCGACGCGATGTCGTGGCGATAGCGGTCGACCAGGAACACCGCGGCATCCGTCACCCAGCCGTCGACGCGGCGCTGCAGCGCGACATCCGTCACCAGGCGCTCGCCCACTTCGGTGAGCGCCTGCGCGGCCCGGCGTCGCAGTCCGCTCTGCGGATCGGCCAATGATTCGAGCAGCCCGGCCTTGGCGGTGTTCCACGCCTCCGAAGCGAGCTCCCTGACGCGGGGGCTGTCGAAGAGCGTCGCCTTCGTCGCTTCGAGTCGCTCCATCGTCGCCGGGTCGTGCTGGAGGTGATCGGCAAGGCGGCTGAGATAGCCGTCGATCGCGATGCGGGCCGGGTGCCGGGTGTCGCTGCGGACCGCGGCGACGAACTTGACCGCCTCGTTGTAGACGGTGTCATCGACCAGGCGCTGCGCAACCGACGGCACCCACGGGGGCAGTCGCCGCGACACCAGCCCGGTGAACGATGCGTGGTTGGCTTCGAGCCAGGTCGCGAGGCTGTCGACGGCGAGGTCGACGACCCCGTGATGGGATCCCGACTCGACGATCCGGCCGAGCCAACCGCCCAGCGGCGGCCCCCAGGCCGGTTCGAGCAGATGCTCGCGGGCGAGATCCTCGATGACGTCGTTGACGTCGTCGTCGCTGAGCGCGCGCAGGATCCCGGCCGCGATGAGGGATGCTTCGGCACCGACGCGCTCGGCATGCGCGGGGACCTGCAGCCACTCGCCGAGCCGCACCGCGATCGCGGTCTGTTCGAGCTTCGTGCGCACCACGTCGCCACGCAGGAACTCGGTCTCGACGAATTCGCCGAGGTTCTGCCCGATCTCGTCCTTGCGGTTCGGGATGATCGCCGTGTGGGGGATCGGTATGCCCAGTGGATGCCGGAACAGCGCGGTGACCGCGAACCAGTCGGCGAGCGCCCCTACCATGCCGCCCTCCGCGAAGGCGCGGACGTAAGCGAGGGGCGGGTACTGGTCCTGGAGCGTGAACGCGAAGACGAACAGCACCGCCATGAACAGCAGCGCCCCGAGGGCCACGCCCTTCATCACGCGCAGTCCGCGGCGACGTTCCTGATCGGCGGGGCTCAGCAGAACCGTGGCGGTGTGAGCAGTCATCTTCTTCTCTCCGGCTCGATTCGTGCGCTCGGCGCCCTCATGCTTCGAGGGGGCCGAGCCATGCGGTCGCGACGGTCGAATGGGCCGACTCCGGGTCGGACGGGTGGAAGAGGCCGGCGAGCACATCGCGGTACAGCCGACCGAGTTCGCTGGACGACAAGTACGACGAGCCTCCGGCCACGAGGATCGCGTCGTCGACCACGCGCTTCGCCGTCGTCACCGCACGGTGCTTGAGACCTGCCAGCAGCGAGAACCACCGTCGGCCGTGATCGACGGATTCATCGATGTCGCGGCACAGCGACTCCAGCTGGGGCGGGAGCGCGTCGTAGGCGAGCGCCATGTCGGCCACGCGCCAGCGGATGTCGGGATCCTGGCTGTAGGCCTCTCCGGTCTTCTTCGACCTCCGTCGGCCCGCGGTCTCGACGGCGAGGTCCAGCGCACGCCGGGCGATCCCGGTGTACACCGACGCGAGAAGCACCTCGAAGACGCTGAAGATCGCGAACACGAGGGGATCCGGATTCGGTCCGGGGTCGATGCGCCGTACGACCCGCTCGGCTGGAACGATCGCGGCGTGAAGTTCGGTGGTCCGCGACTGTGTGGCGCGCATGCCGAGCGTGTCCCAGTCGCTGCGCGTCACGATCCGACCGTCCGCCTCCTCCGATCGCGGCACGAACGCGTAGACCATCTTCGGCGCGTCCGGCGAAGCCGCGTCGAGCCCGTGCAGGCCCAGCTGCGTCCACACCGGGGCGAGCGAGGTGAAGATCTTCGTGCCCGTGAACGCGTAGGAGCCGTCGGGCTGCGGCGCGGCATCCGTGTCACTGCCGAACAGAACGAGGTCGTTGCCCGCTTCGCTGATGCCGAAGGCGAAGACCTCGCCCGCGGCGGCGCCCTCCTGCACGAAGCGCAGGTCTTCGATGCCTCGGTCAGCCAGGACCTTGGCGACGCCCGTCCAGACGAGGTGCATGTTGATCGCGAGCGCCGTCGCGGGGGCCGCACCGGCGAGCCGCTGCTGCAGAACGGACGCCTCGACCAGGCCGAGACCGGCGCCGCCGAGCTCTTCCGGCACGAGGATCGCGAGGTAGCCGGCGCTCTTGAGCTCGGCGAGGTCTTCGTCAGGGAACGTGTTCTCGCGATCGTGGACGGCCGCCCGGTCGCGGATGCGCGCGAGCAGATCGTCGGGGAGGTGCACCGCCGGGTCGAAGTTGCTCACCAGGTCATTCTCCCCGCTTGCAGTCGAGCGGGGGTCGGGGCGGTGCGGCGCGGCGGGATGACGCGCTCAGCGCTCGAGGAGGCGCAGCAACTCCGCGATCGTCGCTTCGGGCTTGTCGCGATGCGGTGAGTGCCCCGCGCCGGCGACCGTCGAGTAGCCGATCGACGGGTTCGCGTCCCGCAGCCGATCCATCCGCTCGCCCCAGTAGATGCTGTAGACGGTGGGGTCGGAGCCGAGGATGTGCGTCGGCACGGTCAGCGCGGCCGCGGCGGCGGTCACGTTCCACGGGTCGTTCTGTGCGCTGGTCTGCTCGACCGCCCAGCGACTGGCCTGACGCGCGGCGACCGCCTTCAGTTCGATGTCCTGTGGATGCCACTGGGGGTGGGCGGCGCGAACGGCGTCCTCGGTCGGGTCCGCGAAGGCATCCTCCTGGCTCGCGCGCACGATCTCGAGGTCGCGGTCCGTCGGCTGGATCGCCGGATCGACGAGCACCAGCCGTCGTGCCCAACCCGGGTGCCCGTGCGCGGCGACGATGGCGGCTGCTCCACCGAGCGAGTGCCCGACCACCAGGTCCCACGGGCCACCGCCGTGGGGTTCGGCCGCCGCGACGTCGGCGGCGTACGCCCGCACGGTGTAGTCCAGCGCCCGCGGAGCCACCCCGTGCCCGCGCAGGTCGACCGCGACAGCGTGCCAGCCCGCGTCTGCCAGGGCGACGCCGTACCGCCACATGAGCGGACCGTTCGAGCCGAGTCCGTGGATGAGCAGGGCACGCTGCGCCGAGCCGGGATCGCCCCACGACAGACGGGGGAGTGTGAGCGGTGCGGGCATGGCAACAGACTACGAGTGGCCCGGTGCTCTCCCGGACGGGGCCATGATTGATGGCATGATCTCGACGGAAGCGGCAGTCGCACTGCGCGACGCGGGCCTGGTGTGGCACCCGCGCTCGGGCGACCGGTTCCAGCTCGACGAACCGGAGTTCGAGGCCGACGTCTTCACCGTGAGCGAGATGACGATCGAGCCGCGCGACTACCCGACCGGCCGCATCCTGTCGTTCAACGGCACCACGGAGTGGGCGCTGGACTCGGTCGCGCTCGAAGACGCGCTGTGGCTGCCGTCCGAGGATCAGCTGCGCGAGCTGCTGCGCGGGGCGTTCCGGAGTCTTCGCCGCCTGGCCGACACGCACGAGGTCGAGATCGTCCTGCGGCGGACGCAGGAACCGCACGATGACGAAGTGCTCGTCTTCCAGCATCCCGAGCCCGCCGATGCGTACGCGCAGGCCGTCCTGGAGATGCTGAAGCGCATCGCCTGAACAGTGCCGGTCACACGGCGCTCACGTGATCGTGGCGACCGGCTCGGTGTCCGGCAGCGGGCTCGGATCGCGGTGCCGGAGGTCGGGGAACGCACGCACGCACGCCACCGCGACGACCGTGCCGACCAGCGCGAAGCCCGCCGCCGCCCAGTACGCGCCCTCGGGCCCGATCCCGTCGATCAGGAAGCCGGCGACCGCCGATCCCGCGGCTGCACCGATCAGCTGACCCGTCCCGATCCAGCCGTACGCCTCGGGGGTCTCGCTGAACTTGACGCTGGCGCTGGTCATCGCGAACAGCACCGCCAGAGCAGGCGCGATGCCTATGCCGGCGACGAAAAGCGTCCCGCCGAGCCAGAAGATGTTCAGCGACACGACCGTCAGCGAAAGGCCGACCGTGACGATCGCCAGCCGGCGCGCCATCGCCCACGGGCCGATCGGGATGTGCCCGAACGACAGGCCGCCGGCGAGGCTGCCGATCGAGAAGATCGCCAGCACGATCCCCGCCTCGAGTCCACCGTGATCGAAGGTCGCGACGACACCGGCTTCGACGGCGGCGCATGCCCCGATCAGCAGGAAGCCGATCACCGTTGCGAGCAGCACCGGAGGTTTGGCGAGGACCTTGCCGAGTCGGCGGCGGCTGCGCGGGATGCGAACCCGTCCGACCTCGGGGGAGAGGATGAACCACGCGCCCCCGCTGAGCAGGATCGCGACGATCAGCAGCAGAGCCTGCACCGTGCCGACCTGGGTCGCGACCACGGTGATGACGACCGGCGCGACGATCCAGATGACCTCCTGCAGCGACGCGTCGAACGAGAAGAGCGGTGTCAGCTGCCGGGAGTTGACCATCTTCGGGTAGATGGTGCGCACGGCCGACTGCACCGGCGGCCAGGCGAGACCGGCGATGAGTCCGAGGGCCATGTAGACCGGGACGACCGTCTCGGCGAGCGCGACGGCGGTGATCGCGATGGAGCAGATGACCAGAGTGATGGTGAGCACACGGCGCATGCCCCAGATGCCCATCCACCTGCTCGTGACGGGTCCTGAGATCGCCTGGCCGACGGATGTGGCGGCGAGGACCAGTCCGGCGGCGCCGTACGAACCCGTGACGTGCTCGATGTGGAGCAGGATCCCCAGGCTGATCATGCCGTTCGGAAAGCGCGCCGTCAGCTGCGCGGCCATGATGCGGGCGACTCCGGGAGTGCGCAGAAGTTCCCGGTAGCCAGCCACCCGTCAACGCTACCCGGCCGGTGAGCGGAGGCAGGCGTGGCTGCGCCGTGGCGCGGATCGATGCGACACGCCGGAACACGCCCGCGACACGCCCAAGACTGCATTCCACAGCCGGATCGGATGTCGGAGGCCCGGCTTATCTTCGGGCCTGTGGACAGACGCGGCCGGGGCGTCTGAAACCGGCGTGATTCAGGGTTTTTCCAGGTTCGCGTCGAACCGCCACCCTGTGGATGAAACGGTGGACAACCTGTGTTGTATATGGGGAGAGCGGTGGAAAACTACACGGATGTAACTACTAGCCCTTGTGGTGCTATCGAATGTCGGTACCCATATGTAGTATTGGTCTCCCGGTGGGGGGTCTACCGGAAGAAGTACCGGACGAGAGGGAGAGACAGACCAAAATGTCGATCACGGTCTACACCAAGCCAGCCTGCGTGCAGTGCACGGCGACCTACCGCGCGCTGGACTCGAAGGGCATCGAATACGAGGTTCTCGACCTGTCTCAGGACCCTGCCGCCCTCGAGCAGGTGAAGGCGCTGGGTTACCTCCAGGCGCCGGTCGTCATCACCGATGAGGACCACTGGTCGGGCTTCCGTCCCGACAAGATCGACGAGCTCGCCACGCGTCTCGCGTAGCCACGCGGAGTAGACATGGTCACTGCGGTCGCCGTGCAGCAGCGCAGCGCGACCGACAAGACCGGCCGCCAGGCGCCGTTGCTCGTTTACTTCTCGAGCATCTCCGGCAACACCGCCCGCTTCGTCGACAAGCTCGGTCTGCGGTCCGTGCGCATCCCCCTTCACCCCTCCGACCCGGATCTCGTCGTCGACGAGCCCTTCGTGCTCGTGACCCCCACCTATGGCGGCGGTCAGGGCCGGGGCGAGGAGAAGGGCGCTGTCCCCAAGCAGGTCATCCGGTTCCTCAACGAAGAGCAGAACCGCAAGCTCATCCGCGGAGTCATCTCCGCGGGAAACACCAATTTCGGCGAGCACTTCTGCCTCGCCGGAGAGATCATCAGCCGCAAGTGCTCCGTGCCGCACCTGTACCGGCTGGAACTGTTCGGCACACCCGATGACGTGGACCGCGTGAACGAAGGATTGGAACGATGGTGGAAGCTGCAGTGAAGGACGAGAAGACCTTCAAGTCGGAGGCCCGCTTCGAGGGGATGGACTACCACTCCCTGAACGCGATGCTCAACCTGTACGACGAGAACGGAAAGATCCAGTTCGACGCCGACAAGCGCGCCGCACGGGAGTACTTCCTGCAGCACGTCAACCAGAACACGGTCTTCTTCCACTCGCTCAAGGAGCGTTTGGACTACCTCGTCGAGAAGGAGTACTACGAGCCCGCGGTGCTCGAGAAGTACCCGTTCGAGTTCATCCAGAAGCTCAACGACCTCGCCTACTCGAAGAAGTTCCGGTTCGAGACCTTCCTCGGG
>NZ_DASUNI010000012.1:0-5552 GCF_036277215.1 Microbacterium sp. | reverse complement strand
GTGAACTGGATCTCGGTGTCGGGCTCGGCAGCGGCATCCCACGACCCGAGGGCCTCGATCTGCGCCTTCGTCACGTTCGCGCCGTCCTCGGTGCGCAGGAGGTTCTCCAGGAGCACCTTCAGGCTGAACGGAAGCTTCTCGTGACCGGCGACGGCGTCGATGCGGAAGATCTCGTAGTCGGTGCTGCCGACCGTCAGGGTGCTCTTGGCACCGAAGCTGTCAACCGTGGACACGTGTGTCTCCTTCGTCGGCGGCGGAGCGGGCGCGCGGCCCGGCACTCCCCATCTTCCCTGTCCCCGGCCGCAGTGGCTAGTGAGGCTGGCCTTACTGCCCGGCGGGACGAATTTATCTTGATGTCAAGATAAATGTATCACTTGGGAGCAGGGGGATAGAGCGCCCGCACGGCGAGCCAGGTGACCGCGACGAGGGGTGCGAACAGCGGCAGGCCCATGATGAGTTTCAGTGTGCCGAGGGCTGCGACGTTGTCGGCGAAATAGAGCGGCAGCTGGACCAGCAGGCGCGCGGCGAACAGAGACGCCCAGGCAATCGCGAGCCAGAAGAACACGCGGCGTTTCCGTTTGTCGGCGCGCCAGGCCGTCCCCTCGCCCATGAGGAATCCGACCGCGAGCCCGATCAGCGACCAGCCGATCAGCGCGGAGATGAGGAACGCGGACCCATAGAGGACGTTGGTCACGAAGCCCGGGATGAAGTTGTTGCTCGCCTCGCCGGTGAACGCGGCGAACGCAGCCGCGACGAGTGCGGCGAGCAGACCGCCGATGGCCGCCGCGACCGGCTGGCGGGCGATGAGGCGTGCGATCGTGAACACGGCTGCGATGCCGACCGACAGCCCGAGCGACAGCCAGAGGTTGCCGTCGCCCGTCTCGGGATCGATCGTGACCGTGTAGACCACGATGAACACCAGTCCCGGCACGACGGACTCCAGGATGCCGCGCCACCCGCCCATCGCGCGCCAGACGACGTGGCCGGTGGTCGCGTTGTCGGTGGGATCCAGGCCTGCCCGCTTGGCAGCGCCGCCGAGCGCCGCGCCGAGCACCTCGGACGCGGAGGCGGCCGGGGGCGAGTCCGAGGCGTCGTCGGGATCCGGCTGTGCAGCCGGCCGGGGGGCGTCGGTCACGCGACGCCCGGGGTCGCCGGCATCCGCAGCGGGATGAGATCACGCGGGGGCATCGGGGTCCCGCCGCGTACGACCACGATCGAGCGGAAGAGGTCTTCCACTTGAGCGGCCGCCTCGACGTCGGCGGTCGCTGCGCCGCCGATCACACCGCGCAGGAACCACCGCGGGCCGTCGACGCCGACGAAGCGCGCGAGGCGCTTGCCTGCAACGCCGTCGGGACCGGCGGCGACGGGCACCTCAGCCAGCAGCTCCGGACCGAGCGGGCCCTCCCGCTCCTCGACGCGCCCGCCCTGCTGGCGGATCTGCGCGCGGATCTGCTCACGGGTCTCCTCCCACAAGCCCGTGGTTCGCGGAGCTGCGAACGGCTGAACCTGGAGAGTGGACCCGGCGAAATCGAGGCCGACGGCGACGATGCGCTTCGTCTGCTCCTCGACCTCCAGGCGGAGGTTCAGGCCCTCGCGGGGCAGGATCTTGATCCCGCCGAGGTCTATGTAGGGCCGCACCGGGTTCGCCTCCGACTCGTCGAAGGGCCCGTTGGTCGAGCGGTCCTCGAGCGGGTCCGCCCGGGGTGCGTCGGATGATGTCGGGTCGGTCATGCGTGGGCTCCGTTCATTCGTCTCTCGGTCGCGGAAAGATCCCCGCGAGAACTCGCTGACGCTCGTCGGCGGCTACGCCGCGCCCCCCTGGTACCCGGTCGAGCCGAATCCGCCGTCGCCGCGCGCACTCTCGGGAAGAACCTCGACCGGGACGAATCGCGCCCGCGAGACGGGCATGACGATCAGCTGTGCGATGCGGTCGCCGATGCCGATGTCGTAGGCCTGCTCGGCATCCGTGTTGAGCAGTGTCGCCTTGATCTCGCCGCGGTATCCGGCGTCGACGGTGCCCGGGCTGTTGACGATGGTGATGCCGTGCTTGGTGGCCAGCCCGCTTCGAGGAACGACGAACGCCACGTAGCCGTCGGGGAGCGCGATCCGCACACCTGTGCCGACGAGCGCCCGCTGGCCGGGCTCGAGTCGCAGAGCCTCGGTGGAGACCAGATCAGCCCCTGCGTCACCGGGGTGCGCGTACGCCGGAACGTCGGGGGCGATAATGGGGACGTCCACAGTTTCAGCCACGCAACGAGGGTAATGCAGAAGACAGGAAGCGGTGTCCGCGGCGGCTCCGCCGTCTCCTACCGCGAGCGGCTGAGCCCGTCCCTCTGGGTGATCACCAGCGCGGCGGTGGCCGCTCCCATGGCCGCACTCGTGCTGGCGCCGATCGACACGACCCTCGCGCTGCTCGCGGGTGCGCTGGTCGGCGTGGCGATCGTCGCGCTTCTGGTCGCAGGCTCGCCCGTGGTCGAAGTCCGTGATGGCGTCCTGACGGCGGGACGCGCGCACATCGACATCGGGTTCACCGGCGAGGTGACCACACTGACGGGCGCGGAGGCTCAATACGCCCGCGGGCCTGGTCTGCATCCGCGGGCGTGGCACCTGATCCGGGGCGGCATCGACGGCCTGGTTCTGGTGACGATCACCGATCCCGACGACCCGGCGCCCTTCTGGGTGATGTCGACTCGAACGCCCGACCGGCTGGCGGCTGCCGTGCGTCGTGCGCAGGCTACGCGGCGCACTCCCGGCAGATAGGTCCGTCGGAATCCTCGTGGTCCAGCTGCGAGCGGTGCTTCACCAGGAAGCAGTTGACGCACGTGAACTCGTCCTCCTGCGCGGGCAGCACGACGACATCCAGCTCGAGGTCGGACAGGTCCGCCCCCGGCAGCTCGAACCCCGAGGGGTTGTCGGCGTCTTCGACGTCGACGGAACCCGACAGCTTGTCTGGAACGCGCTCCTTGAGAGCCTCGATCGATTCGCTGTCGTCTTCTGTCTTGCGGGGGGCGTCGTAATCCGTGGCCATGCGTGAACGTCTCAACTTCCGGGGAATAACAGTGTGCACTGACCCTGTCGGGCGGCGATAGTTTGCATGACCTGAGTCCGAATCGCAAATGCGCGGAGGCTTCTCGGTCCTGCGTTCCCGTGAAACTCGCGGCGCGCGCGGGATATTCCCGGCGGACGGCGACCGCTGTGTCAGCATGGGCGCACACCGCTGGATCGGAGGGGCGTTTCGCATGGAACAGCTCAAAGTCATCGGAACCGAGGACGACGTGCTCGTCCTGGTCACCGAATCGGGTGATCGGTTCTCGCTCGCCGTGGACGACGTACTGCGCGTAGAGCTTCGCAAGGCGCGCAGAGAGCGCGAGGGCGAGTCGCAGGTCGTCCGCCCGAGCCCACGCGACATCCAGGCGCACATCCGCGCCGGGCTGTCCGCGGAGGAGGTCGCCGCTCTGCTGGGCGCACGCGTCGAGGACATCGCCCGTTTCGAAGGGCCGGTCCTGGCCGAGCGGGAGCACGTCGTGGGGCAGGCTCTCGCCGTTCCGGTGCTGCTCGGTGCAGAACTCGATCCGGACGTGCACCCCACCTTCGGCGGAGCGGTCCGAGCGAAGCTGGCCGAGGCCGACGCGTCCGGCGAACGATGGACGAGCTGGAAGGAGGCGACCGGATGGGTCGTCAAGCTCGAGTTCATCGCCAGCGAGGTCGAGCACGACGCGAGATGGGGCTTCGACCCGCGCCGCAGCACCCTGTCGCCGTTGAACTCCGATGCGATCCAGCTGTCGCGACAGGGCTCCCTCCCCGACGGCCTCATTCCGCGACTGCGCGCGCTCGACTCGGCCCCTTCCAAGGACGAGACCCGTTTCGACAGCGGCGCCTTCGGCCCGCGCCGGCTGCCCGAGGCAGACCTCGAGACACCGGATCTGCGCGAGCCCGTCGCTCCCGCAGTTCAGGAGGCGGCGATGAAACGGGCCGCCGGTACCACCCCGCTCCCCTCGTCCGAGACGGCGGATCTGCTGGAGGCTCTGCGGCGACGCCGCGGTCAGCGAGAGCCGCTGCCAGGTGCGGACGAGCTGGAATCTTCGCGGACACATGCGCCGGTCGCGCTCTTCGACGCCCTCGAGCCCGGATACGACGAGGCACCGCGCGACGAGTTCCGGGACGAGCCCCAGAGCGGGGTGGAGCAGGCTGCGGTCGCCGAGGCCGCGGGACGCCGAAAGGGTCGCACCTCCATGCCGTCGTGGGACGAGATCGTCTTCGGAGCACGCACCGAGGAGTGAGCCGGTTCAGGCGAAGGCGCCGAGCCGGATGAGCGGCACGGTGCGTTCTTCGTTCGTGAGCGAGCCGTGCTGGCCGACCATCCGCTGAGCGCCCTTGTCCTCGAGTCGATCGTCGTAATAGGCGATGCCGGACCGCGCGGCGACGACGACGTCGCCGATGCGCGGGAGGACGGCCGCCGCCACGGGGCCGAACAGTCCGGCGTCGACCGCCTCGCTGCGAGAGAGCACCCAGGAGCGCCCCGACTCCGATGCCCGCCAGCGCGCCAGCACACCCTTCGAAGCCTCCGGCTCCGCGTACAGGTGCAGCATGCGCGGCTCCCCGCCGATGTGACGCACACCGGCGACGAGCTCGTCGTCGTCGGACAGCAGCACGTGGCGATGCCGGGGCACGTCGACCATGCCGTGGTCGGCGGTGACCACCGCGCCGGTGCCCGGAAGCAGCGCGCCGGCGAACGCGCGCGTCGCAGCATCCACCCGTTCGAGGGCATTCACCCACTCGTCGGACTGCCAGCCGCGCTTGTGACCGAGGGCATCCAGGTCCGGGACGTAGGTGTAGACGAACGCACCCGGATGCCGAGCCGCGAGGTCGGCCGCGATCTGCAGCCGCTCCGCGATGTCCTCCGCGGGGACGAACTCCGCGCCTCGCATGATCGCGGAGGTGAAGCCGGTGTCGGCGTACTCGCCCTTCGACACGATGAAGCAGGGGCGTCCGTCCGCGGCGTACTTTTCGGTCAACGGCTCGGCACGCTGCCACGCGGGGTCGAGCCCGTCGGTGTCCCAGCCGCGGAGCTGGTTGACCACCTCGCCCAGCTCGGGAACCAGGACGCGGTAACCGAGGATTCCGTGCTCACCCGGCCCGGCTCCGGTCAGCAGGCTCGTCAGCGCGGATGCCGTGGTCGACGGGAACACGGTGCGCGCGGCATCCTTCTTCACCGCTGCGGACGACAGGAAGCGCGCGTGACCTGCTCGCGCGTTCAGGTTGTGCGCGCCCAGCCCGTCGATCACGAAGACGATGGCGCTTCGCGCCGGCGCGAACCAGTCCGATGTGCCGTCCAGTGCTGCCACCATCTGGGGAACGACACCGGTGAGGCTCCGGGCGCGGGGCGGGTCCGCGGGTAGGCTGAGGGACATCGGGGCCAGTCTCGCACACCGGCGAACGGCCCCCGCCGCTCCGCCGTCACCCGAGGCCTCATCGTCATGCCTGCATCCAGCACCGATCCCACCCCCGTCGACCACGGCCGCATCGAAGACGTCGATGTCTCGACCGAGATG
>NZ_DASUNI010000011.1:0-2444 GCF_036277215.1 Microbacterium sp. | reverse complement strand
CTGCGATGACTTTTCGGGACCGGCCACGTCAGTCGTCCGCGACGTCGACGCGAACGCGTCGGCCGTCCGCGAGTGCCGTGATCAGCGTGCGCAGGGCTTTCGCCGTGCGTCCGCCGCGCCCGATCACGCGACCCCGGTCATCCGGGTGCACGTGGACCTCGAGGACGTCACCACGCGGGGACGTCGAAGAGCGGATGGACACATCGTCCGGGTGATCGACGATCCCCTTGACGACATGCTCGAGCGCGGCGGCGAGCACCACGACTACTCGGCGTCGGTCGCGGCGTCGGCGTCGGCCTCCGCCGGGGCCTCGGCTGCGGACTCCTCGACGGGAGCCGGCTTCTCGGCCTTGGGCTTGATGACGACCTTCTTGCTCGAGTCGACCTCGAACGGAGCCTTGGGCTCGGCGACGCGCACGGTCGAGACCGCGTCCTTGTCGCCCTTGAACCTGCCCCAGTCGCCGGTCAGCTTCAGCAGTGCGGCGACCTGCTCGGTCGGCTGGGCGCCGACGCCGAGCCAGTACTGCGCGCGCTCGGAGTCGACCTCGATGAACGAGGGCTCCTCGGTCGGGTGATACTTGCCGATCTCCTCGATGACACGACCGTCGCGCTTGGTGCGCGAGTCGGCGACGACGATGCGGTAGTACGGCGCACGGATCTTGCCCAGGCGCTTGAGACGAATCTTGACAGCCACGATTCTCCTGAATTGTGTGAAAGCGGAATCGAACCGATCGCCTGGAGAGTGGGGTGCACACCCGGCGGAAGCTCTAAGGAGGATCGCCACGCTGGATAGAGGGTCGAGCGGGTGATCCGACCCATAATTCTCTCATAACGCGGGACCGCCCGCGAACACGATGCTCCGGATGTCGCAGGAACGGCTGCGGACACCCCGCCCCGGGCAAACGCCGATGTGCCCGCGAACACGTGCGAAACTGTGCGAATGACGGTGCCCTTCGCGACATCCCCCCGTTCTTCGGTGGGCCTCGAGTGGGAGCTCATGCTCGCCGACGGCTCATCCGGCGACCTGGTGCCGCGAGCACCCGAGGTGATCGACGCGCTCGAGGACAGAACGGCGCTCGAGCGGTACACGGTGACCGGCGAGCTTCTGACGAACACGGTCGAGGTCACCAGTGGCGTCGGCGACACCGTCGCAGCGGCCGTCGACGACATCGCGGACTCGATCGCCGCGATCCGCACGGTGACGAATCCGATGCAGGTGGAGCTGTTGTGCGCGGGCAGCCACCCGTTTGCGCAGTGGTACGACCAGCGGATCACCGACAAGACGCGCTATCACCGGCTGATCGAGCGCACCCAGTGGTGGGGCCGCAACATGATGATCTGGGGCATCCACGTCCACGTGGGCGTCGAGGACGTCAACAAGGTCTTTCCGATCATCAACGCGTTGACGATCTATCTGCCGCACCTGCAGGCGCTGTCGGCGTCGAGTCCGTTCTGGGCCGGCGACCGCACCGGCTATGCGTCGAATCGCTCGCTCGTCTTCCAGCAGCTGCCGACCGCGGGACTTCCGTGGCCCCTGCAGAACTGGTCCGAGTTCGAGTCGTATCTGGAGGACATGATGCGCACGGGCGTCATGGCCGATGCGACGGAGGTGCGGTGGGACATCCGCCCCGCACCGCGCTGGGGCACCATCGAGGTGCGCGCATGCGACGGGATGTCGACCCTCCCGGAGCTGGCGGCGGTCGCGGCGCTCGTGCAGGTGCTGGTCGAGCACTTCTCGCGCCAGCTCGATGAAGGCCGCGAGCTGCCGTGGATCCAGCCGTGGTTCGTGCGGGAGAACAAGTGGCGCGCAGCCCGCTACGGACTGGACGCCCGGATCATCGTCGACCGCGAGGGGACGCAGCAGCTGGTCAGCGAGCACCTGCGCCAGACGATGGCGGAGGTCGGCGACATCGCGGCGGAGCTCAAATGCGCGCGCGAGTTCGCCGGGCTCGAGACGATCATGACGGAGGGCGCGAGCTACGCGCGGCAGACGATGGTGGCGGATGCCGCGGACGGCGACCTGCGCGAGGTCGTGCAGCACCTCATCCGCGAGTTCCGCGCCGGTCCGACGCTGCGCGACCACCTCGCCGCGCTCGGCCACTGAGCCCGCCCGGCGTCACCGGATCAGGCGCGACGGCGGAATCAGGAGCGATGCGGAGCGATCGGTCCTGATTCCGGCGCATCACCTGATGCCGGGGCCGGCGACGCGGGGACGTCCCTGCGCGACTGCCGCCAGGACCGTCGCTTCCACATAGTCCCAGTCGAAGTACACCTGCTGGAAGTCGAACCGCAGCACCGTGTATCCACGCAGTGTGAGTCGCGCATCCGCTCTGATGTCACGTCGCCGGTCACCGGCGACGGCCCGGTCGCCCAATGGATCTTCGCGCCGGACGACTCGAATCGTGCGGCGTTCGGCCGCACCGCGATGTGCATGTCGTCGTGGCG
>NZ_DASUNI010000010.1:0-46315 GCF_036277215.1 Microbacterium sp. | reverse complement strand
GACGGCGAGACTGCGGGTATTTGCCCGCAGTCTCGACCTGCGGGTGCAGTCTCGCGGCCGAGGGCGCCGGCAGCGCGGCGCGCGCTTGGGGTCAGGCGGCGGCCTCGCGGGCCAGCAGGCTCTGCTTCACGGGCAGGCCCCACGCGAACCCGCCCAGCGAACCATCCGAGCGCAGCACGCGGTGGCAGGGCACGAAGAGCGCGGGCGCGTTGCGCGCGCAGATGGATGCCGCGGCGCGCACCGCACTCGGCTGCCCGAGTGCGGTCGCGAACTCCGCGTACGACAGCGGGTGGCCGGGCTCGATCCCGCGCAGTGCGGCCCAGCCGGCCGCCTGCATCGCGGTCCCCTCCTGCGCGACGGACACCTCGTCGATCGCCGTGAGGTCGCCCCGGTAATAGTCCAGAGCCGCGGCCGCGGCATCCGTCTCGGTCTCACGCACGGTCCCCGGGCGCAGTCGAGGGTGGATGCGGGCCAGCGCGGCGTCGGGGTCGGCGGTCCAGCCCGAGGCCAGCACGCGGCCGCGGTCGTCGGCGACGATCGTGAACGCGCCGTCGGGGGTGTCGATGGTCTGAATGCTCGCGCTCATCGCGAGGCCTCCTTCGTGGTGGGTCGCAGGACCGGTGATCCGGGTGTCGTCTTGGGGGATTCGCGGGGCGCTCCGGCGGCCGCCGCAACCGCGCCGGGCCAGCCCGCAGGCGGAGCGCTCGCGGCGGACGGCGCGGAGGCGCGCCACAGGTGGGCGGTCAGATAGCTGCGCCAGGGCGCGGTCCGGGCGGCCCACGCATCCAGCGGCCGGGCCTCCGCGGGCAGGCCGGCGCGAGCAGCGCCGGTGCGCACGGCGACGTCACCGGGCAGGAACACGTCGGTGTCGCCGAGCACACGCATGCGCACGTAGTCGGCCGTCCAGGGCCCGACGCCCGGCATCGCGAGCAGCGCGGCGCGCTGGTCTGCCGCCTCATCGCCGGGTCCGAGCTGCAACGAGCCGTCCGCGAGCGCCGCGGCCGCGCCGATCAGAGCGCGCGTGCGGGCTGCCGGACCGCGCAGCACCTCGGAGCCGCGCTCGGCGATGGCCGCCATCGTCGGGAACAGGCGGGCCTGGCCGTGTTCCGCACCGATCTCCACGGGCTCACCCAGCGCGTCGGCGAGCGCAGTCAGCGCCGTGCGCGCCGCCGCGACGGTGATCTGCTGCCCGACCATCGCACGAACGAGCATCTCGTGCGGGTCCGCTGCGCCCGGAACACGGATGCCGGGGACCCGCGCGACGAGAGGCGC
Organism: Microbacterium sp.; assembly: GCF_036277215.1. GTDB lineage: Bacteria > Actinomycetota > Actinomycetes > Actinomycetales > Microbacteriaceae > Microbacterium. Next base: position 45,043 of record NZ_DASUNI010000010.1, on the reverse strand, counting down.
GAGTTCGGGGTGGCGAGCGAGGGCTCCGTCCACGGCGAGAGGGTCGGCGTCCAGGTCGAACAGGCGGCGAGCGCGCGTCACGAGGGTGGACAGGTCGCCCAGGTGCGTGAGCCGAGCGCGCAGACGCACGCGCCCGACCTCGTCCAGGCGGAGCTCGAACCACGCCGGTCCACCCGACAGCCGCAGCGTGCGTGCGAACGAGGTCTCCGAAGCCGATTCGACGCCGCCGATCGCGCGTGCGCCCATCCACGCGAACAGTCCCGGGGCATCGAGGGGCCCGCGGTGAGGCAGGACGAGGTCGATCGCGCCCGGCGCGTGCACGGCGTCGCCGCTCAGACCGCCGCGCCGGCGGGCACGGAGTTCCAGCGGAGGCATCCCGAACACCTCGCGCACGGTCTCGTTGAACTGACGGATGCTGGAGAATCCCGCCGAGAATGCGACATCCGCTGCGGGGAGGTCCGTGCCCACGAGCAGCATCCGCGCGGTGTGGGCGCGGTGGGCGCGGCTGAGCGCGAGCGGGCCGGCTCCCAGCTCGGCGGTCAGCAGTCGCGTGAGATGCCGAGGCGAGTAGCCGAGGCGGCGGGCGAGGCCCGGAACGCCCTCGCGTTCGACGACGCCGTCGGCGATCAGCCGCATCGCGCGCGCGGTCGTGTCGCCGCGCAGGTCCCACTCCGGAGATCCTGGCGCGGCCTCGGGAAGGCAGCGCTTGCAGGCCCGGTACCCGGCTTCGTGCGCGGCGGCGCTCGTGGCGTAGAACGAGACGTTCGCGGGTTTCGGAGTGCGGGCGGGGCAGCTCGGCCGGCAGTAGATGCCGGTGGAGCGCACCGCCGTCACGAACTGCCCGTCGAAGCGCGGATCGCGCGACTGGATCACGCCGTACCGCTCGTCGAAGGTCATGCTCGGGATGCTCACGTATCCCAGCCTGCCACGGTCGGCGACATCCGACTGGCGGAAATCGGACACGGCCGTCGGACTCGCCGTCCGCACCGTCAGCAGGGCGGGCGGTCAGCCGATCACCCGATCAGGATCGCGAAACCTCCGCTCGGCACCGGAACCGAACGCGCACCGCGCAGCTCGTACGTGCGGACTTCGGCACCCGATGCGTCGTACACGACGACGGCTGCGCTCTCACCGTCGCGGCCGATGCGGATCGGCTGGGGCGCGGCGCTGCTGGAGTGCACGAGCTCGGTGACCCCGCCATCGCCGGTGAGCACCAGGCGCGAGGCCACCGGCCGAACGAGCAGGGCGTCCAGCTGCAGCGAGCCGCTCAGGACATCGACACGGACCTGCTGACGATTGGCGAAGACCGGCAGCTGGAGCGAGTGCGGCAGAAGAACGCCGGGCGTCGGCGAGATCCCCTGGGCCGGAGCGGACTCCGAGAGGACTCCGAGCGGTACGCGCTCGGACGACCACCAGGAGCGACTGCCGTCCTGGCTCGGACTCGACCAGACCACCGGCTCGACCCACCGACGGACGTCTGCCGCACCGATGTCGAAGACCGCGTGCTGCCCGGGAGCGAGGGTGAGGGCGTTCTCGGACCAGCTCGATTCGCCCGTCCACGACTCCGGCGTGCTGATCGCACCGTCGGTCTCCACCGCGGACTCCGCCTCGACCAGTTCCAGTCCTGCCCGCTCCGCGATCGTCGTCACCGAGGATGCGCGCGCGGCGAGTCCGGGTCGAGCGTCGAGCGCGATCATCGACAGCAGACCGTGGATCGTGCTCTCAGCGCCGCTGTTGCGGTTGATCCCGCCGTCCTCCTCGAGGCCGTCGAAGGTGATTCCGGTGGCAGGGTCGTACATCGGCTCGCCGGCGCGATTCGCGCCGAAGAACCATGCGGCCTGCATCCCTGCGAGCGCCTCGAATCCGCCGGAGCCCGTCGCGTCGGCGACGGCCAGCAGCGATTGCAGCCGCGAGTCGGCGCCGTAGGCGATCTGCACGCGATCGGTCGGACTCGGGAACCAGCCGTTGTCGGGGCCGCCGGCAGTCAGCAGGGTGGGCGTGAAGCTCGCGGCATCGGCGATCGCCGGCTGCGCAAGCCCGTCGTCGCCGAGGACGACGGATGCCTCCGCCAGCGCGGCGGGCATCAGCGACCCCCAGGCGTGCCACATGCTGCGGGACTGGGCCCACGGCAGGATCGCGCCGTACGGCCACGAGCGCACCGAGCCCGCCGACATCGCGGCGATCCCTTCGGCGAGCTTGCGCATGGCGTCGGCGGCGGCGGTGTCGGCCGGCTGCGCTTCGACCCGGGCGGCCAGCCCGAGCACCGCTTCGGCGGACGCATCCGCACCGTCCACGATGAGCCAGGCCGGCACGCGCATTCCGTCCGATTCCGCCCACTCTCCGTACCTCGTCAGCACCTGGCGATCCAGCGCCGCGACCGACAGCGCCAGTCGCTCCTCGAGGAACGCCGCGAACTCCGGATCGGCATCCTGGAAGGCGGCATAGCCCTCTCCCAGTGCCCAGATCGTGCGGGCGAGCCAGTAGCTCGGCCCCGAATCGGACGGGTCGGGCAGCTCGACGGGGTCGGCAGAGGGGTTGAGCGTGCCGTCGGGCTGCATCCACAGCACCACGTTGCCCGCGTTCGGACCGTCGTCGGTCTGCAGATAGGTGATGGAGCGGAGCATCTCGTAGGCGCTGTCGCGGCTGGTCTCGGCTCCCGTCAGTGCCCAGTGCCGCAGGTAGACGACGGCCGCGCGCGCGACGTCGTCGGCGTTGTAGGCTCCCTGCCCCCACAGGCCGGTCGCCTCGTCGAGCTTGCCGCCGCCCACCCGCTGGAAGGTACCGCCCGGGCGCGAATCCGCGTACGTCCACGGCAGGATGAGCGTCGGTTCCTCGGCGAGCCGGTAGGTCGTGTGACCGGGCACCTCCGTCGGCGGCGTCGCCTCGTCGAGCAGGAAGTCCAGGTGAGCGAGATTGGTGAGCGGCGCGGCTGCTGCCGTGACGGATGCCGCCGCCGGCGCGCTCCGCGTCGCCACCGTCGCCGAGGCCGGTGCGGCGAACACGCCGACCGATACCGCGAACGCCAGCACCAGTGCCATCGCCGCCCGAAGGACGGACGCCGCCTTCGGGGCTTCGGGCTGTGGCACGCGATAGGGGGTTCTCCCCCGGTGCGCGATGCGGGCGATGCTCGGGCGGCGGACGTGTGCCATCGGAACTCCTCCTGGCCTGACCCCTGTGTCAGGATCCGAACCGGTTCAGGTTCCAGTGAGCCTTAGCGCCGGCTGGACCGCCAGTCCCTTGTCGGACAACCCGATGCGGTGTACAGCCTGCGCGTACGCACCGGCACTCACCCTGTCGGTGCCGCAGCGGATACCGTGAACAGATGAGCGAACGCGAATACGACGTCATCGTGGTCGGGGGCGGCGCCGTGGGCGAGAACATCGCCGACCGCACCGTGCAGGGCGGGATGACCACCGTCCTCGTCGAGGCCGAGCTGGTCGGCGGCGAGTGCTCGTACTGGGCGTGCATGCCGTCCAAGGGCCTTCTGCGCAGCGCCGCTGCGCTGCGCGCGGCGCGCGGCGTGGACGGCGCGAAGCAGGCGGTCACCGGCGACGTCGACGTCGCCGGTGTGCTCCGACGGCGCGACCGCATCACCCACGACTGGGACGACGGCTCGCAGGTGAAGTGGCTCGACGAGACCGGCATCGACCTGGCGCGCGGGCACGCCGAGTTCACGGGCGTCAAGCGCGTGCGGGTGCGGGGCGAGGACGGAACCGTGACCGATCTCGTCGCCCGCCACGCCGTGGCGGTCGCGACGGGCTCGGCGTCGCTGATGCCCGACATCCCGGGCCTGCGCGAGATCGAGCCGTGGAACAGCCGCGACGCCACCAGTGCGAAGGAGATCCCCTCCTCGCTCGCCGTCATCGGCGGCGGCGTCGTGGCGGCGGAGCTCGCCACCGCGTACGCCGGCTTCGGCACGAAGGTGACCCTGCTCGTGCGTTCCACCCTCCTGCAGAAGATGGAGCCGTTCGCCCGCGAGATGGTCGAGGAATCGCTCAGGAAGCTCGGCGTGACCATCCGCACCGGAGTCGAAGTGACCGAGGCGCACCGCACCGAGCGCAACGCCGTGCTCGCCCTCTCGGATGGCAGTCGCGTCGTCGCCGAGCAGGTGCTCGTCGCGATCGGTCGCACCGCCCGCACGACCGACCTGGGCCTCGAGACCATCGGCTTCCAGCCCGGGTCATGGCTCGGAGTCGACGACACGCTCCTGGTGCGAGGCACCGACTGGCTCTACGCGGTCGGCGACGTCAACCATCGCGTGCTGCTGACGCACCAGGGCAAGTACCAGGCGCGGGCCGCCGGAGACGTGATCGCCGCTCGGGCGAAAGGCCTGCCCGTGGACGACGCGCCCTGGGGCGCTCACGTCGCCACCGCCGATCACGAGCACGTGCCGGAGGTGACCTTCACCGACCCCGAGGTCGCCTCGGTCGGCCTCACCGAGGCCGAGGCCCGGGCCGACGGGCGCAACATCCGGGTGCTCGACTACGACCTGTCGTGGCTCGGCGGAGCGAGCACGTACGCCGACGCCTACGAAGGACGAGCGCGCGCGATCGTCGACGAGAACCGCGGCGTGCTGATCGGCGCCACGTTCGTCGGGCCCGAAGTGGCGGAGCTGCTGCACTCCGCGACCGTCGCGATCGTCGGAGAGGTGCCGCTCGAGCGCCTGTGGCACGCGGTGCCGTCCTATCCGACGGTCAGCGAGGTCTGGCTCCGCTGGCTCGAGGAGTACGGCCGCCCCACTCCCTGAGCCCGCCCCCGGGCCCCTGGCCTTGGCCGCGAGACTGCAACCCCACGGCGAGACTGCGGGGTTCACCCGCTGTCTCGACGTCCCGGTGCAGTCTCGCGGCCAAGTCGAGCCGGGCGCGATGCGGCGTCAGTGGAAGAAGTGCCGCTCGCCCGTGAAGAACATGGTCACGCCGGCAGCCTGTGCCGCGGCGATGACCTCCTCGTCCCGCACCGAGCCGCCCGGCTGCACGATCGCCGCGATGCCCGCGTCCAGGAGCAGCTGAGGTCCGTCGGCGAACGGGAAGAACGCATCGGATGCCGCGACCGACCCCGCGGCCCGGTCTCCGGCCCTCTCCACCGCCAGACGGCACGAATCGACCCGGTTGACCTGGCCCATGCCGATGCCGACCGTCGCGGAGTTGCGGGCGAGGACGATCGCGTTGGACTTGACGGCGCGGCACGCCTTCCACGCGAAGATCAGGTTCGTCATCTCGGCGTCGTCCGGACGCCCGCCCGAGACGAGCTGCCAGTCCTTCGCGACCGAGTCGATGTCATCCGGGAAGCGGTCGGCGTCCTGCAGGAGGAGGCCGCCGGACACCAGGCGCACGTCCATGCGCTCCTGCTGCCAGTCGACCGGCAGCTGCAGCACGCGCAGGTTCTTCTTGAGCGCGAACACCTCGAGGGCGGCGGGCTCGAAGTCGGGCGCCACGATGACCTCGGTGAAGATGTCGCGCAGGTTCTCCGCCAGCTTGAGGGTGACCGTGCGGTTCGCCGCGATGACCCCGCCGAACGCCGAGACCGGGTCGCACTCGTGCGCGCGCAGGTGGGCGCTGGCGATCGGGTCGAGCGCATTCGGCGCCGCCACGGCGATGCCGCACGGGTTGGCGTGCTTGATGATCGCCACCGCCGGCTTGACCATGTCGAACGCGGCGCGCAGCGCGGCATCCGCGTCGACGTAGTTGTTGTACGACATCTCCTTGCCCTGCAGCTGGGTCGCCTGGGCGATCCCGTGGCCCCCCACCCGCGAGTAGATCGCCGCGCGCTGGTGCGAGTTCTCGCCGTAGCGCAGCGTGGTGAGCCGCTCCGCCTTGATCGTCAGGTGCAGGGGCAGGTCGACGTCGCCGGAGAGCGTCTCCTCCGCGAACCACTGCGCGACGGCGCGGTCGTAGGCGGCCGTGTGCGCGAACGCCCGGGCGGCCAGCGCGCGGCGCTGGGCGAGACGGGTGCCGCCGGCGCGGATCGCGTCGATGACGGCCGGATACGATTCGGGCGAGACGACGATCGCGACGTTGGCGTGGTTCTTGGCCGATGCGCGCACCATCGCGGGTCCGCCGATGTCGATCTGCTCGACGACGGCGTCGCCCTGCGCGCCGGACGCGACGGTCTCGACGAACGGGTAGAGGTTCACCACGACGAGCTCGAACGGTGCGATGCCCAGCTCGTCGAGCTGGCGCTCATGGTCGTCGAGGCGGAGGTCGGCCAGCAGCCCCGCGTGCACGCCCGGATGGAGCGTCTTCACACGTCCGTCGAGGGACTCGGGAAAGCCGGTGACGGCGGCGACGTCGGTGACGGCGAAGCCCGCTTCCCTGATGGTGGCGGCGGTCGAGCCCGTCGAGACGATCTCGACGTCGGCTTGGGCGAGCGCCTCGGCCAGCTTCAGCAGGTCGGTCTTGTCGCTGACCGAGACGAGCGCCCGTCGGATGGGCACGACGTCGCGTTCGCGGTAGAGGGTCGGGTCGTGGCTGGGGCCGGCCATGGGGGCTCCTCGGTGGGGATCGGGGGATGGACGCGTCGTGCGTGCTCAGCGCAGCTGCGCGGCGAGGTCGAGCTCTCCGGTGGCGATGCGCCGGACGACGTCGATCAGGAGGCGGCGCTCGACGGGCTTGATGCGCTCATGCAGCGCATGCTCGTCGTCGCCCGGAATCACGGGGACGCGCTCCTGGGCGAGGATCGGACCGCTGTCGATGCCGTTGTCGACGATGATGACGCTCGCTCCGGTCTGGGCGACACCGGCCTCCAGAGCGTCCCGGACGCCGTGCGCGCCCGGAAACTCGGGGAGGTAGGCGGGATGCGTGTTGATGATCCGCGGCGACCACGCGTCGACGAGCGCGGGGGGCAGGAGGCGCATGAGGCCGCTCAGGACGACGAGGTCGGGCTTCCACACATCCAGCTGCGCACCCAGCTCGTCGCCCCACTCATCGCGCGTGTCGAACTCCCGCCACGGCACGAGGATGGTGGGGATGCCGTACTCCTCGGCATGCGTGAAGCCCGGGGCCTCGCGGTCGGCGCCGACGACCACGACGCGCGCGGGGTAGTCGGGATCGGCCGCCGCATCGAGCAGGGCCCGAAGATTGGACCCCGCGCCCGAGATGAGGACGGCGACCGTGAGCACCGACCTAGTCTACCGGGGGCAGCGGCTTGGGCCTGCGGGGCCCCAGGTCGACGGTGGGCATGCTGTCCGGATCGGGACTGCGCGGCCACGGTGCCGGCGCAGGCGCCTCGACGGGCACCGAGGGGGCGGGAGCGTCGGCGGGCACCGACGGCGCCCGCCGTTCTGCCGCGTCCGAAGCGGGCAGCGCGATGGGGGCGGTATCGGTCGCGTCTGCGTCGATCGGAGGAGCCGCGGCATCCGGTTGGCGGTCTGCGGCCGGACGGACCTTCGCTCGGCGACGCGGCGACAGCAGCAGGATGACGGCTCCCACCAGCACCTCGAGCCCGACGGCGAGGGCGACCGGTCCGGGCTGCGGACCGACCTCGGCGAGTCGTCCCGGCCCGATCGACCCGGACGCGAGAACCGAGAGCAGGGCGGCACCCGCGGCGGAGAGCACGGCGATGCCTCCGGCGAGGACGAGCCGGGCGCCGAAAGGATCGTCGCGATCCGACACGTTCCGCCGCTCCGCCTCGAGTCGAGCGTCTTCGGCCTCGTCGGTTGAGCCCGCGGGCGGCGCGGCGTCGACGGCGGCAAGCAGTGCGGTCAGCGCGGAGCTGCGGGCGGCCTCCGGCGCGGCATCCCACTCCGTCGGCACGGATGAGGGCTGCGGCGCAATCGGGGCGGACCCCGGGCCGGCGAGGTGGGACCGGGCGATCCAGCCCGCGAGCGCGCCGAGACCGATCGGCAGCAGCACGAGCAGCAGCAGCCACGGCGTGGTCGACTCGGGCAGCGCGCCCAGCACCGGGATGCCGGGGATCACGCCGAGCTGGGTTCCGGCGGGCGACACGGCGGTGCCGGTTCCGACGGCGAACCCGGGCCCGGCGACGAAGGCCAGTCCCCACACGGCGAGCGTCGGCAGGTAGGCAAGCTGCGCGAGGGTCACGACCGTCGCGCCGAGGGCGTCGACGGACGCCGCCTCGAACAGCGCGATCACCTGACCGCCGCGCAGCACGAGCGCGACCGCGAGGACCAGCGCTCCGAGCCCGACAAGGCCGGCCAGCACCACCGCCCCGCCGCGGACGATGAGCCCGGGCGTCTCGCCCCACCCCCGCGGGGCGGCCTCGATCCGGTCCCGCGCGCGGGCGATGCGACCCGAGCCCGCTTCGCGCCACTCGGTCACCACCGCGCCGGCGAGCAGCGGAACGGCGAACACGAGGGCGGGGAGGAGGAACGCCTGCCACAGCTCGACTTCGGCGAGCGAGTTGGCAGATGTCAGCGCGACCGCCGCCGCCAGGGCGGCGAAGACCACAGCGCCGGTGGCCACGCCCGTCAACCACGCGTCGGCCCTCGACGCCCGCACACCGGATCGCACGGCGAAGATCGCGGTGAACGCCGTGAACGCGAGCGGGGCGAGGGAGAGTACGAAGGATGCCGCTGCCGGATCGATGCCGGCGACCGCGAGGTAGTCCCCCGGGAGCGTGACGTGCAGTGGCACCAGATTGCCCAGCTGCCACACCGCCGTGGCTGCGGGCCAGAGGGTGCTCCAGTCGGCCGTGCCACCCATGCCGAGCACCCACAGCACGGTCAGCGGGGCAAGGGTCGCCGCGATGCCGACGGCCGCCGCGATGGCGGCGTCGACGGCGGCGAGGATGACGACGATGAGGCGATGCATGCCTCATCGACCCTACCTACGCGAAGGCTGCGTCCCGCTTCCCGGCACGCTTCGCCGCGGCATCCGCAGGTCTCGCGTCCGGGCTGTCAGTCCTCGACGGGCTCGACCACGAAGACCGCGATCAGGCGGTCGGTCTTCTTCTGGTAGGCGTCGTAGTCGGGCCACACGTCGGTGGCGCGCTGCCACCACTCGGCGCGCTCATCGCCCGAGAGCTCCCGGGCGACGTAGTCGCGCTTGTCGGCGCCGTCCTGCAGCTGGACCTGCGGGTGCCGGCGCATGTTGTGGGCCCACTTGGGTTCGTCGTGGGCTCCGCCTTTCGACGCGACCACCGCGTAGCTTCCGCCGTGCTCCACGCGCATGAGCGCGGTCTTGCGCAGCCCACCCGACTTCGCGCCGACCGTGGTCAGCACGATGATCGGCACGCCGCGCAGAAGGTTCGCCTCGGTGCCGTTCGACGCCTCATATCGCTCCGCCTGCTTGCGCGCCCAGTCGGACGTCGACGGCAAGTACTCTCTCGTAGGTCCCATCTATCCACCGTAAGGCCGGCTCGCTATGGTGTGGGCAGGCGCCGGTGCGGCGACACAGACGTCGAACGGGGGACGTCATGACCAACCTTCCCGCTCCGCAGGGTCCGATCGAGACCGACGACGAGACCGCCGACAAGCCGGTCCCGGCGCCCGCGGCTGCGCCGGCGCCCGTGCCTGACCAAGCGCCGCGAACGCTGGAGCTGCGCGTGCACGGGGTGAACAACACCACCCCCGCCGCCCTGCTCGACCTCGCGCCCGAAGGCGTATCGCTCGTCGCGGGCGACTCGCTGGGGTCTTTCTGGGTGCCGACCGAGCAGGCGCGCCGGGCCGCGGTGCCCGGCCGCCGCGGGCACGTGCCGCCCGGCATCCGCCGCGAGGCGTACTCGTGGGGCGGCATGGTGCGCACCATCCCGATCGCGTCGGGTGGGAGCCTGGGCGGAGCGGTCGCGGGCGTCGCGACTCGAGTCGTCTATGCGCTGATCCTGCCGTTCTCGCTGGGCAACGCCGCCCAGTGGACGCGCCGGCTGACCCAGGCGGTCGACAGCCCCGGCCGTCAGGTGTGGACCGCGATCACGTCCGGCCTCACCCGTCTGTTCGGGTTCGTGCTGACGCTGCTGTTCACCACGACCGCGGCGACTCTCGCGCTGGACATCGGCGCCGCGCAGTGCGCCGCGCAGCCGACGCTGTGCGGCCCCCTGGCGTGGCTGTTCGAGCCGATGCAGCAGTGGAGCCCCGGTCAGCGTCTCGCGCTCTGGGCCCTGCTGCCGGCCGCCGCCGCGCTGGCTCTGTGGGTGCTCTCGTCGATGTCGCGGCTGCGCTACGACCAGCTGCCCGGGATGCTGCGCGACGACTCCGACACGACCGGCGACGCCCCCGCACCCCCTCCCCGAGAGCGCCGCCGGCAGCCGACCGAGCTGCGCCGCGACCCGGCCGTGCTCTCCCGGACCGGCTTCTGGTCGAACCGGATCACACGTCACCTCGCGCGGGCGCACCTCGCCGGCGCTCTCCTGCTGACCGCGGCGTTCGTCGCGACTCAGGCCTCGATGGCCTGGCGCACCGACTGCAGCGGGCTGCTCATCGACGCGGAGTGCCTGGGAACCGCGACCGGCGACGGGTGGTTCGTGTTCTTCGCCGCGGCGGCCGTCCTCGCGCTGGTCGGGCTCCTCGGCGCGGCGATACTCACATCGATTCTGCCCACCATGCGCGTGGACCCCGAGGAGGAGCACGCCAGCAGCTGGCCGGACTCCGCCACCCGCATCCTCCTCTGGTTCGCGGTCGTCGTGTTCGGCGGTGTGTGCGGGTTCGTGGTCTTCGCCCCCGCCCCCGCCGTGGTCGTGGACCGGCTGTACGGCGGGGGGATGACGCCCGTCGTCGTCGTCGCGTCGGGCGCCGTCATCGCCCTGGCGGGCGTGTTCTTCCGCCCGTGGGCCCAGCGCCGTCGCACCGCCTGGTTCGGCTGCGGACCAGCGGTGTTCATGACGATCTCACTGGGTGTCGCGGTGGGGACGAGCTCGATCGTCCTGGTCGCGATCGGCGACTTCCTCAACGACGCGCAGGGTCCGGCGGCGCTCATCGGCTGGAACGCCTCGGCCGGCGGCGGGTCGGGGCTGCGGATCTCCTCCAGTTATGTCGCGCTCGGTTCGCTCATCGTGGCGTGCGTCCTCGTCGCGCTCGCCCTCGTGCTGGTGCTGGCCCTGCTGCGCCCGCGCACGATGACGCCGCGAGCGGAAGCGTGGCGCACCGGCCCGGAGACGGTCCCCGTGACGCCCCCCGACATCCCGATCCCCGAGGGAGGTGTGCTGCCCCCGTCCCCCACGGTCCTGCTGTCACGCATAGAGGCCAAGCGGCGTGTGGCATCGCGCTTGCATCTGGTCGAACCCGCGGTCGCGTGGCTCTCAGGGGCGCTGGCGCTGGCGATCGTCCTCGGCATCGTCTGGACGGTGTGGGCGTACAGCGCGGACGCGACGCTGTGGGGCATCGCGCCGCCGGACGGACAGCAGCTCGTCGTGGATGCCATCAGCGTGGGGATGCTGCTGCTGGCGGCCCTGGCGACGGCGGTCGTCGCGCTCCTGGCCGTCGGAGCCACTGCCGGCACCGGCACCCGTCCCCTCGGCATCGTGTGGGACATCGCGTGCTTCCTGCCGCAGACCGGGCACCCGTTCGGGCCGCCCTGCTACGCGGAGCGGGCCGTGCCCGAGATCGCCGGTCGGATCAACCACTGGCTGCGCACGGAGGACCGGCGGGTGGTGCTCGCCGCGCACAGCATGGGCGCGGTTCTGGCCATGTCGACGATCGGGCTGCTGGCAAGCTCCGACGCCACCCGTCGACTGCTGCCGAGGGTCGCCGTGCTGACGTTCGGCGTGCAGCTTCGCCCCTTCTTCGGCCGGATGCTGCCAGAGCTGCTCGGCCCCGAGGTGCTGGGCACCGACCCGCTCGAATCGCCGCCCGGGCTGCTGTCCTCGGATCCATGGAGGGCCGACTTCACCGCCGCATCGCGCGGTTCGACCAGACCGCCGGAAGCGGCGCCCGAAAAGCTCGGGGTCGGTCGCATCAGCGGTTCGCTCGCGCCCGCGTGGGAGGCCGGCAGGGCCGACCCCGTGCGATGGGTCAGCCTCTGGCGCCTCACCGACTACTTGGGCTACCCGGCGCTGAGCACCGTGAAGTACGACAGCGACGGCGGGATCACCAACCGCGTGGATCGTTACGCGGCCGAACTCGACAAGACCGGGTACATGGTGACCGTGGGCACACACGGCGAGTACTACCGCACGCAGGACTACGAGTCGGCGCTGATCGAGCTGCGGGACGAACTCGAGGCCGCGACGGGCGCACTCGAGCCGGCGACGGACAACTGACTGACGAAGAGCGGATGCCGCGGCATCCGCTCTTCGTCAGTTCACGTTCAGAGTCCCGCGATGATCTCCCGCATGAGGTCGGCGGTCTCGGACGGCGTCTTGCCGACCTTCACGCCGGCCGCCTCGAGGGCTTCCTTCTTGGCCTGTGCGGTGCCGGCGGAGCCGGACACGATCGCGCCGGCGTGGCCCATGGTCTTGCCCTCGGGGGCGGTGAACCCCGCGACGTAGCCGACGACGGGCTTGGTCACGTTCGCCTGGATGAAGTCCGCGGCGCGCTCCTCGGCGTCGCCGCCGATCTCGCCGATCATGACGATCGCCTTGGTCTCGGGGTCGGCTTCGAACGCGGCGAGCGCATCGATGTGCGTGGTGCCGATCACCGGGTCGCCGCCGATGCCGATCGCCGTGGAGAACCCGATCTCGCGCAGCTCGTACATCATCTGGTACGTCAGGGTGCCCGATTTCGACACCAGGCCGATCGGGCCCTTGCCGGTGATGTTGGCGGGAGTGATGCCCACCAGGGACTCGTCCGGCGTGATGATGCCCGGGCAGTTCGGCCCGATGATGCGGGTGCGGTTGCCTTTGGACTGCGCGTACGCCCACGCCTCGGCGGTGTCGCCCACGGGCACGCCCTCGGTGATCACGACCAGCAGCGGGATCCCGGCATCGATGGCCTCTTCCATCGCGTCCTTCGTGAAGGCCGGGGGGACGAACGCGATCGACACGTCGGCTCCGGTCTTCTCGATGGCCTCGGCGACCGAAGCGAAGACCGGCAGTTCGACGGGGCTGCCGTCGGCGTCCCGGTGCAGGACGGTGGTTCCCGCCTTGCGTGCGTTCACTCCGCCGACGACCTGCGTGCCCGCTTTCAGCATGAGCGCAGTGTGCTTGGTGCCTTCGCCGCCCGTGATGCCCTGGACGATGACCTTGGAGTCCTTGTTGAGGAAGATCGACATTTTCTGTTCCTTGATTCCGTCGCTGAGCCGGTGCGGGTCAGGCGTTCGCGAGCTCGGCGGCCTTGTCGGCGCCCTCGTCCATGGTTTCGGCCAGCGTCACGAGCGGGTGGTTCGCGTCACGCAGGATCGCGCGGCCCTCCTCCACCTTGTTGCCGTCGAGACGCACGACCAGCGGCTTCGTGGCGGTCGCACCCAGTTCGGCGAGCGCGCCCACGATGCCCTTGGCGACCGCATCGCAGGCGGTGATGCCGCCGAAGACGTTGACGAAGACGCTCTTCACCTGAGGGTCGCCGAGGATGACGTCCAGGCCCGCGGCCATGACCTCGGCCGATGCACCGCCGCCGATGTCGAGGAAGTTCGCGGGCTTGACTCCGCCGTGGTTCTCACCGGCATAGGCGACGACGTCGAGCGTGGACATCACCAGGCCGGCACCGTTACCGATCACGCCGACCTGACCGTCGAGCTTGACGTAGTTGAGGTCGTTCTCCTTCGCCTTCGCCTCGAGCGGGTCGGCGGCGTCCTTGTCCTCGAGGAGCGCGTGCCCCGCGTGCCGGAAGTCGGCGTTCTCGTCGAGCGTCACCTTGCCGTCGAGCGCGATGATCTCGCCGTCCTCGGTCAGCACCAGAGGGTTCACCTCGACGAGCGTCGCGTCCTCCTTCTTGTACACGGTGTAGAGCTTGACGAACACGTCGCTGACCTTGTCGACCAGTTCGGGGGCGAAGCCGGCCGCCTGCGCGATCTCGACGGCCTTCTGCTTGTCGATTCCGGTCAGGGGATCGACCGCGACGCGCGCGAGCGCCTCGGGGCGCTCGACGGCGAGCTCCTCGATCTCCATGCCGCCCTCGACGCTGCACAGCGACAGGTACGCGCGATTGGCGCGGTCCAGCAGGACCGAGAAGTAGTACTCCTTGTCGATGCGGGCGCCCGCGGCGACCATCACGCGCTTGACGACGTGCCCCTTGATGTCGAGGCCGAGGATGGCCTTGGCCGCGTCGAACGCCTCGTCGGGGGTCTTCGCGACCTTGACGCCGCCGGCCTTGCCGCGCCCGCCGGTCTTCACCTGCGCCTTGACGACGACGAGGCCGCCGATCTTCTCGGCTGCGGCTTTCGCCTGCTCGGGGGTGTCCGCGACGATTCCGGCGAGCACCGGAACGTCGTACTTTTCGAAGAGGTCGCGTGCCTGGTATTCGTACAGATCCACAGTGCATTCCTTCGCTGGGGCGACGGGGGACGACGCAGAAAGCGTCTTGACGTCGAGAGATCGACCAATCCCCGAGCCTACTACCGGTCGGTCGGCGGTCCGGACCGGGGCAGGCGTGCGAGATCCCGCAGCGCCGGGCCTTCGATCCGAGTGCCGTCCGGGGCGAACCGCGACGCGTGCAGCGGGCAGTCCCACGTGCATTCCGCGTCGTTCCACGTCGGAACCCCGCCCAGGTGCGTGCACACCAGGCTCACCGCGCGGGTCGTCCCGCCGACCGTCGAGATGCCGACCGGGTGCCCGCCTCGAGTGGCGACGACGCCCTGCCCCTCCTCGGGCTGCACGACCGGGACCGGCGTGAACTGAGCGCCGACCCAGCCGGCCGTCGCCTCCCAGCCGACGTGGATGTTCTCCACTCCGCCGCGGCCCAGGTCGGCGGGAACCGTCAGCCGGTGCGAGATGGTCGACATCCACTCCGGTCGATCCGAGGACGGCACCTTCGTGATCTCGGCAGTCAGGCGCAGGGCTGCGGCCGGACCGTTGGACAGCCCCCACTTGCCGAAGCCGGTGGCGAAGCGGATCTTGCCGAGGCTGCGGGGCATCGCGCCGACGAACGGGATCAGATCGTGCGACTCGTAGTCCTGCGCCGACCACGAAAGCTGCGGCTCGGCGCCCGGGAAGTTGCGACGCGTCCAGTCGATGAGGTCCTCGACGAGAGCGCTTTCGGACTCCGCGCGGCCGACCGGGTGCCCGTTGCCGCCCACGACCAGCCGGGCGAGCTCCGCGGGTCCGTCGGCCGACCTCACCGAGCGGAGCGATCGGGTGGGCCCGTCGACCGACAGGTAGAGGCCGTCCGGCACCTCCCCCGGCACATCGAACGCGACGCAGTACGAACGCAGCCCTCGGGTCTTGACGAAGTAGAACCCGCGATAGGTGATCGGAGCCGCCGTCGCCAGGACGACCTGACGGGCGGAGGCGAAGCCCGCGGTCGTCTCGATCACCGTGCGCGGGAGGACGGACACGTGCAGAACGCGCGTTCCGGTGTGCAGCGTCCCACCGGCGGCGAGGAACGCACGCGCAAGGGCGAGGGTGACCTCCTGCGGGTCGATCGCAACCTGGTCGTCGAGGGCGACCGCGTCGATGATCGGGAACCGGCCGGCCTCATCGGGCACTTCGCGGCGCACGGCGAGTCCCGCCTCGCGTGCGGCGGCGAACTCGGCATCGACGTCGCGGATCCCGGCATCCGACTGCGCGTAGGTGAACGCGGTCCGCCGGCTGTACGCGACGCCGGCCTCGTCGGCGAAGTCCGTGAGCCATCGCGCTCCGTCGCGGTTGGCGTCGACGTACGCGCGGACGAGCGCGGCGGAGTGGTGACGCCGCAGCGTCGAGAGCACCTTGCCCTGCAGCAGCGAGAGCTTCCCGGTGTTGCCGCCGGTGGCGAGGTTGCCGACCTCCCCCGCTTCGACGACGGTCACATCCAGTCCCTGGCGCACGAGCATGAGGGCGGTCGACAGGCCGGTGATGCCCGCTCCCACGACGAGGACGTCGCGATGCTGACCGGGTTGGAACGGCGATCCCGCGACCACGGCGCCGTCGGCCCTCCACAGAGACGTCATCGCACCAGTGAACTCCGCCGACGAGGCGCCGTCCACCGGTTGACGAGCGGGCCGGCGGGAAACCCCGATCGGACGAGCGGATGCCGGGGCGCCGCGCCACGCCGGGTCTAGGCTTCTGTCGAACATGAGTGAGACACCGTCACCGTCCGTCGCGCGCACCGCCGTCGTCGCCGCGGCTCTCGAACTCTTCGCGGAACAGGGTTTCGAGGCGACCTCCGTCGAGCAGATCGCCCGCGCCGCCGGGGTGTCGCGCAGCACGTTCTTCCGCCAGTTCGGCGGCAAGGAGGACGTCGTGTTCGCCGACCACGAGGTGCTGCTGGACGAACTGCGGGAGTGGCTCGGGCGCGGACACCCGAATCCGTGGGTCGCGGTCTGCCAGGCGTCCGAGCGGGTCTTCCTGCACTTCGCCCACGATCCGGAGGTCGCGCGGCTGCGCTATCAGATCGTGCGGCAGGTCCCCGCGCTGCGCGAGCGCGAGATCGTCACCGTGTTCCGCTACGAGCGGCAGTTCGACGAGTACCTCCGCCGATCGCTGCCCGAGATCGACCCGCTTGACGCCGTCGGGTTCTCCGCACTGGTCACGGCTCTGCACAATCACGTGCTCCGGCGTCTGCTGCGCGGCACCAAACGGGTGCCGCTGACCGCGCTGCGACGGGCGCTGGATGACGCCCTGCGGCGCTACGGCGTGCATCCTGACGGAGCCGCTGCGGCGGGCGACGATGTCGTGGTCGCCGTGTTCCCCCGAGCGATGCCGGCTGCGGAGATGGCACGGAGGGTGCGCACGCAGCTCGAAGGCTGACATGCTGGGATTGGGTTCCAGTGTTCAAGGAACTGAGTACCAGGTATTCTGAGCGGATGAGCCACACTCCTGTGCCCGGCGAGCGCGTCGCGGGCTATGACGTCTCGGACCGTCTCGACACCGACTACTACGCGGTGTTCGCCGACGTCCCGGCTGCCGACCGTGCCGTCTGGGATCGCGCCAAGGCCTTCGTGGACGAAGTGCTCCCCCGCATGGACGGGCTGTGGGACCGGGGAGACTACGACCTCGACCTCGCCCGGCGGCTGGGCGAGCTCGACCTGTACAACGACGGCCTCGTCCACGACGGTCTCGGATACTCCTCACCCCTGGCGGCCGGGCTGGTGAACATGGAGATCTCGCGCGGCGACGGCTCGCTCGGAACGATCGTCGCCGTGCAAGGCGGACTGGCGCTGCGCTCGCTGGCGCTCTTCGGCAGCGACGCTCAGAAGTCCCGCCACCTCCGGCCCATCGCACGCGGCGAGGTGCTGGCGGCCTTCGCGCTGACCGAACCCGATCACGGCTCCGATTCCGTCTCGCTGGAGACCGAGGCCCGCCGTGATGGCGACGACTGGGTACTCAACGGGGCGAAGAAGTGGATCGGCAACGGCTCCTCGGGAGGCGTCACCGTCGTGTGGGCCCGCGTCGTCGACCCGTCCGATCCGGAGCACGACGGCAAGGTGCGGGCCTTCCTCGTCCCGCAGGAGACGCCGGGCTACACCGGCCGCGCGATCCTCGGGAAGGCGTCGCTGCGCGCCATCCATCAGGCCCACATCACGATGACGGACGTGCGGGTGCCCCGCGACGCCGTGCTTCCCGGCACGCACTCGTTCAAGGATGCCTCCACCGTTCTGTACTCCACGCGGTCGGGCGTGGCATGGTCCGCTCTCGGGCACGCGACGGCGTGCTACGAGGCCGCGCTGTCCTACTCCCAGCAGCGCGTGCAGTTCGGCAAGCGGCTGGCGGCATTCCAGATGGTGCAGGAGCGTCTCACCCAGATGCTCGACGAACTCACGGCGATGCAGCTGTACTGCCGCCACATGGCCGACCTGGAGACGGCAGGGCGGCTGCGCCCGACGCAGGCCTCGCTCGCGAAGTACCACAACACGCGCGCCGCGCGCCGCATCGCGGCCGTCGCCCGCGATCTGCTCGGCGGCAACGGCATCCTTCTGGAGAATCGCGTCATGCAGCACATGGCCGACATCGAGGCGATCCACACGTATGAAGGGACCGAGTCGGTGCAGGCGCTGCTGATCGGACGCGACATCACCGGAGTCGGCGCCTTCGCCTGAAGCGACGGCTGGCACACCGCGTCCGCCCGCGCAAGGGCGCCGACTGGGCGTCGCCCGCGATTAGCCTCGCATCATGGGACTGTTCCGGAACGAACCGCAGGCGATCCGACTCGAGTCGCAGGACGTCGAGCTGAAGGCGACCAAGGCGCCGTGGAGCCTGTGGGCCGACGGGTTCGGCCGGCTGGGCATCCGCGCCATCCAGATCATCGTGGTCGTCACGGTGGTCGCGGCGATCATCTTCACGATCCGGCAGCTCACGCTGGTGACGATTCCGCTGGTCATCGCACTCATCCTCGCGTGCGCCTTCGCCCCCGTGATGCGGTGGATGCGGCGGCGCGGCGTGCCCTCGGTGCTGGCGACGGTGATCACCCTGCTGGCGATCGTGCTGCTGCTGTCGGGCATCGGCTGGCTGATCGTCTGGGCGGTCCGCAACCAGTGGGACGACCTGTACGCACAGGCGCAGGACGGTTTCCAGGCTCTCATCGCCTGGGTGCAGACGCTGCCGTTCGCCCCGAGCCAGGATCAGCTCGACGAGTGGATGACCACGGTCACGGACTTCGTCACGAGCGCGCAGTTCGGCTCGGGGGCCCTCGCCGGGGTCGGGGCCGTCGCGAACTTCGTGACCGGATTCGTGCTGCTGGTGACGATCCTGTTCTTCTTCCTCAAGGACGGCCCGCAGATGTGGGAGTTCCTGCTGCGGCCGTTCCATGGGGAGCACTATCTCCGGTCACGGCGCATCGGCGACAAGACCGTGACCGTGCTCGGCTCGTACGTGCGGGGCACGGCGACCGTCGCGTTCGTCGACGCCGTCGGCATCCTGATCGGTCTTCTCATTCTCCAGGTGCCGCTGGCGATCCCGCTCTCGGTGCTCGTGTTCCTGCTCGCGTTCATCCCCATCGTCGGCGCGACGGTGGCCGGCATCATCGCCGCCCTGGTCGCGCTGGTGGCGAACGGTCCGGTCAACGCGCTGCTCGTCGTCGGCGTCGTCGTGCTCGTCAACCAGCTGGAAGGCAACTTCCTCCAGCCCGTGCTGATGGGTCGCTCGATGAAGCTCCACGCTTTCGTGATCCTGGTCGCCCTGACGGTGGGCACCGTCCTCGGCGGGATCGTGGGTGCGGTCCTCGCCGTGCCGATCACGGCCGCGGTGTGGGGTGCGATCCAGGTGTGGGACGGGCCGGCGCTCGCGGCCCGGTGGGCGCGGCCGAAGGATCCGATCGAGGCGTAGCTCGGCCGGCGCGGCGGCGAGTCACTTCCCGCGAGACTGCATCCGCACGTCCAGACTGCGGTGCTCACCCGCTGTCTCGCCGTCTGGTTGCAGTCTCGCGGTCGGGCGAAGCCGCGGCAGGCGGATGCCGGTGCGCTCGGTGATCCGGAAGCAGACGCCTGAGATCACGTAGAACAGCACGTCGGCGACGATCTTCCCGGCGAGCAGGCCCCACACCGGATCCCGCAGCACCACGACGCCGATCATCATGAGGGCCGGCCGGAGGAAGAAGGTGTCGATGACCTCCGCCACGCCGAACTCGGCGCCCAGCAGGCCGACCGACCGGACCAACCCACGACGCAGTCGACGGGGACCAGGAGGCAGCAGTGCCAGCTGCTCGCGCATCACGGCGGTGAGGAGCACGCCGTAGAACCCGACCGTGGCGCCGAGGATGGCCGCCGCGGCGAGGAGAGGCGGCGAGTCGGTGAGCCGGGCCGCCACGACGCTCGCCGCGAGCATCGTGATCAGGCAGGCGAGCTCGGCCGGTCCGTAGCGGAGCACCCAGAACCTCGCGCGCAGAACGAGCCGGGACCGTCCGACGGGCGGTGCAGCGGATGCCGGGGGTGCGGCGGTTGCGGCGGACTCCGCGTCGCGTGGTGGGGCGATCGTCGTCGGTGTCATAGAGCGAAGAGCCTGCGCGGGCCGGGCAGATACAGCCGGCTCGATCCGTCCGCGCCCATCGCTCGCGACCGCGTCTCGCCCGTGTCGCGGACGGAGGGCAGGATGGACCCATGCCGTACGACATCCCCGCGCCCATGCTCGCCAAGTCGGTCCCCGACGTGCCCGACCAGGACAAGGTGCCGGGGGGGCTGAGCTACGAGCCGAAGTGGGACGGCTTCCGCGGCCTGGTGTCGTGGGACGGCGAGAACGTCGAGATCGGCAGCCGTGGCGCCAAGCCGCTCACCCGCTACTTCCCCGAGCTCGTCGAGGCGTTCTCCCGGCTCCTGCCCGAGCCCTGCCTGCTCGACGGCGAGGTCGTGGTGCCCAAGGGCGAACCCGGCGCGCAGCGCCTCGACTGGGACTCGCTCACCCAGCGCATCCACCCCGCGGCATCCCGTGTCAACATGCTCGCCGAGACGACGCCCGCCATGTTCATCGCGTTCGACCTGCTCGCCCGCGGCGACCGCGACCTGCAGAACGAGTCATTCGAGACGCGGCGTGCCGAGCTCGTCGACCTGCTCGCCGGTCTGCCGCATCCGATCCACGTGACCAGGACCACCACGGATGCCGACACCGCCCGCGGCTGGCTCAGCGAGTTCGAGGGAGCCGGGCTGGACGGCGTCGTCGCCAAGCCGCTGGCCCAGCCGTATGCGCCGAACAAGCGGACCATGTTCAAGATCAAGCACGCCCGGACGGCCGACGTCGTGGCGATGGGCTACCGCATCCACAAGTCGGGCGAGGGCGTGGGATCACTGCTCGTGGGGCTGTACTCCGAGGACGGGACGCTGTACCCGGTCGGCGCCGTCTCGGCCTGGACGAACGCCCGGCGGGTCGAGCTCATCGACGAGCTCGCACCGCTCGTCGAACGCGACGAGGCCGGCGGCGCGGTCAAGAGCGAGGGCGAGAAGTCGCGCTTCTCCGCGCCCGATCGCGACTCGTCCTTCGTGCACCTCCGGCCGGAGCGCGTGCTGGAAGTGCGTTACGACCAGCTCGAGGGTTGGCGCTTCCGGCACACGGTGCAGTTCGCGCGCTGGCGGCCCGACCGCGACCCGGCGTCGTGCACGTACGAGCAGCTCGAGTCCGTGTCGGCCTACGACGTGGGTGCCGTACTGGACTGAGCGCCGCCCGCTCCTTCCTGACGCCGAACCCACACCTTCCGCGCGAGTCCATGCGTTCAGCTCGCCGAGAGCGCCTGGGCTCGCGGGCAGAGCATGGGTTCGGCGACCCCGGCGCCCGCGCGGCCGCGCGAGCGCGAGTCAGCGTGCCTGGCCGTCCTCCGTCCAGTTCTCGGGGTTCTTCTTGCTCGGCTGTACGCGCGGCGGCTCACCGGGCATCTTCGGGAAGTCGGGCGGGAACGGCAGCTCGCCCAGCCCGTTCGAAAGGTCGCGCTCCCACCACTCGAGCAGGGTGTCGATGCGACCGGGACGGTCGAGGAATGCGTCCCACGGGTCGCCGGTCGAGGCGAGCCGCTCCGGCACCGAACGGATGGTGAAGGCAGCCGGGTCCACCCCATCGAGCTCGTCCCACGTCACCGGAGTGGCGACGGTCGCGGTGGGCAGCGCCCGCGGGCTGTACGCGCCCGCCATGGTGCGGTCGCGGTTGGCCTGGTTGAAGTCCACGAAGATGCGCTCGCCGCGCTCCTCCTTCCACCAGCTGGTGGTGACCTTGTCGGGCATGCGTCGCTCGAGCTCGCGCGCGGCGGCGATCACCGCGTGCCGCACTTCGAGGAACTCGTGGCTCGGCTCAATGGGGCAGAACACATGGATGCCGCGGTTGCCGCTCGTCTTGACCCACGCCTCCAGGCCCGCCTCGCGCAGAACCTCGCGCAACGCGTGCGCGGCCGGGACGGCATCCGAGAAGTCCGTGCCCGGCTGAGGGTCGAGGTCGATGCGCAGCTCGACCGGGTTGTCGGTGTCGCCGGCCAGCGATGCCCACGGGTGGAACACGATCGTGTTCATCTGCACCGCCCACACGATCGCGGCCGGCTCGGTCAGCACGAGCTGCGGATGCCGCCGGCCGCTGTTGTAGGTGACGGTGACCGCTTCGACGTAGCCGGGCGTGCCCTTCGGCGGGTTCTTGGAGAAGAACGACTCGCCGTCGATCGATTCGGGGTAGCGCTCCAGCGACACCGGCCGGTCGCCGTTGGCGGCCAGGAACGGGCCCGAGACCGCGAGCACGTACTCCGCGAGCTCGTGCTTGGTGATGCCGAGCTCGGGCCACAGCACGCGGTTCGGGCTAGAGAGCCCGACCTCCCGGTCGCCGTCCGGTCCGGGCACGGTCAGGGTGATGCGCTCGCTCGCCATGGCTCGACCCTATTGGCCCCTCCCGGCACGCGCGAGGACGCACCGCCCTCTGGCGATGGACCGAGGGGCGGTGCGTCCGCGCGACGCGGGGCAGGAGCAGTCAGCGCAGCACCGGGAACCGCATGTGCGTCACGCGCCGTGCCGGGATGATCAGCGTCGGATCGCCGAGCTTCACGTCGGCGGGGTCGACGTCCTCGAAGTACCGATGCCCCGAGCCCATCACGATCGGCACCAGGTCGATCGCGACTTCGTCGAGAAGGCCCGCGGCCAGCGCCTGACCTGCGATCGTCCCCGCCGCGACGCCGACGGTGCCGTCGCCGGCGATCTCCTTCGCCTTCGCGACGGCGGCCTCGATGCCCTCCGTCACGAAGTGCGCGTTGCCGGTGTGGGCGTGGGCCCAGTCGGTCGGCGCCTCGTGGGTCAGCACGACGAACGGCACGCCCATCGGATGCTCGCCGGTCCAGCCGTCGGTGATGTCGAACAGCGTGCGGCCGACCACGAGGCATCCGACCTTCGTCGTCCACTCGGTCCAGTAGTCCGCGCTCTCACGGGTGAGGTGGAACGGCGGAAGGGTGCCTGCGTTGACCACCTCGACATCGCCGGCCTCGTACCAGTCGAACAGCGCACCGGGGTCGTTGTTCTGGTAGGCGACGAAGCCGTCCAGCGACATCGTGGCGGACGCGACGACACTGCCGGTCATGACTTCGCGAGCAGCTCGTCCAGCTGCTCGTAGCCCTCGCGCAGGCCCACTTCCATGCCCTGCTCGATCATGGACTCGAGCGCTTCGACGCTGCCGAACACGCTGTGATCGACGATGCGCGACCGCCCCCCCGGCAGCTCCTCGAAGCGGAGCACGTCGATGCTGACCTCGTCGGGCGCGCCCTCGTACTCGAACGTCTGGATGATCAGCTCGTTCTCACGGACCGTGTGGAAGACACCGCGGAATCCGAACGTGCCCTCTTCGCCGCTCTGCTCGAAGCGGTAACCGCCGCCGGTGCGGAAGTCCCATTCCGTGATCTGGGTCTCATAGTTCCGGGGCCCGACCCAGCTCTTGTAGAGGTCCGGGTCGGCGTGGGCACGGAAGACGGCCTCGACCGGTGCCTCGAATTCGCGGGTGATGTCGGCGTACGACTGGCCGGGGGTCGCATCGATGACGACGGGATTGCTCATGATTCCTTCTCCTTCGTTGCTGAGCTGGTTGCCGTGCCGGTGGTTTCGATTCGGGATGCCGCGATCACGGCATCCAGGCGACGGTAGGCGGCTTCGGCTTCGAGCCGGTACCGGTCGATCCACGACGTGAGCCGGGCGAGGGCGGCGGCATCGAGGTGGACCGGACGACGCTGCGCCTCGCGCGTCCGCCACACGAGCCCGGCGTCCTCCAGCACGCTGATGTGCTTCGAGACGGCCTGGAGCGTGATGGCGAACGGCGCGGCCAGCTCGCCGAGCGTCGCAGGGCCTCGGCTCAGACGCGCCACGATCGCGCGGCGCACCGGGTCCGAGAGAGCTGCGAACGCTTTGTCGAGCGGGGCCGGGCCCACGCCCCCGCGTCCGGTCGCCGCGTCAGCGGGGACTGGTGAGGGCTTGGGCACGGGCATCCTTATCAACCGTTCTTTTGATAAACCACTTGATTGATAACGATACCGCGAAACAGCGTCGACGTCAACCGGTGCTGGCAGCGCGTCAGTCGGTGAGGGCGAGGACGGGCGCCAGGTCGTTGCGAGACAAGCGGATCCACGGACCGCCCGGATCGACCAGCACGCCCTGGATCCCCTCGTCGTTGCGCAGAGCGCCGGCGAGCTGCGCTGCGGTCATCGGGGCCGCCCGATCCCCGCGCAGCGACGACGCCACCTCCAGCGGGTGGGAGAAGATCTCCAGAAGCCGGGCGCCGTCGTCCGTCCGCGCTTCGGCGACTCCCAGCTGCCCGTCGGCAGCCTTGTTGACCGCGACCCAGAACTTCGCACGAGTGAGCGCCTCGGCGACTGACGACGCGGTCGCATCGCTTCGCGCGTCCGACAGGAGCGTTTTCAGCTCGAAGGTCGGATCGGCCTGGTCGCTCAGCTTCTGCAGCAGCTCCCGCGGGATCACCGCGCGAGCGGGCGCCGATGCGTGATCGAGGATCAGCCCGGCGTAGCTGCCCGACAGGACGTACCGGATGACCGCGCGCACCGGCTGAGCCATCGCGGAGGTGCCGATGTCGGTGTCGGCCTTGATGCTCGTGCGCAGCGCTGTCGCGCCGCTGTACGCGAGAACGTATTGGTTGCCGTTCAGAGTCACGACCCCGATCGGAAGGTCCTCCCCCGCCGCCAGCAGCGTGCGCGCGTCACCCTTGACCCTCAGGTAGAGATGCCCCTGCAGCAGCTGCCGCGCCACCCCGAGGATGTCGCTCGGCGTCGCGGGCGACGGCAGGGCGGCCAGCGCTTCGCGCAGCACGACGTTGTCGCGCAGCCCCGGAACCGCCTCGGCCTCGGGCGGTCTCCCGGCCGGCGGCAGCGTCCGTGTCCGGGAGGCCTCACCCGACTCGGCGGGCGCCGCGCCCGGAGGCGTCGCCTCGGCGCCCAGTCCCCGGTACGACGTCACCGAGATCCCGACGGATGCCGCGGCCTCCGCGCTTCCGTCGGCCTCGCCCCCGGCATCCGACGATCCGACCGACGCGGACGCGGACCCGGGATCAGCCGCGTCGCCGGCCGTGGAGCCGGCCGGTTCGGGGGCGTCCCCTTCGGCATCGGTGCCGTCCGAGTTCTTCCGCTTGGAGAAGAGAGCCATGTGTGGAGCGTAGCCCGAGGGATGCTGCGCCCGCAGGACCGGCTACGGCTCGATCTTCTCGATCGGTGCGATCTTGATGAGCAGCTTCTTCGGCCCCGCGGTTTCGAATCGCACATGCGCGACACGCTTCGCACCCTCGCCCGTGACGGCGTCCACGCGTCCTTCGCCGAAGTCGTCGTGACGGATGCGGTCTCCGGTCGCCAGCTGCATGTCGCCGTTGTCGCGCACCTTGGCCGGGATGCGGTTCGCGAAGCGCTCGATCGACGTCGACTTCGGCACCAGGTCTTCGCCGTACCGCCGCCCCGCGGGCGCCCCGCCGGGGCGGCGCGCGTTGAGCGCGCGGGACTGCATGCCGCCGCGCGAGTTCACGTCTCCGGGCGACTGCCGCCAGTGGATCAGGTCGGTCGGGATCTCCTGCAGGAACCGACTCGGCATGGCGACCGAGATCTCGCCGAACTGGGCGCGCGTCATCGCCAGCGACAGGTACAGGCGCTTGCGGGCGCGCGTGATGCCGACGTAGAAGAGGCGGCGCTCCTCCTGCGGTCCGCCGGGTTCGCCCGCCGAGATCCGGTGGGGGATGAGGTCCTCTTCGACGCCGGTGACGAACACCGCGTCGTACTCGAGGCCCTTCGCGGTGTGCATCGTCATGAGCGAGACCGAGCCTGAGGCGTCCTCGAGGTCGTCGGCATCCGAGACGAGCGCAACCTCCGCGAGGAAGTCCACGACCGTTCCCTCGGGGTTGTTGCGGGCGAACTCGCGGGCGACGGCGACGAGCTCGTCGAGGTTCTCGACGCGGGCCTCGTCCTGTGCGTCGCGGCTGGCGCGCAGCGCGTCGGTGTACCCGGTCTTGCCCAGCAGCAGCTGGAGCCCCTCCGCGACCGCCGTGGGCGGGGCCAGTTCGCCCGTAGCGGGCAGCATGAGCTCGGAGGCCTCGGCGAGCACGGCGTCGAGGTGTGCGATCGCCGCCTGGATCTTCGGTCCGACCCCGAGTGCCGACGAGTTGGCGAGCGCGTCGCGGAACGTGATCTGCTCGTTCGCGGCGTACCGCGAGATCGTCTCGATCGTCACGTCGCCGATCCCGCGCCGGGGGCGGTTGATGATGCGACGCAGCGCCATCTCGTCGGCGGGGTTGGACACCGCGACGAGGTAGGCGAGGGCGTCCTTGATCTCGGCCCGCTCGTAGAACTTCGTGCCGCCCATGATCTTGTATGGCACGGCCGACCGGATGAAGATCTCCTCCAGCGCACGGCTCTGCGAGTTGGTGCGATAGAAGACGGCCATCTGCGAGTAGTCGATGCCGCCGCGCCGGAGCGTCTCGACCTCGTCCGCGACGAACTGCGCCTCGTCGTGCTGCGAGTAGCCGGTGAAGCCGACGATCTTCTCACCCGCGCCGACGTCGGTCCACAGCTTCTTGTCCTTACGGTCGAAGTTGTGCCCGATGACGGAGTTGGCCGCGCTCAGGATGTTCTGCGTCGAGCGGTAATTCTGCTCGAGCAGCACCACCCTCGCGCCCGGGTAGTCTCGCTCGAACTCGGTGATGTTGCGGATGTCGGCGCCGCGGAAGGCGTAGATCGACTGGTCGGAGTCGCCGACGACGGTGAGGGATGCCGGTGCCCGGTCGGGATCCTCAGCCGGGTCGGCCTCGAAGATCATCATCCCGCCCGACGACGCGATGGGCGGTGCATCCGACCCGATCGGCCGGGTCAGCTCGCGGATCAGCGCGTACTGCGCGTGGTTGGTGTCCTGGTACTCGTCGACGAGGATGTGGCGGAACCTGCGACGGTAGATGTCGGCGACATGCGGGAATGCCCGGAACAGGTAGACCGTCTGCCCGATGAGGTCGTCGAAGTCGAAGGCGTTGGCGCGCTGCAGGGCCCGCTGGTAATCGCTGAACACATCCACGAACTTGCGCTCGGCGGGGTCGCTCATGTTCGCCGACCGCGCGTACGACTCGGCGTCGGCCAGTTCGTTCTTGAGCTTCGAGATGCGGCTCATCGTTCCGGCAGGAGTGAGCCCGAAGGCATCGGCCTCGTGTTCCTTGACCAGGCGCTTGATCAGCGCGCGGGAATCGCCGGAGTCGTAGATGGTGAAGGACTTCGTGAAGCCGAACTGCTCGGCCTCACGCCGCAGGATCCGCACGCACGCCGAGTGGAACGTCGAGATCCACATGCCCTGCGCCCGATCGCCGATCAGCTGGCCGACGCGGTCGCGCATCTCGCCGGCCGCCTTGTTGGTGAACGTGATGGCCAGGATCTGACTGGGCCACGCCTCCTTGGTGCGCAGGAGGGAGGCCACCCGGCGGGTGAGCACGCTGGTCTTGCCTGAGCCCGCACCGGCGACGATGAGCAGGGCGGGGCCGCGATAGGTGACCGCATCGCGCTGCGGCGGGTTCAGCCCCTCGAGCAGGTCCTCGTCGGCGCGCGCCGACGGGCCGGCGCCCGATCGCGGACCGCGGTCGCCGTCGACGATGATCAGAGGTGCGGATGCCGCGCGCTCGGCGGCCGCGGAGGCATCAGTCATAGCACTACAAGTCTAGGCGCGCCCGCCGACAGGCACCCGCGTGCGGGTACTCCCCGACGCCCTGCGACACGCGGCTAGCTCATCAGGTCGGCGGCCGCGGCCGCCTCGGGTTCGGCGTGGCGATCGTCGCGCCCGTACGGCAGCGCGAGCAGCAGCCCGGCGACGGCGATCAGCAGCCCGAAGCCGGCGGCGAACCATGCCGTTGCGGCGGGGATGTCGAGATAGACCGTGATCCCGAGAATGCGCGCGAGACCCCACGGAAGCAGTCCGAGCTCGTCGTTCCACAGGGTGAGGGCCTGCTCGAGACCGACGATCCCGACGACCAGAGCGGGTGCCGCCAGCGCTGCGCCCATGCCGGCGAGAACCGTGCCGATGGCTCTCCGACGGCCGACGTGCGCAGCGAGCGCCCAGCCTGCGGCCACGAACAGCCAGAGGAACAGGGCGAACGCGAACGCGATGTACACAGTGCGGCGCGTCGGCTCGGTCCAGAACGCGAACCAGTAGCCGCCGGGACCGGTGACCGACAGCGCGAGCAGCGTCACGATGCACCGGAGCACCACGACTCCGCCGACCGCCGCGATGACCGGCCAGGGCGAGCGTCGCCCGACCAGCAGCCGCACCACCAGCACGAACACGATCCAGGCGCCGATCACGGCGGCCAGGTGCGTCCAAGACAGAAACGAGGTCTGCACCGCGCGGGTGGCGATCAGCAGCGCTGCGGGCACGCCGAGAAGGAGCCAGCGGTCCAGAGGCAGCAGTCCGAGTGTGGACTCCCGCGCCCGCCACGGCCGGGTCGCGCCGAGCCAGGAGGCACGGGCGGCTGCGGCACCGGGGCGGCGGACGAGGCTGGTCCGCGACGCGAAGACTCCGATCACCACCCACAGGCCGGCGAGCACCAGCAGCCCGCGCGCCATCCAGGCCATCGCCAGGTCGCGGTCGGCGCGCTGCACGCCCAGTTCGGCGGCGGTCAGGTTGTACGCGGGGTAGTCGATGTCGCCGGTGTACCGCGCCAGGTGCGCGGCGGCGAGCGCTTCGAATTCGTCCCGGTCGGCCTGCCAGGCCGCGTGCGCGTCGCTCGAGGCCGTGTCGTGCCACTGCGCCTGGTGGAGGATCATGGCCCGGTACGACGCGAGCAGCCGGAGCACATCGACCTCGTAGTCCATCGTGCCGACGAACGCATCGCGCAGCTTCGGATCGCGCCAGGTGGCGGCATCCGTCGAGGCGATCGATTCGCGCATGGCCTCGACGTCCGCGACGGCCTGCGTGCCGCCCGCGATCGCCGCGTCGATGTCACCTCCGGTCGCGCCCCGCGAGATCGCGTAGATCACGTCGAGCACGGCGGAGTCGCCGGTGAGGATGTCCCACTCGAAGATCCACATCATCGGCGGCGGCTCGAGCCCGATCGCGAAGGCCCGCTGCTCGGCGAACGGCTCGATGTACATGCCCTGCTCGATGGCGGGCCGGGACGACGACATCGCCTCCACGATCGCCGAAACGGTGGCGGGGTCGTCCGAGAACCACTCCCGCGCCCAGTCCTCCGTGATGCGGGCGACATCGGCATCGGGGTCGCGCGCGAGGTCGGCTGCGAGCATCGTGTTCAGCTCGTAGAGCTGCCAGAAGCCGGCCTTCAGGTACAGCGTCATCGGCCCCGCCCGCCACGGCCCGCCGTCCTGCGTCCAGGTCCAGATACCCTCGATGCGGCCGTCGGCGGCGACCAGCGTCCGGATCGCGTACTGATACTCGGGCCCGAGGTCGTTCGGGAAGGCACCGAAGTTCTCGAACTCGCGCCTGCTCTGGAACTCGACGATCCGGCGCTGCCCGCCCTGCTCGAGCGTCACGTTCAGCGGCAGCCAGCTGTAGAAGTCGCCGAGTGTGTACTTGGTCGACACGATCAGTGCCGGCGAATCGACCCCGCCGAGCACCGCCTCGTACGAGGCCGGGTCGGTGTGCATGTCGCCGACCGCGCCGACCCCGACGCTCCACGTGCGGAAGATCACCTCCCGATCGGATGCCTCGGCCTGGGTGGTGAACGCGTCGAGCATCGCCCGGACCGAGTCGACCGACGTCACGGCGAGCGCGGAGTACACGTCCCAGCCCTCGACGTCATAGACGCGACCCGCCTCGCCGATGCGGATGAGCACGCCGTCCAACGCCGGCTCCGCCGCGTAGAGCTCGTCGAGGCCGGCCGCATAGACGTCCCAGAGCTCGGGGTTGGCGGTGTCGAGGGAGCCGAGCCGATCGGTCAGGTATTGCTCGAGCGGGGTCGTCAGGGTCAGCATGTCAGTGCGCAGGAACACCTTCATCCCGAGTTCGTCGGCTCGATCCCAGAACGGCCCGAACGCCTCCCGCAGCGCCAGCGCCTTGGCGCGGTGGTCGTCTCCTTCGGCGTACACGGGGCCGTCCGCGGCGTCGTCGAACGTGACGTATTCGACGAGCCCGGGGAATGCGACGGCGTTGTACCCGTTCGCGAGCGAGTGGCGGAGGAAGAGGTCGAAGTCGTCGAAGGCCTCGCCGAGCGATTCGGGGTCGATGTACGGCGGATCCGGCAGGATCACCTCGGCGAAGGCGTTCGACGCGTGCGAGTAGTCGTCCCCCTCCGCCCATTCGGCCGGATCGGGGGTGACCGCGACCGCGCCCATGTCGACCATGCGGAACGACAGGCGTGAGCCCACCTCCTCGCCGAGGTGCGCGGCGACGGGGCGCCCGGCGCGCACCTGGGCGGCGAGGTCGTAGATCCCGCGCACCGCGCCCGCCTCGCTGACCGCTTCGATGCGCAGCGCGTCGGGGGCACCGGCGAGCCGGTAGGTCTCGTCGGCCGGGTCGCCGCCTCCGGCGACGACGGTGAGGGATGCCTCGCCGAGCGTTTCCGACGCGTCGGCCGCGGCATCCGCCAGTTCGTCGAGCGCGACGTCGACCCGGATCGTCGACGGGGCGTCAATCGCGGTGAACCGTGGCGGGGGCACCGCGGCGGTGACCGTCGGGACCACCGGGGGCGCAGGCTCCATCTGGGTCGCCGGCTCGGTGCGGATGCCGAGGGCGTCTCCCACGACGATGCCGACGCCCGCTCCGAGTGCGATCAGCACGACGGCGGTGACGATGGCGAGCAGCCCCCGCCGCTTCGCCGTTGTCATGCGTTCACGCTAGCCGGTCAGCCGAACCGGACCAGACCCGCCCCGAGGCTGCGAGTTGCCACTCGACGTCGCTGTTCCAGGCGGAAAGACGACGGCGAGTGGCAACTCGCGACAGGCTCAGCTGCTCTTGCGGATCGCGCGGACGCCCGCCCACAGGCCGAGCACCGCGAGCACGAGCGCGGCGATCCAGCCCCACAGCACGGTGATCGCGCCGAGGTCGCCGGCCAGCAGCGCCCGCTCCGCCTGAACCACCCAGTTCACCGGGTTGACGGTGGCAACCGCGCTCATCCACGGGGGCGCTTCGTCGAGGGGCAGGAGCATGCCGGACAGGATCAGCAGCGGGAAGATCAGCGTCTGCTGCACACCCCAGAACAGCCACTCGCGGTCCTTGGTCTTCAGCGCCAGGGTGTACGACAGCGACCCGAGGCCGACGCCGAACACGGCGAGCAGAGCCAGCCCGAGGATCAGCCCGGGCACGTGGATCGTGAAGCCGAACGGCCACGCGATCAGCACGATGATGAGCGCCTGCACCACGATCGGCGCGATCTCCTTCAGGGCCCGGCCGACCAGCAGAGACGACCGCGACAGCGGCGCCACCAGCGTGCGCTCGTGCGACCCGGTCATCATCTCGTACTGCAGGTTCGAGCCGGTCGCGCCGGTGCCGAACAAGACGATCATCACGAGCACGCCGGGGACGAACCACTGCAGGGTCTCGCCGACGGGCTGTCCGGACGAGCCGATCAGCAGCGGCGCGAACAGCCCCAAGAAGATCAGGGGCTGCACGAGGCTGAAGATCAGCGTGAACGGGTCGCGCAGGACCGGCTTCAGTTCGCGGGTCAGGACGTTCCACGTGTCGCGTGCGGGGTTCGCGCGCACCGCGGCGGTGTCGGGGCGGGTCTGAGTGCTCATCGCTCTGCTCCTGTCTTGACGGATGCATCCCTCTTCGAGGCGGCGGCTCCGGCATCCTGTTCTGCGTTCTCCGGTGCCGTCTGTTCCTCCTCGTTCGGCTCGCCCTCGCCCGCCTCGCGCAGAGTGCGCCCGGTCAGAGCGAGGAAGACGTCGTCGAGGGTCGGCGGCACGCCCGTCGCCCGCACGACCCGGATGCCGGCGGCATCGAGCGCGCGGACCGCGGCGGGCAGCAGCTCGTCGCCTTCCGGTGCGGTGAGGGCGACGGATGCTGCACCGTCGCGCCTGACCTCACGATCGGTCAGCCCCTGCACGACCGCGACGGCGCGGTCGGCGTCATCCGGTGACGCCAAGCCGAAGGTCAGCAGATCGCCGGCGAGGTTCGCCTTCAGCGCGGCGGCGGTGTCATCCGCGATCACGCGTCCTTTGTCCATGACCATGACCCGCTCGGCGTAGCGGTCGGCTTCTTCGAGGTAGTGCGTGGTGAGGAACACGGTCGTGCCGTGCTGTGCGCGCAGGTCGAGGATGTGCTGCCACAGGTTCGCGCGGCTCTGCGGGTCGAGGCCCGTGGACGGCTCGTCGAGGAACAGCAGCGGCGGGGCGTGCATCAGCCCGAGGGCCACGTCCAGGCGTCGCTTCTGCCCGCCGCTGAGCTGCTGCACCGACCGACTCGCGAAGCCGGCGAGATCGAGCGACTCGATGAGCTCCTCAGCGCGCTTGGCCGCCGCGGAGCGAGACATCCCGTAGAACGCTCCCTGGCTGAGCAGCTCGTCGCGCGCGCGCTGGGCGAAGCTGCCGCTCGTCAGCTGACCCACGTACCCGATGCGCGCGCGCACGTCGGCGGGTCTCTTCAGGATGTCGAAGCCGACGACGTGCGCCGTGCCGGCCGTCGGCGGGATGAGGGTGGTGAGCATGCGGAGGCTGGTCGACTTGCCCGCGCCGTTCGGCCCGAGGAATGCGACAAGGTCACCGCGATCAACCTCGAAGGTCAGGTCGGTCACGGCTTCGACGGTCTTCTTCTTCACGACGAATCTCTTGGTGAGACCCTCGGCTTGGATGATCGGTTCGTTCGCCATGCCGCAAAGATAGGACCGATTGCGGACAGGTTCGGTCCTCGTTCTAGGGCAATCTTGTCTCATGTCCGATACGACGACCCGCGCACTGTCGCTCCTGAATCTGCTCCAGACGCACCGCCATTGGCCAGGCGCCGAGCTGGCGGAGCGCCTCGGCGTCACGGAGCGCACCGTCCGGCGCGATGTGGAGCGCCTGCGTGACCTCGGGTACCGCATCGAGTCGACACCCGGCGTCGCGGGCGGATATCGCCTCGAGGCAGGGAGCGCCGTGCCGCCGCTGCTCCTGACCGACGAGGAGGCCGTGGCCATGGCGATCGGGTTGCGCGTCGCGGCGGCCCAGCGGCTGGTCGGCGGGTCGGAGACGGCGCTCACCGCCCTCGCCAAGCTCGAGCAGGTGCTGCCCGCTCCCCTGCGCCGGCGGGTCACCGCCCTGGCGGATGCCGTCCAGCCGACCGGCATCCGCACCGGAGAAGCGGTCTCGACCGAGGTGCTGGGCGAACTGGCGCTCGCGTGCCGCGACCACGAACGCGTGCGTTTCACCTACACCGCGGCATCCGGTGAGATCTCACGCCGCCGGGTCGAGCCGTACACGCTCGCGCCGGCCGATCGGCACTGGTATCTGCTGTGCTGGGACGTCGAGCGCGACGACTGGCGCACGTTCCGCGTCGACCGGGTGAGCGGGATCGAGCACACGCGCGTTCTGTTCCAACCGCGCACGCTCACCCCCGAGGAGATCGAGGAGTTCATCCTCGTCGCACGCTCGTGGGTGCGCACCGCCGTCGAGACCGACATCGTCATGGACCTCTCGATCGACGCGATGCGCGACGCGTTCGGTCAGTGGGGCCAGGGCGCGACGCCGGAGGGCGCGGGTCGGACGCGATGGCCCGTGGGCGGTCAGGACTTCCGCGAGACGATGTACGGCATGTCCTGGGTGCCGGCCGGGGTCGAATACACCACCGATCTGGCCGAGCCCTCGCGCTCGGAGCTGCGCGAGACGCTCGAGCGGATGCTGCGGGCGCTGGATGCTGCGCCGCCGGCGGCGGTCGGGCTCGCCCGCGCCGGCTGACGCCGGCCGAAGCGAAACGCGAAGACTCACAGCGAAACCCAGGTTCACGCTCCTGGCTTCTGTCGTGCGTCGGCGCTAGCTTTGGCACATCGCGGCGATCCGGGCGGACCCGGGCCCCGGCTCATATCCGGTGGCGTTGCGGGTTCGACTCCCGCCGTCGCGTCCATTCAGAAGGGGCACGATCCCCGTGTTCACAAGGGATCGTGGCCCTTTGCGTGTAAAGCGGTAGCGGTTTTGCCCACATTGCCCTCACTACGCGCAGGCGCTCGCCGGGTGTCCGGATGCCAACGGAGGCAACCGTGTGCATGAGTCACAGTCTGGTGGCACGCTCACGAGGGTGTCCAGCGCCCCGGCCACCGCAGTCGTAGCTCGTCGGAGTCGGAGGGAGTGACGTGCGCGGTGGCGCGGACGTCAGTCGTCGGTCGGGGGAGTCCAGTCCTCGGCATCCCATCGATAGAACACGTTGGCCGCCGAGTCTCTCGGCGTCTGCCATCGCTCCGGTCGGTACGGCGAGAGATACGGGCTCAGGTCATTCATGATCTGGGCGAAAGCCGGCCGGTGGGACTCGTGATTCTGCCGGACGGCGGCCGCCTTCACCTTGTCCTGCTCCAGCAGGTGCACGAAGACGTCATCGATGGAATACAGCCAACGCCCGGTCACGCCCGTCTCCATCGGCAGCGGACCTGCGTCCGAGTCGGCGAACACCTGAGCGATGTCGGACTCTGTATCGGGCTTCATCCGCTGGATGATGACGGTCACCGCCCGCTCGGCGGGGACATCCCCGTCCGGAACCCAGCTGTAGAACTCCTTGGCGACCGAGTGCGACGGGTTCTCCCAGTAACTCGGGTACGGCGTGACATACGGACCGATCTCCTCCGCGATCTGCTGAAACGCCGGCAGCCCCCGGCGTTGGCCGGACACCTCCGGGTCCTGCTTGCGATCGAGGACGTGGATGTACAGATCGTCGTGGGAAAGCAGGCTGCGGCCGATGACGCCGAGGTCCTGCGGTCGGGTGATCTGGTCGTAGTGGCCGAAGACGGCACCGACCTTTTCCTCGCTGCCTGGCACCATGTGACAGACGATCACGTTGCGGAAGGGGCGGAAGGTCATGGCTCTCTTCTTTCGCTCGATTGTTGGTGGGGTTTCGCCTAAATCCGCGATTGAACGACTGTCGGCGGGGCGTCGATGAAGATGCGCTGCAGGTGGTCGCTGATTCCGGCGAGCGTCGCCGGGGCGCTGCGATACCCGACGTGCCCGTCGGGGCGGATCAGGTACGCGGTGAGTCCCTGCCCGTCATAGATTCTCCGGAAGTTTCCGGCGCTGTCCCGCAGAACGGGAACGTCGAGATGCGCGGGTACCTGGGCATCCCTGCTCGTGATGAGATAGGCCTCGACCTCGCCCGAGGAACGTTGCCACACCGCGGTGGCGAGCTTGTCCAACTCCACCATGTCGCCCTCGTTCACGGTTTCGTCGGCGTAGAGCAGCAGCGTGGATCTCGTTCCACGCGTGAGATCGAACAGGCGAAGGTTGTGACCGACTCCGAACCTGGTCAGGCCCTGCACGTCCGGTGCCCGCTCGCCGGGCGCTGGCCCGCCCAGAACCGCGGCAGGGCCGATCTCCTCGCCGACCAGGGCGCTTCCGGCGTAGTTCATGGTCATCTGCATCTCGAGCAGGAACTGCGCCTTTTCGTCCTCCATGTCCATCTCGTCAGTGAATGCGAGCGCGACGGCGCGGTCGACGATCGCCTTGCCCGCCGGGCGCCGCTCGGCGTCGTAGCTGTCGAGCAAGGCTGGCGCCGCGATGCCGCGGACGGCGAGCGCGAGCTTCCAGCCCAGATTCCACGCGTCCTGGATGCCGGTGTTCAGGCCCTGCCCGCCGGCCGGCGGATGCAGATGTGCGGCGTCGCCCGCGACGAAGACGCGGTCGGCTCGATACCTGTCGACGATGCCGTGCTTGATGCGGAAGATCGATGACCATCGCAGGTTGCTGGCGGTGGTCGGCTCGGGTGCCAGATCGTCGAGCACGGCCTGGATGTCCGCGAGGGTGGGGGGCGTGTACTCCTGCCAGAATCCGGCCGGGACGACCCCCGACCCGATGGTCTTCTGCAGCGGCTGCGGCGCCAAGGTCGCAACCCGGTAGCGCCCGCGGCCCCGCAATGGGACGCAGACCAGCATCCCGGTGAAGTCGCCATCGTCCTCGATCCGCACGAAGCGGAGGAGATGGCCCGGCGGCATCGTCCAATCGAGTTGGACGTCACCCAGCATGAACAGCTGCGGGAACATCGACAGCCCGCCCTCGAACTGCAACCCGAGGCCCGCACGCACCGCGCTGTGTCCACCGTCACAACCGACCAGATACTGCGCTCGCGTGACCGTCGTGGCACCGGAGGTGCTTTTCAGCGTCGCGGCCACCCCATCGGCATCCTGCTGGAAGGAGGTCAGCTCGACGCCGCGTTCCAGCGTGACTCCGAGGGAGGCGAGCCGGTCGCTCAGAATCCGCTCCGTCTCGTATTGCGGCAGGCCGAGGTGCGCGTAGGGAAGGTCGCTCAGTCCGGCCCAGTCGACCTGATGGGTCAGCTTCCCGTTCACGAAAACCGTTTGGCCATGCAACCAGACCCCTGCGCGAATCGCTTCCGCGACAACCCCCTGGTCCTCCCAGATCTCCATCGTCCGGCAATGGATGCCGATTGCCTTGTCCGCCTGGGCGGCGGCTTCGGGCCGCTTGTCGATGACGCGGACCGCGATTCCCCTGCGGGCCAACTCGATGGCACAGGTCAGGCCGACCGGTCCGCCGCCGACCACCAGCACGTCGACGTCCCTCGCGTCGTTACGGGTCGCGGAGTTGCGGGCCCTGGAGGGCGCTGACGTCGCGGCAGGGGCGGCCGTCGGTGCCGGAGATGGAGCCGGTGCAGGTGTTGCCGCTGCCTCGACCGTCAGCGTCGGCGCGACGGCGATCGCCCGCGCCGGCGCTGTCAGCGGCGGGGCGATAGCCGGGCGCGCGGAGGACTGTTGCACGGCCGGGAATTCCGGGGTGCCCGGGGTCCGTTGGTGCTGAGCGGGGCGGTAGCGGATCTCGAAGACCCGCCGCGCGAATTCAACGGACAACCACCGGGCCAGCGGCCCACTCTGGTCGGCGTGCGACGGATCCTCCACCCAGTTGATGAAGTCCTGCTCGGATTCCCACTCGGCGAAGATGTGGTAGACGAACGATCCCGGCTCCTTGAGGAGTTCTTCGCGTATCAGCCCGGGCGTGCCCGCCAGCCGCGACGCGACGATTGCGTAGGCGTGCTCGAATGCCTCTTCCTCTCCCGGGCTGACTCTGGTGGTCAGATCGATGCGGATCGGCAGCGGCTTGGTTGCCGGGACGGTGCTGAGCAGCTCGTACGTGCTGCGGGCGGCGTCCTCGCGCAGATCCCGCAACCCCGCGGTCAGGGCCTCACGTTGATCGCTGCGGCCGAATGCATCCACAGCGGCGCGGTCGATCCATTCGCTGGTGATGACGAAGGTGCGTGAGTCGTCGACATCCCGGGAGAGCTCTTGACGCACATTGCCCGGCACGCGACTGATCTCGGCAGCCGCCCGGGCCCAGGCCATTTCGAACTCCGCCTCCAGGCCCTGCCGCGCGCGCATACGGAGCACAGTCCTGATCACTGGTTCGCTCACGAGAAGCCCTCCCCGGAAAGGCCCTCGAGATCCGCAGGGACGATCTTGCGCACGATCATCGAGCTGTTGAATCCGCCGAAGCCGCGGGCGTTGACCAATACGACGTCGAGGTCGAGCTCGCGCGGCACCCGCACCAGATCGAGTCCGTACGCCGGATGGGGCTGGTCGAGGTTTCCCACCGCCGGCGCCACACCCTCGCGAACGGCCAGCAGCGCCGTCGCCACACTGAGCGCTGAACCACCGGCGTTGAGTCGGCCGACGAAGCCCTGGGGGGCGGTGACCGGCACGGCGCTGATCCTGTCGCCGAAAACCATTCGCAGCGCGGACGCCTCCAGAGCGTCGAGTTCGGCCACTCCCGCCGCATCGGCGACGATCAGATCGACGTCATCGGGCGTCAGGCCGGCGTCCGCGATCGCCAGGCTCATCGCCCGGGCCATGTACGTCGCGTCCGGCGCCGGAGCATTGGGGTCGAACGCGTCGTGGGTCGCGGCGTACCCGGCGATCTCCCCGTAGATCTGAGGACTCCCCCGGTTGACCGCGGCGCGGAGATCCTCGACCAGAAGCACAGCCCCACCCTCACCGGGCGCATATCCGTTGGCTTGCTCGTCGAAAGGCTTGTAACCGGCACGCGGGTCAGCCGCCGTCGTCAACCGTCCGCTGGTGGCGTAGCAGGTCAGGGCGTAGGGCGACAGCGGGGCTTCCGTCCCGCCGGCGATGACTGCTGTGGTTCCGCGGCGAACCACACGGCGCGCATGGCCGAGGCTGTCCATGCCGCCGGCTCCCTCCGTCACCAGCACGCTGGCAGGGCCTTTCGTGGCGTGCCGGATCGAGGATTGCCCGGTGCTGGCCGCGTAGAACCAGGCAATGGACTGGTAGGCACCGACCGCTCGGGGGCCTTTTGTATACAGGCCGGTCATCTCCCTCTGGCCGAACTCGTTGCCGCCCGAACCCGCCGCGAGAGCCACCGACGTCGCATACGGATCGTGGTCCGCAGGGTTGTACAGTGCGTCGTCGAGGGCCATTCGTGTTGCAGCCAGGGACATCCACGTCCAGCGGTCGGTCTGCACGACCAGCCTCGGGTCCACATGGTCGGTCACCTCGAATCCCTCGACCTGCCCCGCAATCGTGGTGCTGTAGCGGGTCGGATCGAAGGCGGTGATGCGGCGCACACTCAACTCACCGGCAAGGATGCTCTTCCAGTGCTGGTCGGCGCCGATACCGCTGGGCGCGATCACACCGATGCCTGTGACCACCGCGCGGGTCATGCCGCCACCTCGGGTTTAGCAAGCACGATCGCGGACTGGAATCCGCCGAAGCCGCTGCCCACCGAGACGACGACGTCCACCGGCATGGCACGGGCGGTCTTGGGCACGTAGTCCAGATCGCACTCCGGGTCGCGGTTCTCCAGGTTCGCGGTGGGCGGAACGACGCCGTGCTCGATGGCGAGGCTGCAGGCGACCAGCTCGATGGAGCCGATCGCACCCAGCGAATGCCCGACCATGGACTTGATCGAGCTCATCGAGATCTCGTAGGCGTGCTGACCGAGGCTGCGTTTGACCGCGGCGGTCTCGTGTCTGTCGTTCTGCTTCGTGCCCGAACCATGGGCGTTGACGTAGTCGATCGTCGTCGGGTCGAGCTCGGCCTGGCAGAGCGCGGCATCGATTGCGGCGCTCATCTCCACCCCGTCAGGCCGCAGCCCCGTCATATGGAAGGCATTGCACCTGTTGGCGAAGCCGCCGATCTCGCAATAGATGTGGGCGCCTCGCGCCCGGGCGCTGGCGTACTCCTCCAGGACCAGCACCGCCCCGCCCTCGCCCATCACGAACCCGTCACGAGTCGCGTCGAACGGCCGCGATGCGCATTCGGGATCATCGTTGCGCGCGGACGTCGCGTGAATGGTGTCGAAACAGGCGACGGAGATCGGTGAGATGGGAGCATCACTCGCTCCCGCGATGACGATGTCGGCGTCGCCGTCCTGGATCAGTTGCGCGCCGTAGCCGACGGCGTCGATCCCGGATGTGCAACCGGTCGACATCACCGACGCCGGCCCGTGCGCATGGAACCGCATGGCGAGTTCGGTGGCTGCACTGCTGGGGATCAGCGAGTTGTACAGGAACTTCGACCCGTACGCGGGATCGACCAGCCAGTCCCGACCGTGGTTGCTGACGTTGACGTACCCATCCTCGAGCTGCATCGTCGCGCCGACCGCACTGCCCACGCTGATCGCGAGCCGGTCATGATCGACTCCGGCTCCAGAGCGCAGGTCCAACCCACTGTCGGCGACGGCTTCGTCCGCTGCGACCATGGCGAACTGGATGAAGCGGTCGTTGCGGTAGATCTCCTGCGGCGTCAGGCCCGAGGTCAGCGGGTCGAAGTCGACTTCTGCGGCGATCTGCGACCGAAAACGCGCGGGATCGAAGAAGCTGATCCTGCGCGTAGCGGTGCGACCCTCCGTCAGCAGGTTCCAGAACGCCTGCTTTCCGACGCCGCCGGGTGCGACGACCCCGATGCCCGTGACGACCACCCTCCGGCCGGTGCTCATCGGACTGCCCCCAGGGATCCGGGTGATGGTTCGGTGTCGACGTGGCCCAGCTCCGGGCGTGGCGCCAGCGGCCCGCAGGTGAAGACGAAGAAGGCAGGTGCCGAGCCGTCATTGACGATGCGGTGACGTACCCCGATGGGAATATGGATCGCTGATTCCCCCACCAGTCGTCGCTCATCACCGTCCACGGTGATCAAGACGTCACCGGAGACGCAGTAGAGGAATTCCTCGGAGTAGGGATGCCAGTGTTCGGTGACAATCTCCCCGGGCGCGAGGCTGAGTGTTCCCATGAAGGCCGCAGTGGACCCGACACTGGCCGGTGACAGCAGAGTGCGGATGTCCCCGCCGCGGCGGTAGTTCGGCGGGGCTTCGTCGCGATG
The DNA here is from genome assembly GCF_036277215.1 of Microbacterium sp. Classification (GTDB taxonomy): domain Bacteria; phylum Actinomycetota; class Actinomycetes; order Actinomycetales; family Microbacteriaceae; genus Microbacterium. The sequence goes on along the minus strand of NZ_DASUNI010000010.1, from coordinate 4,771 downwards.
CACGGTGGGGCCGCACCTGACTGCCGATGTGGGGTGCGCATTGATGGTCAACGGAACTCCTCAGCGGTGGTCGATACAAGAGCGGCGGATTCTGCAGGCCCCGGCGGGAGTGGTTCTGAGCCGGCGGCGACTGCCTGCACCTTCTGGGCGATGATGGCCATCTGGATCTTGCTGTTGGAGTCGATCCGAGTGGTCATGGCGGCGGTGTCGACCGGCGCCGTCGGGCGCATCCGGAAGTCCTGCACCCAACGCATCACCGTTCCGCCTGCCACGGGCCGGTACGTCCACTCGATGTCCATGAACTCGAACGGGCCAGGCTCGACGCGCCGGGCGGTCACTCGGCGAGCGATCGGGTCGAGAGTCCGCTCGGAGACCCAGCTCCAGACCGTCCCCTCAGCGTCCGGATGCATGGCCAGCCGGAACAGGAAGTAGCGGTTGTCCCGGTTCTCGAGGATGTCGACCGACGCGTATTCGGTGAACAGATTCGGCCAATTGCCGAGGTCGTTGGTCAGCTGCCACACCAACTCCAGCGGGGCGTCGATGACGATGGAGTTGTCGGTGTGCCCTGCAGTGTCCACGATTACGACGCTCGTTCGACGGAGGGCATCGCGAGCTGGCTCTGCACCACGTCGACGATCTCACCGAACGTGTAGTGCTCCGTTCGATCGTCGGGCATTTCGATCCCATAGACGGCCGCCAGTTCGGTCTGCATCTCAAGAAATGCCAGCGAGTCGAGTCCGACGTCGGAGAACCGGGCCGAGGGGTCGTCGGTCTGGGACGCGATCGGCAGACCGGCCTTTCTGGTGAGCAACGTCATCAGATCGCTGATCGTGAAGGTGTCGTTCATGCTGGGATGACCTCCTCTAGGTGGGGCGTTGGGGAAAGACCGCGAGGCCGGATCGGCTCCGCGGGGGCTGGGACGGCGAAGACGGCATCTGACGTCAGCGAGGCGACGTGGGATCCCTGCTGACGAATTTCGTCAGCACTGGCGAGCAGGCCAGGCATCTCCCGGTCGAGGAACTGGATGTCATGCCGGTCGGCGCGAATGTCGGGGTGCCGCAGCAATGCTCGATGCAGGGTCGCCGTCGTCGACAGGCCTGGCCCGTCCACCGCCATTTCGGCCAGGGCGCGATCCATCCTGGACAGTGCCTGATCCCGGGTGGGCGCCCACACGATGAGTTTGGCCAGCAATGAGTCGTAGTGCGGGCTCACCTGATCGCCCTCCCGGTACCCGGTGTCCATCCGCGTCCAGGGCCCGGCCGGCGCTCGGTAGATGTCGAGCCGACCGGGTGTCGGCGCGAACCCCCGCGCCGGGTCCTCGGCGTTGATCCGGCATTCGATGGCGGCTCCACTGCATCGCACATCCGCTTGCTCGAAGCCGAGAGGCAGACCATCGGCGATCAAGATCTGTTCGCGGATCAGGTCGATGCCGGTCAGCATCTCGGTGACCGGGTGCTCCACCTGAATTCGGGCGTTCATTTCCATGAAGTAGGGCTCTCCCCTGCCGTCGACCAGGAATTCCATGGTCCCGGCGCCCGTGTAGCCGACCGACAGCGCCCCGCGCACGGCCAGCGCCCCCAGGTGCTCGCGCTGCGAGACCGTCATGTGGGCGGCGGGCGCCTCCTCGAGGAGCTTTTGATGACGACGCTGCAGCGAGCAATCGCGCTCCCCCAGAAAGACGCCGTTGCCGTGCTCGTCGCACAGCACCTGCACCTCTACGTGGCGCGCACCGGCCAGGTAACGCTCCACGTAGACTGCCGGGTCGCTGAAGACCGCCCTGGCAACCTCGCGCGTGCTGACATACGCGTCGCTGAAATCGGCCGCGCTGTGGACGACCGTCATCCCGCGGCCGCCGCCACCGGCAGCAGCCTTGATGATGACGGGATACCCGATCTCGTCGGCGATCTCCTGCCCATCACCCACCGAGCGCACCGGTTCGACCACCCCGGGCAGCATCGGCAGCCCCGCCTCGGCCATGAGCCGACGCGCCGTGGCCTTATTGCCCATGTCCTGCATCACCGACGGAGGCGGGCCGATGAAGGTCAACCCCGCCGACTCGCAGATCTCCGCGAAATCCGGGTCCTCGGACAGGAAACCGTAGCCGGGATGGATGGCGTCGGCGCCTGTCTGCAGGGCAGCCTCGATGATGTTGGGAATGTTCAGGTAGCTCCGTCGGGGTGCCGGTGGGCCGATGTTCACGGCGATGTCGGCCAACCGGACGACCTCGGAATCCCGGTCGGCGGAGCTGTGCACGGCGACGACGTCGATGCCCAACTCCCGGCACGTCCTGGCAATTCGAACGGCGATCTCACCGCGGTTGGCGATGAGCAGTTTCCGGATCATGCCGCCTGCTCCTTCGGACGAAGGCGCAGGAGAACTTGGTCGTATTCGACAGACTCACCGTTGCTCACCAACACCTCGGCGACGATGCCCGACTCGCCCGCCACGATCGGGTTCATCATCTTCATCGCCTCGATGATCGCCACCGTGGTGTCGGCCTCCACCTCGTCGTCGACACGGACGAAGGGTTCTGCGCCGGGTGACGGCGCGGCGTAGAAACAGCCGACCAGCGGTGCCCGCACTGCCGTGAACGCGTCGTCCACGACGGATGGGGGCACCGCGGGCGCAACGCGTGCTGCCTGGCCGGGGTGAGCCGTGGTCCGCTGATCGACAACCGACTCCGCGGTTCCCGCCTGGTCGGCCCACTCGACCTCGATCTCGCGATCGCCGCCGCGGACCCGTATGCGGCGCAGGTCGCCGGGTAGCGTCCGGGCGAGTTCGGCCACTTCCTGCCGCAGCTCGAGCATCGATTCCGCGTTGCCGGGTGCCGGGAGAAGTGCTGCCGCGCCAGGAACATCGCCGTTCCTGGATGCAATCGTGTTGTTCGTCGTCATCTCGGTCCGCCTCAGCCAGCGATGTCCGTAGGCAGAGTCATCGCGGCGGCCGCGCCACCGAGCCGGGAGAACCGTTGCTCCCGACCCGACAGCAGATCGGCAGGGGAGATGCCCCCCAGCTCGTCGATCTCCCGGATGATGATCTCGCGAAGGGTTCGTCCGCAGGCAGCCGGATCCGCCTGCGCACCGCCGGCCGGTTCGGGTACCACTGAGGTGGCGATGCCGCTGCTCAACAGCTGCGGCGCGCCCAGTTGCAGCGCCCTGGCCGCAGTCGGCGCCGACGACGCGCTCCTCCAGAGGATCGCCGCACACCCTTCCGGACTGATCACCGAAAGGAACGCGTTCTCCAGCACCAGCAGCCGATCCGAGGTGCAGAGCGCCAGGGCTCCGCCGCTGCCGCCTTCGCCCGTGATGATGGCGACCACCGGAACCCGCAGCCGCGAACTGCGCATGATGGCATCGGCGATGGCGATCGACTGCCCGCGCTCCTCGGCATCCGGGCCGGGGTGAGCGCCAGGGGTGTCGACGAACGTGACCACCGGCAGCCCGAACACCTCGGCGTGCTCCATCAGGCGCATGGCCTTGCGGTAGCCCTCGGGGTGGGCCATCCCGAAATTGTGAGCGACGAGCTCTTTGACCGTGTGGCCCTTCTGATTGCCGATGACCACGACAGACCGACCGGCAAGGGATGCCACCCCGCCGATGACTGCGGGGTCATCGGCATAGGCCCGATCGCCATGCAGTTCGACGAAATCGTCGAAAACGAGCCGAAGGTAGTCCGCTGTCGTCGGCCGATCAACGCTACGCGCGGCTTGAACCACCGCCCACGAGTCCCGCACTGGCGGAGGCCCGGCCGGCCTCGCTTCTGTGGACTCGGGGGCGGGATCGGAGGCGATGCCGGTGCTTCGTCCGGCATGCAGATCTATCAGCCGGATCAGCACCGACCGTAGGTCGGCCCTGTTTTCCACTCGGTCCGCCAAGCCGTGCGAGAGCTGCGATTCAGCCGTCTGAAAGCCTGCGGGAAGCGCCGCGCGGATGGTTTCCTGCACGACCCGAGGGCCGGCGAACCCGACGTGCGCGCCCCTTTCGGCGATCACCACCGAGCCCAGACTGGCGAAGGATGCGGAGACACCTCCGTACGTAGGATCGGTGAGCACGCACACCGACAGCACGCCCGACTCTCGAAGCCGGGCAAAGGCGACCGCCGTGCGGGACATTTGCAGAAGCGAGAACACCCCCTCCTGCATCCGTGCTCCGCCGCTTGCACACACGACGATCAGTGGCTGCCGCAGCCGGAGTGCCAGGCTGGCCGCCTCGCTCACCCGGCGGCCGACCTCCAGGCCCATGCTCCCGCCCATGAAAGAGAACTCCATCGCGGCGAGAATCGCCCTCCGGCCACCGAGGAGTGCGGCGCCCACGATGACCGCCTCGGATTCCCCGGAATTCGCCATTGCGTCGGTCAATCGGTCCCGATACATACGGGAGTCGGAGAATTCGAGCGGGTCGGGCACCAAAGGGTCGAAATCCGCCTCGCGAAAACTTCCTTCATCGACCAGCAATTCGATGCGAGCCCGCGCCCCCATTCGCACGTGGTGCTCACATTCAGGACATACCTGCAGGTTTCGATCCAGTCGCTTGTGGTAGACAAGGCAACCGCACCCCGGGCACTTCGTCCACTCGGCCCGGCCAGCGGGCAACAGCACTGGCTCCAGCGTGTGTGTCATCGGATTCCCCTCTTTCGCGGGTATTCACAACCGGAAGGGCGAGGCGGTGTCTCGGGGTGCTCGGCTGACTCGTGGTCGACGTCCACGTCGGCCGACGAAGGGGTCCGCAGGGTGGATTCAGCCCTGGTGGGCTGGCGACTCCCAGTGGTAGAA
>NZ_DASUNI010000009.1:0-7736 GCF_036277215.1 Microbacterium sp. | reverse complement strand
GAGGAGTTACGGGCGAGCGGTGGGACGTGGTTTTGTCCGCAAGCACGACGCTTGGGACGGACGGCGAGGCGCCGATGCGCCAGAGCTTGTACCAAGACTCAGAGAGCGCCGGATCGGCGGCGATGTCACGAGCCCGCTCATCGGTGAGTTCGAGGCCCATATTCCGCCGCGCCACGCGCGATGGCAGCGCACGACGGAATTGTTCGAGGGACGTGCCCAAGGAGTCGTCCGGGTCGATATCGGCGCTCGCGGCTGCCATTTCCCCGCCTTTCGCCGGGATAGTCCACAGGATACTCGTCGCAGCATTGGGACGGCAGGTGCCCTTGCAGACGGAAGGGCATCAGGGTCCGCTGCTGGTTCGATGACGCAGAAGGCTGGCCGGAGCGGTGCCCGGTCTTCACCTTGATTCGGCCGCGGACTAGCGTGGGAGCGTGTCCGCTCCTGCGACTGACGCGCGCACCGCTCACGCCATCGGCGTGGAGCGCCTTCTCGAGAGCTATCGGGCAGTCCCGCCGACTGCCTCTGTCCGGCTCGCAAAGCAGACATCGAACCTGTTCCGTGGCCGTGCCAGCACGAACGCCAGGGGCCTTGACACATCCGGCTTGACGGAGGTCATTTCGGTCGACCCCGAGATGCGAACGGCTGACGTCGCCGGCATGTGCACGTACGAAAGACTCGTAGCCACGACGCTGCCGTTCGGATTGGCGCCCCTTGTGGTGCCCCAGCTCAAGACGATCACCCTGGGAGGCGCGGTCACCGGCCTCGGCATCGAGTCGACATCGTTCCGCAACGGCTTGCCCCACGAATCCGTACTCGAGATGGACATCCTCACCGGCGCCGGCGAGGTCGTCACCGTGTCCCGCGAACGGCATGCCGACCTGTACCGCGCCTTCCCCAATTCCTACGGCACGCTGGGATATGCCGTGCGCCTGCGCATTGCGCTCGAGCCAGTGAAGCCGTTCGTCGCGCTCACCCACGTGCGATTTCATGCACTCCGAGATTTGATCGCGGCGATGGATCGCACTATCACGACCGGTCACTTCGACGGCGGCCCGGTCGACTACCTCGATGGAGTGGTGTTCAGCGCAGACGAATGCTACCTGTGTGTCGGGGTGCAGACTTCCGCACCGGGCCCGCTTAGCGACTACACCGGGCGGCAGATCTACTACCGCTCCATCCAGCACCAGAACGGCGCCCGACTGGACAAGCTCACCATCGCCGACTACCTGTGGCGCTGGGACACCGACTGGTTCTGGTGTTCGGCCGCGTTCGGCGCGCAGCATCCCGTCGTCCGCCGCCTCTGGCCGCGGCGCCACCTGCGCAGCAGCTCGTATTGGAAGCTCATGAGGCTTGAACGGCGCTTCGATATAGGTGATCGCCTCGAAAAGCTGCGCGGTCGCCCGCCGCGCGAGCGTGTGATCCAGGACGTCGAAGTGCCGATTGGGCGGTGTGTCGAGTTTCTGGATTGGTTCCTGGCGAACGTTCCCATTCAGCCGATATGGCTGTGTCCGCTCCGACTGCGAGATGACGACGACTGGCCGCTCTACCCGATCCGGCCGCGCGAAACCTACGTGAATGTCGGCTTCTGGTCAACTGTTCCGGTCGGTGCAAGTGAGGGAGCGACTAACCGGATGATCGAACGCCGGGTCAGCGATCTGGACGGCCACAAGTCGCTGTATTCCGATGCCTACTACGGGAGAGGCGAGTTCGACGAACTGTACGACGGAGAGACCTACCGGGTCGTGAAAGAGCGGTACGACCCCAACTCGCGATTGCTCGACCTGTACGCGAAGGCAGTGCGAAGGCAATGACCTTATTCGAGGAAGACGCATCGGATGCCGCGGAGGAGGTGGGCGCGGCAGGAAGAGCAGGTGACGTGGGAACACCGTCGGTCGAGGCAAAGCTCAGTCTGGCCGAGGTCCTCGAGTTGTTCGCCGGACGTCGGCTGCCGCTGAGATTCAGCGCGTACGACGGCAGTTCGGCCGGACCGGCCGACGCGCCGTTCGGATTGGACTTGAAAACACCGCGTGGCACGACCTACCTGGCCACTGGCTTCGGCGATCTCGGGCTGGCCCGCGCCTACATCGCCGGCGACCTCGACATCCACGGTGTACATCCCGGTGACCCATACGAGCTGCTCAAGGCGCTCTCGGAGAACCTCGAATTCAAGAGACCTCCAGCGCGGGTGATGACGAGCATCGTCCGGTCCATCGGCATCGAGCATCTGCGACCGATCGCGCCACCGCCACAGGAAGTACCCGCGCGCTGGCGCCGCATCGCGGGCGGAATGCGACACAGCAAGTCCCGCGACGCCGACGCCATCCACCACCACTACGACGTCTCGAACACTTTCTATGAATGGGTGCTCGGGCCGTCGATGACCTACACCTGTGCGTGCTACCCGAGCGCGCACGCTTCTCTCGATGAGGCTCAGGAGAACAAGTACCGCCTGGTCTTCGAGAAACTCCGGCTGAAGCCCGGCGACCGGTTACTCGATGTCGGATGCGGTTGGGGAGGCATGGTGCGCCACGCAGCTCGACGTGGTGTCAAAGCCACCGGCGTCACGTTGTCTCGTGAGCAGACGGGCTGGGCTCATCAGGCGATCGCCGACGAGGGGCTCGGCGAACTCGCCGAGGTGCGCCACGGCGACTACCGCGACATCACGGAAGATGGCTTCGACGCGGTGTCGTCGATCGGGCTGCTCGAGCACATCGGGGTACGTAACTATCCGTCGTACTTCCGCTTCCTCCAATCTCGGATGCGGCCCGGTGGACTACTGCTCAACCACTGCATCACCCGTTCAGACAACCGAACCGAACCGTCGGCGCGCGGCTTCATCGATCGCTACGTGTTCCCTGATGGAGAACTCACCGGCTCGGGCCGGATCATCAGCGAGGCCCAGGACGCGGGCCTCGAAGTGCTGCACGAGGAGAACCTGCGCTCGCACTACGCGATGACGCTGCGGGACTGGTGCGCGAACCTGGTCGAACACTGGGATGACGCGGTCGCCGAGGTAGGGCTTCCCGCCGCGAAAGTCTGGGGCCTGTATATGGCCGGATCCCGGCTGGCCTTCGAACGGGGCGGCATACAGTTGCACCAAGTGCTGGCGTTCAATCCCGATGATCGTGGCGGCGGGAACCTGCCTTTGCGGCCGTGGTGGACCCCTTAGCATCGGGCCAGCTTGGCCGCAGGTCTGACGCAGCCGGGGCCAGCTCCAACGGTGGGTGCCATGTCGGCCAATGGCGTCGAGAGTTTGCCCCTTCGGGTTCTCATCGAGCACCGCGGGTGGCGCCCGTGCGGACGCCGGTCGGTCGCCGGCCGCAAGCCGATCCCTCTGCAGGCACTGCTCACGCGATCGTTGACAATCGCCTCTCAGAGGGTGCGCTCACCGGCCTCTCATCCGCATTAGAACTAGCGCGTCGCTTCGCGCGGTTGGCGAGCATGAGAGACATCAGATCATGCGGGAATCGATTCCCACGCGCCCGAGGCGGCGCTATTTGAGTACTGTGTCGATGATCTTGGCCGATCTGAGCCCATCAGCGAAGGTGGGCAGCCCGGCGGCTCGGGCTGCGTCGCGGTGTGCGGCGCCGATCATTCCGGCGCCGATGATGGCGACCCGGAAGGCTGAGTCCATGTGAGCCGACATCGGCGCTTCCTCTCGATCATGCGGGTGGTGGGCGTGACGCGGATGCCCACGTCAATACGCTCAGCGAGTCCCTGTTGAGCCTCAGGGTCGGGCTGCGAGCACGGTCTCGAGATCATCGGCGAAATCGCGCAGCGTGATGAGCGATTGCGAGCCGGGTGCGGTGAGCGTGGACTTTAGTCGTTTCCATGCGGCGCGGTCGGCGGTTTCGTACACGGTAGGGACCCGCAACTCGCCCTCGACGTTCGTATACGAGATGAGTGCGGGGGAGGCGGTCGCCGCGCCATACAGATCGACAGCGACCGTCCGCGCGAACCCGTAGCCGCGCACGCTTTGCCCTTCCTGTGCGCCGGAGCTTCGCACACCGAGTCCGGCGAAGACGGCTCCGTTGCGCGCGACGCCGCTCGCGGTGAAACCGTGCCCGGTTCGCATGTACGTGACCACGTCGATGCCCGGGTATCCGATTGCACGGGCGGTGCGCAGGACGGCGAGCAGCTGGGAGTCGGCGTCGCTGTCCGCGTCCACGTCGATGTGCTTGATGGAGACGGTGTCGACGGCGGCCATGTGGTGGGTGATGTCGGTCTGGTTTGCCAGCAGCCCGGGGTCGCCCGCGTAGGGCTCGGCAAGGACGATGGACGCTCCGTGTTGCTCGGCGAGGTCGGCTGCCGCCCGCACATCCGCGGGATCGGTGATCGAGGGGGCGCTGACGATGACACCTCGGCTGCCGGCGCGAATGGCATCGGCGACTTCCAGCGGCCACGGCGCGCCGCCGTCGATCACGGTGACGTCGGGGAACTCGTCCGGGGTGGCGGGCGTGAAGGACACCGGGAGGCTGGCGAGGGTGGGGGCGAAGCTGCGCACGGCGGCCCCGGGCAGGGTGCCGACGGTCAGTGCTTCCCGTGTGGCGGTGGTGGTGGTCATGCGCGTGCCTCCGTGAGGACGTAGTTGCTTGCGTTGCCGGCGACGCGGAGCGCGAAGGTCAGATCATCGATGAGGGCGGTCCCGGATGGGGCTGCCGAGGTGTCGCCGCCGATCAGGGCATAGAGCGCCAGCCACTCGCCTTCGTAGCCGTTGTGCTCGTACGGGCCGAAGCGGCGGGATGTGCCGTCGGCGTAGCTGAGGGTCGCGACGGCGGATCCGGCGTGCACGTAGGAGGGGGTGAAGTCGATGTGCAGGGCGACGTCGTCGCTGAACACCTCCAGTTCCCAGGTCGGCTGCCATTGCGCGTGCAGCCGGCCCACGAGCTGGATGGTGCCGCCGTCGGCGGTGCCGATGATGGAGTACCCGAACGGTTTGAGGACCGTGGCGGAGTCGACGTGGAACGCTTCGGGGGCGGGTAGGAAGGTGCGGATCAGCGGCAGGTCGTGGATAGCGAGACCGAGCACGCCGCCACTCATCATTCCGGCGCGGATTTCGGGTGTCGTCGGACCGGGCGGCGGGAAGCCCGGGCGGCCGAGGACTTCGGTGGACCAGTCTTCGTAACGGTCGTTGAACGGGAGGATCATGGTCGAGCGCACCGTGTGAGCGGTCGCCGGGAGATCGCCCCATGCTTCACGTACCGCGGTCCAGGCGGGATCGAACGCGTGCATCGCTCCGACGACGACCGGCACACCCGTTGCCCGTGCGGTGGCGGCGATCTCTGCGGCTTCTTCGGGCGTGGTGGCGAACGGCTTCTCGCAGAGCACGGCCTTGCCGGCGTTCATGGCGGCGGTGACCTGCGCGGCGTGGAATTGCGGGGGTGAGCAGATCGCGACGACGTCGACATCGGGGTCGGCGAGAAGCTCCTCGAGGGAGGTGGACCATCGTGCGCCGACGCGCCCGGAGACGGATGCGGCAACGTCTGGAGAGATGTCCATGATGTGGCGGACGGTGAACCGGTCGCTCAGTCGGGCGAGCGTGGGCAGGTGGATGGCCTGGACGACGGGCCCGGCGCCGAGGATGCCGACGCCGAGCGGTGTGGTCTGGGGGTTCATGCGGCTACCTCGAATCGGGGGTGGCGGGCGAGGTAGTCGTGGGATTCTTTGGAGCTGGCGAACGCGGTGTCCAGGTTGGGGACGTCGACTTCGACGACGAACCATCCGTTGAAGCTCGCCGGCAGTGCGTCGAAGACGGCATTGAAGTTGATCTTGCCGCGGCCGGGCTCGGTCCAGATGTGACGAACCGCTGTCGCAGACATGAAGTCGTCGGTGTAGCGGGTGGCGATTTCCTTGGCTGCTCCGTCGACGTCCTTGAGGTGCACGGCGATCACCCGGTCGCTGTAGTCGCCGATGATCTGCTCCGACACCATTCCCGCCCACTCCAGATGTCCGGTGTCCGGGCCGAAGCCGAGCGCGGAACCCGCGGTCTCATCGAGCACCTGCCGGGTCTCTTCTTCGGTTTCGATGGGGGTGGCGATGTGGGGGTGCAGTGCGAACCGGACGCCTTCGGCAGCGGCGGCGTCCGCGGCAAGGGCGAGTGTCTCCGCGATCACCTTGGTGCGTTCCGGCGACCCGCCACGGCCGATCGCGGGACGGATCAGACGGGGGAAGTCGATGTCTGCGGCGACGAACGTTTCGGTCAGGCCGAGCTCGGCGATCATGCGCGCGTGGGCGCGGGCGGCGTCGATGACCTCTGGTCGCGTTTCCAGGCTGTGCAACTCAGCGGAGAAGTATCCCGGTGCCGGCCGGAACCCGAACTGGGCGAGGAATGCGCGGTACGCTTCCGGCGACATTCCCTGCGGGGGGTCGCTGTGCAGGGCGTTGAATCCGGCGTCGCTAAGCTCCTTCATCGCCTGTCCGAGAGTTTCTTCGTTCAGGATGAAGGCTCCTGAATCCATCACCCACGGCAGCGGGTTGACCGCCACCTTGCTCCATTGCGCCACTGCAACTCCTTTGTCCTGCGATCGATCCCGCTGCTGCTCATGTACCAGCACCTCCGAATTATGACCAATCGTTCATAATTAGTCAAGCCGAGCCCCGATGGGTGCGGGCGGACGTCACGGCACAGCCCCGGAAAGGGTGCGCGTTCGTCGCTCGGTGTCAGAACCCCGGGGGTACCGTAGGACGCGTAGCGCAGAGCAGAGGGGAGGGGATCTGGAGATGAGCGTGACCGCAGACTCGATTCCTCAGCCCGCGAGCCAGGATGCGGAGGGGACGAAGAAGGTCGTTGTTCGCAAGCCGCGCGGGCAGTATCGCAATGGCATCATTCAGCGCGAACGCATCCTCGAGTCGGCGACCGAGCTGTTCGCACGGCACGGTTACGCGGGCGCTTCGCTGCGACAGATAGCGGCCGGCGTAGGTGTCACCCCCGGCAACGTCTTGCTGCACTTCGGCAGCAAGGAAGGGCTGTTGATGGCGGTCTTGGATCGTTGGACGGCCACATCGTTCCAATCCCGCGAGACCTCGGAGGGGCTGGACAATCTGCGCTCCCTCAGTGGTCTGATGAAGGAACACCTCTCGGAGCGCAAATTCATCGAGTTGTTCATGACGATGGCAAGTGAGGCGACCGACCCGGAGCATCCGGCTCACGACCTGATGGTCGCCCGCTACGAAGACGTCGTCGCGCGCATCGCCGCCGATCTCGCCTACGCGAGCCAGCACGGCCAGATCCGCCCGCTCGACGAACACGAGATCAGCGTCTGCGCGCGACGCGTGGTGGCAATGATGGACGGCCTGCAGATCCAGTGGCTGCTGAACCCCTCGGTCGATCTGGTCGCCGAATTCGAGGACTTCCTCGACGCGCTGATCCACCGAATCTCCTAGCTCGCAAGACCCGCTTCCCGCCAGCCGGTCACACCGCGGCTTCCCTGTCGCCGACCGCCTGTGGCGTGCGTCCAGCTCGCGGGCGGGCTGGTTGTCGACCACCTTGTCGATGCCGACTTGACTAATTATGAACGGTTGGTCATAATTCGGATGTGCTCTTCACGAGCACGGTTGTGATCGGTCGCCGGACAAAGGAGTTGCGATGAGAGCTGGCCTACAGAACCAGGCGGGCGGCGTTGATGTCGCTATCGCGGGTCTGCACGTGAGCAAGCGGTACGGCCATGTCCAGGCGCTGTCCGATGCCAGCGTCACCGTCCGAGCCGGCGAGATCGTCGCCCTGTTCGGAGACAACG
>NZ_DASUNI010000008.1:0-2597 GCF_036277215.1 Microbacterium sp. | reverse complement strand
CGGTCTGACCCGGATCGGGCGCCATGTCCCAGAGGTTGGCCCACTGGAATGCACCGGAGAAGATCGCCATCACCGAGAAGACGACGATGATGCCGATCGAGATGATCGAGACCACGATCGCGAACTTGAACGAGATGGCGGCCCCGGCGGAGTTCAGCGCGATGAAGACGACGTACAGGATGATCCACCACACCCACGTGGGCATGGAGAAGTTCAGCAGTTCGCTCGTGATCGCATCCGCGTAGGAGGCGGAGAAGTACACGATGACAGCGGTGGTCGCGACGTACTCGATCGTCTCCGCCGCGCCGGTGATCAGTCCGCCCCATGGGCCCATGGCCGATCGGGCGAACGAGTACGCACCGCCCGTGTGCGGCATGGCGGCCGCCATCTCTCCGATCGAGAAGATCATGCCGTAGTACATCGCGACCAGGATCACGAAGGCGATCAGCATCCCGCCGAATCCGGCGAAGTCGATGCCGAAGTTCCAGCCCGAGAAGTCGCCCGAGATCACGGCGGCGACGGCGAGGCCCCACAGCCCCCAGATGCCGGCGGAGCGTTTGAGGGTGCGCTTCTCGAAGTATCCCTGGCCTGCCCGCGTATAGGTTGCTCCGGCAACCTTGGCGGAATCACTGCGCGACTGAGTCATCGATCCTCCGTGCGTTCGGGTGCGGCGCGGAGCGGGCGCCTTGCGCATGATTGTGATGCCTAAAGGTGGGTTCTGTCTACCTTTGGGACGAACTTCATGATTACAGTGGACCGAGCGCGGACGCCGGCCACGGTGCGCGCGACGCGCAGTGCTCAGCGCAAGGGAAGGTGACGGATGCCAGGGAACCTCAGCGTCTCGGAGCTGAACGCCGCCATCGCAGCCGACGAGATCGACACGGTCATCGTCGCGTTCGCCGACGCCCAGGGGCGCCTGGTGGGCAAGCGCGTGTCCGCGCGCCTGTTCCAGGAGGAGGTGCTCCCGCACGGCGCGGAGGCCTGCAACTATCTGCTCTCGGTCGACGTCGACATGAACACGGTGGACGGCTATGCCATGTCGAGCTGGGAGAAGGGGTACGGCGACATGATGCTGTTGTCAGACCCCGCGACCCTCCGGCGCATCCCTTGGATGAACGGCACCGCCCTGATCATCGCCGACCTCGGCTGGGAGAGCGGCGACCCGGTGGCGCAGTCGCCGCGGGCGATCCTCAAGCACCAACGGGATCGCCTCGCCGAGCGCGGCCTCACGGCGTACGCGGGCACGGAACTCGAGTTCATCGTCTTTGACGACACATACCGGGATGCCTGGGCGAAGGGCTATCGCGACCTGAAGGCGTCGACGGACTACAACGTGGACTACGACCTGCTCGCCTCGGGACGTCTCGAACCCCTGCTGCGCGACATCCGCCGCGGCATGGACGGTGCGGGCATGTACTGCGAGGGAGTGAAGGGCGAGTGCAACTTCGGTCAGCAGGAGATCGCGTTCCGCTACGCGGAGGTGCTCGAGACCGCCGACCAGCACACGATCTACAAAAGCGGTGCGAAGGAGATCGCCGAGCAGCACGGCAAGTCTTTGACCTTCATGGCGAAGTTCAACGAGCGCGAGGGCAACAGCTGCCACATCCACCTGTCGGTGCGCGGGGACGACGGCACTCCGGTGATGGCGGGCGACGGTCCCTACGGGTTCAGTCCGTTCATGGAGCACTGGATCGCCGGCATCCTGGCCACGCTCCGCGAGTTCACGCTGCTGTACGCGCCCACGATCAACTCGTACAAGCGGTACCAGAAGGGCACCTTCGCACCGACAGGAGTCGCGTGGGGGCTGGACAACCGCACGTGCGCTTTGCGGGTGATCGGCCACGGGCAGTCGCTGCGCCCCGAGAACCGCGTGCCCGGTGGGGACGTGAACCCCTATCTCGGCATCTCGGCGATCATCGCCGGCGGCTTGCACGGCGTGGAGAACGAGCTGCCGATGCCCGACCCGCTGGCCGGCAACGCCTACTCATCGGGCGTCGACCACCTGCCGACCACACTGCGCGAAGCGGCGGCGCTGTTCTCGGAGTCGACGGTCGCCCGCGCGGCGTTCGGCGACGACATGGTCGAGCACTACCTCAACCAGGCGCGGATCGAGGTCGAGGCCTACGACGCCGCCGTGACCGACTGGGAGCGGATCCGTGGTTTCGAACGCCTCTGACGACATCGGGTCCCGGTCATCGAGCGAGGCGCTCGTTGACCGAGGCCCCGAAGCGCCCGACACGAACCGCAGACGAGACGAGACGCAGCGGCACGGCCGCGCGCCCGTGATCGGGCTGACGACGTCCCTCGAGCAGGCGAAGGCGGGGGTGTGGGACGTGCGGGCCGCGTTCCTGCCGCATGTGTACTTCGACGCCGTGGCGGCGTCGGGGGGAGTGGCGGTGCTGCTGCCGCCGCAGCCGAACCCCGAGCTGGCGGCATCCGTCGTTCTGGACGGCCTCGACGGGCTGATCCTGACGGGCGGCAAGGACGTCCAGCCCGAGCTGTACGGTGCGCAGCGGCATCCGCGCACGGATCCGCCGCGGCCGGAGCGCGACGAGTGGGAGCTGGCGCTGTTCCGCGGTGCCGAGGATCGCCGGATA
>NZ_DASUNI010000007.1:0-4107 GCF_036277215.1 Microbacterium sp. | reverse complement strand
AACCGCGGGAAGCAGTCCGGGCTGGCCGACGGCATCGTCATCACCCCGTCCCACAACCCGCCCGGCGACGGCGGCTTCAAGTACAACCCGCCCCACGGTGGTCCAGCCGACAGCGATGCAACCTCGGTGATCGCCGACCGGGCGAACGAGCTGATCGCGAGCGGGCTCGCGGAGGTCCGTCGTACGCCGTTCACCCGGGCCCGGACGGCCGCGGGCGGCTACGACTTCCTCGGCACGTACGTCGACGACCTGCCCAACGTGGTCGACCTCGCCAGGGTGAAGGAGGCCGGTGTCCGGATCGGCGCCGACCCGCTGGGCGGGGCGAGCGTCGGCTACTGGGGCGAGATCGGCGACCGGCACGGCCTCGAGCTGACGGTGGTGAACCCGTTGGTCGACCCGACCTGGAGGTTCATGACCCTCGACTGGGACCAGAAGATCCGGATGGACTGCTCGTCACCCCACGCGATGGCTTCGCTGATCGGCAAGCGCGACGAGTTCGCCATCGCCACCGGCAACGACGCCGACGCCGACCGCCACGGCATCGTCACACCCGACGGCGGCCTGATGAACCCCAACCACTACCTCGCCGTGGCGATCGACTACCTGTATGCGCACCGGCCGAACTGGCCTGCGGATGCCGCCGTGGGCAAGACCCTCGTCTCCTCCATGATCATCGACCGGGTCGCCGAGTCGCTCGGGCGGAAGCTGCTCGAGGTGCCGGTCGGCTTCAAGTGGTTCGTTCCGGGTCTGCTCGACGGCTCCGTCGCATTCGGCGGTGAAGAGTCGGCGGGCGCTTCGTTCCTGCGCAAGGACGGCACCGTGTGGACGACCGACAAGGACGGAATCCTGCTGTGCCTGCTGGCCGCCGAGATCCTCGCCGTGACCGGCAAGACGCCGTCGCAGCGGTACGCCGAGTTCGAGGCCGAGTTCGGCGCATCGGCATACCAGCGGGTGGACGCTCCGGCGACGCCCGCGCAGAAGGCGCAGCTGGGCAAGCTGGCACCGGAGGCGGTCACCGCGACTGAGCTCGCGGGCGAGCCGATCACAGCGAAGCTGTCGCACGCGCCCGGCAACGGCGCGGCGATCGGCGGGCTCAAGGTCGTGACCGAGCACGCATGGTTCGCCGCGCGCCCCTCGGGCACCGAGGACGTCTACAAGCTGTACGCCGAGTCGCTGCGGGGCGAGGAGCACCTGCGCGAGGTGCAGGAGGAGGCCCGCGCGGTCGTGGCGGAAGCCCTGGCCTGACGTGCGAACAGCGCCTCATGCGAGCGGCAGCAGAGCCGTCCACGCCTGACGGCGTTCGGCCCGCGGGTCCGGCTCGACGCGGTCACGATCCGCGATGATGAGCGTCAGCCGCTCCGGCTCCTCGTACCGCGGCCACCTTTCGGGCGGTGCACCCACGGCGGCGAAGCTGAGCCACGCATCCCGCATGCGCTCTCCTGCGCTGCTGAACACCTTCCGGCCGCCGAGCGAGGTCATCGTGCGTGCGAGGGGCGCATCGGCCTGCTCGAACAGCGCGAACATCTCGAGGCCGTGGGTGGCATCCAGGCGCGCCCAGCGCAGCAGCCGCGGCGCGACGTCGAAGCGGTAGAAGTACACCGGCGCGTACCGGGCGTGCCGCTCGGCCGCAGCGACGCACGGGTACCAGAACGCGTAGTCGCCCCCGAAGTCCAGCGCGAGGGGACCACCGGGAAGCCCCGGGTACGCGCGCGAGATCATGGCGCGCGACTCGGGCGTGGCGCGGGCGAGCACGGCGTCGATCCGCGATGGCGTACGGGGAAGGATGTCGATGCGTCCGCGGAAGATCGAGCCTTCGCGGTCGTTGGTCCCGATGATGAGCGGGATGCGGTGCGCCGTGCCGCCCCGGAAGGCCGACATCGGATGCCGCGGCACGAGGCGCCCGTCGATCACGGGCGCCAGGCAGAAGAGCCCCGGATACTCGTCGGGCATGCGGGTCTGCAGCACTACGGCCGCGTTGACCAGGGTGGTCGCGTCCACGCGGGTCAGCAGGTGGACCGTCTGCGCGACGGTGAGTGGGTGCTCGAGGTTCGGCCCCGGGAGTCCGTCGGCGGTGCGTCGCCTCAGGATCTCGACGAATTCCTCCGCCCAGGCGCTCGCCACCGAGCGCGGGTACACCGCGTTGGGCGGCGCGCTCTGCGCGATCGCCCGGGCGAAGAGCCCTCGGGCGGACGGCGTCGCCATGAGGGTGGTGACCGAGTTGGCTCCGGCCGACTCGCCGAAGACCGTCACGCGCTCGGGATCACCCCCGAACGCGCGGATGTTGCGGCGCACCCAGCGAAGGGCCGCGATCTGGTCGCGCAGACCCAGGTTCGACTCGATCGGTCGCAGGCGCGTCGAGTAGCGCGAGAAGTCGAGGTAGCCCAGGGCGCTGAGCCGGTAGTTGAAGCTGACGTAGACGACCTTGCCCGTGCGCACGAAGTTGCGCCCCTGACCGCTGAAGTCGCGCGACGAGCCGGTGCTGTAGCCGCCTCCGTGGATGAACACCATGACCGGCAGCGGCCCGGGAGATGCGGCGGTCGGTGCGACGACGTTGAGCGTCAGGCAGTCCTCGCCCGACGGGATGTCGGGCCCCACACCGGTGAACTGGCCCTTGTGCGCCTGCGTGGCCGCCGGTCCGAACAGCGCGGCGTCGCGGCATCCCTGCCAGGGCAGGACTCGCCGCGGCGCACGGAAGCGCAGCCGACCCACGGGCGGGGCCGCGTAGGGGATGCCGCGCCACGCCGTCGTGGCACCCTCGCGGATGCCGCGGATGAGCCCCCCGGTCACCCACACGTCGAGCGAGCGATGCGTGTCCATCCCCAGGGTCTACGCCCGGGCTCCGACAAACCGCACGGGGGTTGCGTCCGGCCGCCGAGAGTGCATGCTCCCGCGCGCGAGAGTGCACGTAACCACTCGCGAGAGTGCACGCTACCGCTCGCGAGAATGCCCGAAACGGCTCGCGAGAGTGCACGTAACCACTCGCGGACCGGTTTCATACACTCTCGCGGGCGGGAGAAGGCACACTCGCGGCATGGACCACGCACTCTCGCGAGCGGTTAAGTGCACTCTCGCGAGCGGTTAGGTGCACTCTCGCGAGCGGTTCGTGCACTTCCGGCGAGGTGGCCGCGCTGCACCCCGCCGAAAACGCGCACACCCCGCGCCCGAGCGCTCGGAAAGCGCTTTCGCATACACTGGACGGGCAGAACGGGGGGGAAGCGTGAAGCGGACGGGCATCAAAGACGTCGCCAAGCTCGCCGGCGTGTCGATCAGCACGGTGTCCAAGGCGCTGAACAGCCCCGACGGCGTCAGTCAGCAGATCCGCACGCGAGTCGTCGCGGCCGTCGAGGAGCTCGGTTACGTTCCGCTGCACGCCGCTCAGCAGCTGCGCGCCGGCCGCAGCGGGTTGCTGGGCATGACCGTGATCAACATCACGAACCCGTTCTTCGCCGACCTGATGGCGGGCGCCGAAGCCGCGGCTGCGGCGGCCGGGCTGCGCGTGCTCGTGGGCAACAGCGACGACGACGTGGCCAAGGAGCGCGACCACCTCGAGCTGTTCGAGCGCGTGCAGGTCGAAGGCGCGCTCGTCGCGCCCTTCGGCGAGACCGCGCCCTGGCTCGCCCGTCTGCGGGCGCGGCGCATCCCGGTCGTCCTGGTCGACAGCGTCGACGACACCGGCGTCTGGCCTTCCGTGTCGTTCGACAACGTCGCCGGCGGTCGGATGGCCGCCGAGCACCTCATCGGCCTGGGTCGCACGCGCATCGCCTTCCTCGGGGCGCGCGAGGAGGTGCGTCAGGTGCGCGAGCGCCTGCAGGGCGCGCTCGAGGCCACCGACCAGGCGCGGCTTCGCCTCGACATCTCCTGGACCCCGCGCACCACGCCCGAACTCGGCCGCGTGCTCGGCGAGCAGGTCGCGGCGCTCCCACCGGACGAGCGCCCGGACGGCATCATCGCCACGAACGATCTCCTCGCGGCGGGGATCGTCCAGGGTCTGTTGAGCTCCGGGCTGCGCGTCCCCCAGGACGTCGCCGTGGTCGGCTACGACGACATAGAATTCGCCACGTTCGCGGCCGTCCCGCTCACCACGATCCGCCAGCCCGCGCGCGACAT
>NZ_DASUNI010000006.1:0-4410 GCF_036277215.1 Microbacterium sp. | reverse complement strand
TCCTGCTTTCCGCCGCGCCGCTGCCCATCACGGGTGCGGTCGGCTCACCCATCAATCCCGTCGCGATCCTGTAGATCCGACAGCAGTACGAGAACAGGGAGGTTCTGACATGACCGCAGTCCAGAAGGTCGCCATCGCCGGAAGCGGTGTCGCGGGGCTGGCCGCCGCCATCCAGCTCGCCAAGGCGGGCGTTGAGGTCGACTTGTATGAGGCCAAGCCCGAGCTGAGCGCCCTGGGATCCGGCATCTCGTTGCAGGGAAACGCGTTCCGCGTGTTCGACGCGCTCGGAGCGTGGGAGGACATCAGGGACGCGGGGTTCGCGTTCGAGGGACTCAACCTGCGCGCGCCGGGCCCGGATGCGCCGATCGTCGCGCAACTCCCGGACGCCAAGTCGGGCGGCCCCGACTACCCCGCATCGATGGGAATCCCTCGGGCGGCTCTCGCACAGATCCTGCTTGAGCACGCTGAGCGAGCCGGTGCCCGCGTGCACTTCGGCAAGAAGATCACCGGCGTAGACGCGCGCGCGAACGACGCGGTCGAGGTCTATGTCGACGACGAGTCGGCCGGGGAGTATGACCTGCTGATCGGCGCCGACGGCCTCAACTCGGCTGTGCGCGACCTCATCGGAATCGAGACGAAGCCGGAACCGACCGGGATGGGCATCTGGCGCACGTTCGTCTCACGACCGGCCGAGGTGGAGCGCACGGAACTGTACTACGGCGGCCCGGTCTACATCGCCGGCTACACGCCCACAGGCGAGGACACCATGTACGCCTTCCTCGTGGAGAAGGCGGAGGACCGGTTCGGCACCTCGGACGAGGAGGCGACCCGCATCATGCTCGAGGAGTCGCGCGCCTACGGTGGTCCATGGAATTCGATCCGCGCGGACCTGGAAGGCGGCGCCCGCGCCAACTACACCTGGTTCACGCAGCACCTCGTCGACACCCCGTGGAACCGTGGTCGCGTCGCGCTCATCGGGGATGCCGCGCACAGCTGCCCTCCGACCATCGCGCAGGGCGCAGCCCAGGGTCTCGAGGACGCCTTCGTGCTCACAGAACTGCTGACGAAGCGGAATGCCGTCGACGAGACGCTGTGGGACGAGTTCCACGCTCGCCGCGTTCCGCGCGTCAAGACCGTCGTAGAGGCATCCGTCCAACTCGGACAGTGGCAGATCGAGGGCAACCGCGACGCCGACACCGGCGGGCTGTTCGCTGCCGTCGCCAGAAGGATGGCGGAGCCCGTATGAGCGACGTCCTCGGACCCACCCGCATCGCGGTCACCGACGTCCACGCGCACGTCCTGTTGCCTGCGCTGCAGGCCGAGGTGGAGCGCCGCGCGCCCGACGGCGTCCGCGAAGCGGCCGAACTGGAGCTGAAGCGCAACGGCGCGGAGAGCCTGAAGGTCTCGGGCCCGATGGTGGGCGCGCGCATCCCGAAGCTCACGGACGTGAGCGTCCGCCTTGCCGAGATGGACGCGCAGGGCGTCGACCGGCAGTGGGTCAGCGCCTCACCGAACCACTTCTACCCCTGGGCGCCGGAAGGGCTCGCGGTGTGGATCGCGAACGAGGCCAACCGGCAGGTCGCCGCGCACGTCTCCCAGGCGCCCGACCGCCTGACAGGTCTCGGGCTCGTTCCGCTGCAGCATCCCGAACGCGTGGTGGAGTGCCTCGACGACGCCGTGCTCGGACGCGGTCTCGCCGGCGTCGAGATCTCGTCCTTCGCCGGCGACGTGGAGCTCTCCGACCCCCGGCTCGAACCATTCTGGGCGCGTGCGGCCGAGCTGCGTGCGGTGGTGTTCCTCCACCCCTTCGGATGCAGCCTCGACGAGCGTCTCGACCGGTTCTACCTGTCGAACACCGTGGGCCAGCCCGCCGAGAACGCGGTCGCCCTCTCGCACCTGATCTTCGCCGGCGTACTCGACCGGCATCCCGGTCTCAAGATCGTCGCCGCGCACGGCGGTGGCTACCTGCCGACCGCGATCGGCCGCTCCGATCGCGCGTGGCACGTGCGGCCGGAAGCGCACCGGTGCGAGCACGAGCCCTCGACGTACCTGCGCAAGATCTGGTTCGACACGGTGGTGCACGACCCGCACGCCCTGCGCACCCTCGTCGAGGTGGCGGGCGGATCGCAGGTCGTGCTCGGCAGCGATTATCCGTTCGACATGGGCCTGGACGACCCGGTTTCGCTGGTGCGCGGCGCGGGCCTGCCGGCCGAGCTGACCGAGCGCATTCTCGGGGGCAACGCCGACGCGCTGCTGGAGACCCTGGTGCGAGCATGAGGATCGCCCGCTGGGAGTACCCGGTCGTTGAGCGAGGGACGCTTCGACTCGCTGACGCTCGCTCGGCGCAGGTCTCCGCGACCGAGACGAAACGTATCGGCGAAGGTTTCGTCGTCGACGATCACGTGGTCCCGTTCGCCGACGGGATGAGCGTCGCCGACGTACTGGCGCGGGGACTGTCCGCCATCGACGAGGCGTTTCGTCTCGCTTCGCTCGCTCAACGACCCGAGGATCGCATCGCACTGACCGACGTGCAGCTGCTCGCCCCCCTCGTCCCTGCCGCGATCCGCGACTTCGTCGCCTTCGAGGAGCACGTCGAAGGCGTCAGCGCCGGTGTCGAGGGCAAGAGCGAGGTCGTGCCCGAGTGGTACCAGGCGCCGACCTTCTACTTCACCAATCCGCACACCGTCCTCGGCCCCGGCGAGCCGGTGCGGCCCCCGGTGACCGAGCGTCTCGACTTCGAGCTCGAGCTCGCTGTGGTGATCGGCGGTGTCGCCGGGTCCGACGGTGCGAACCTGGCACCGGATGCCGCGGCATCCCACATCTTCGGCTACACGATCATGAACGACTGGTCGGCCCGCGACCTGCAGGCGCGTGAGATGAAGGTGCGACTCGGCCCGGCGAAGGGCAAGGACTTCGGCACCACACTCGGCCCCTGGATCGTGACGGCCGATGAGCTCGCGCCTTTCCTCGACGAGGACGGGTTCCTCGCGGTGCGGGCAGAGGTGTTCGTCAACGACGCCCTGATCGGCGAGGATCTCGTCTCGAACATGGGCTGGCCGTTCCCCGAGATCGTCGCGTACGCCGCGCGCAACTCGAAAGTGGTCCCCGGCGATGTGCTCGGATCGGGAACCGTCGGAAACGGCGGCTGCCTGGGCGAGCTGTGGGGGAGGGCCGGCGGTCTCACGCCGCCGCCCCTGGCCGAGGGTGATGAAGTGCGCATGATCGTCGAGGGCATCGGCGAACTCGTCGCGCGTGTGGGCGCCGCCGTTCCGGCGCCGGAGCTGCCGGCCGCACGCCCGCGGCCGCGGACGCGATCGCGCGGCCCGGCACCCGTGAACAAGGAGATCAGGATATGACCGAGCGACTCGTATCGCACCTTCGCTACGCCGCGCTGGCGGTGCCGAACTTCGAGGAGGAGCGCAGCTTCTTCACGAAGTTCTGGGGCCTCACCGAAGTGCACGCCGAGGAGGGACTGAGCTACCTCGCAGCCGAGGGCTCGACCGAGCCCTTCATCCTGCGGCTCCGGTCGGACGACAAGCGCATCGACCTCGTCGGCTTCGCCGTCGCGGATCGCGACGACGTCCACGCGCTCGCCGACAAGCTGCGCTCCGACGGCGTGCAGTTCGTGCAGGACCCGCAAGAGCTCACCGGGTTCGGCGGAGGCTACGGGTTCCGGGTCTTCGACGGCGACGGGCGGGTACTGGAGTTCTCGACCGGCTACCAGACCCGCGAGGCGCGCAAGATCCGCGAACGCGAGCCCATTCCGTCCAAGCTGTCGCACGTCGTGTTCAACTCCGCCAACCTGAATCAGTCGGCGCAGTGGTACATCGATCACCTCGACTTCTCGATCTCGGACTCGCTCACCCGACCCGACGGCACCGACATGATGCACTTCATGCGCTGCAACGCCACACACCACTCGGTCGCGATCGCGATGGGTCCGCACCATTCGCTGCACCACCTCTCGTTCGAGATGCGCGGCATCGAGGAGTGGATGCGCGGCTCCGGCAAGATCCTCCGTTCGGGTGCGCGAATGATCTGGGGGCCCGGCCGGCACAACGCCGGCGACAACACGTTCGCCTACTTCCTGGACCCGGCCGGCAACACGATCGAGTACACGACCGAGCTCGCCGTGATCGACGAGGACACCTGGAGCCCGCACCGCCTGAACATCAAGGAAGTGTCCAACCAGGATCAGTGGGGAACGGCGCAGGAGATGAGCGAACTGATCGCGCGCGAATCGTTCAACGACATCGACAAGGGCCTGTTCGTCGCGCCTCCGGTGTGACGGGCCGGCGCGCAGGAGGGTCACGGAGATGAGACGCATCCATTTCGCCGCCGACTCGGGCGGTTATGAGCTGGGCCGTGCGCTGCAGGCACGCGCCGAGGCGGCGGGCCACGAGGTCGTGT
>NZ_DASUNI010000005.1:0-6940 GCF_036277215.1 Microbacterium sp. | reverse complement strand
TGGGGGGACTCGCCGGCGGTTGGCCGCATCCGCCGAGGCCGACGGCCAGAAGCGCGACGGCAGTCAGACCAATGGCGAGCGACATACATGTCCGTGGTGCCATGAGTGAGCGCCTTCCCTGGGCGCGGATCGACCTGTGCGTAATCTAGCGGAGCAGGTTCCGGGCGACCAGGGTGCCCCGGGGAATCTGCGCCGTCCTCATAACGTGGACCCGTGCGTGGAACCCGCGCTCGTCGACGTCGTCGTAATCGGCGCGGGGCAGGCGGGTCTGTCGGCCGGATACCACCTCAGGCGGCGCGGGTTGGTACCGTCCCGGGGTGCCACGCCAGGCGACGAGACCTTCGTCCTGCTCGATTCGAACGAGCAGGCCGGGGGAGCGTGGCAGCACAGGTGGGAATCGCTGCGGATGGCGACTGTCAACGGCATCCACGAGCTGCCCGGGTTTCCGGTGCCGCCAGCCGATCCGGATGCGTCCAGCCGCGACATCCTCCCGCCGTACTTCTCGGCATACGAGGATCGCTATGCCCTCGACGTGCAGCGGCCGGTTCGCGTGAATGCGGTCCGCCGCGCCGACGACTGTGCCGATGGACGTCTGCTCGTCGAGACCGACCGAGGCTCGTGGGCTGCGCGCTACGTCATCAACGCCACCGGAACGTGGACCCGCCCGTTCTGGCCGCACTACCCCGGCCAGAGTCGCTTTCGGGGTCGCCAGCTGCATGTCGCCGACTACGTCTCCGCCGAAGACTTCGCCGGTCAGCGGGTCATCGTGGTCGGCGCCGGGATCTCGGCCGTGCAGCTGCTCGATGAGGTCTCTCGTGTGGCCGAGACCGTCTGGATGACACGGCGCGAACCCGAATGGAGCGACGAGGCCTTCGACCTCGCCGCGCGCATCGCCGCGATAGCAGGAGTCGAGGAGCGCGTCCGGCAGGGCCTGCCCCCGGGCAGCGTCATATCGGTGACGGGCATGCACTGGACACCCTGGGCACGGGAGGCGCAGGCGCGCGGAGTGCTGGTGCGACACCCGATGTTCGCCTCGATCGAGGAGGGCGGCGTCCGCATGCCCGACGGATCCTTCATCGAAGCCGATGCCATCCTCTGGGCGACCGGATTCCGGCCGGCGCTGGACCATCTCGCGCCGCTGCGCGTGCGAACTCCCGAGGGTGGGATCCGGGTGGCGAACACGCGCGCCGTCGACGAGCCTCGGCTGTTCCTCATCGGGTACGGGCCGTCTCAGTCCACGGTCGGAGCCAGTCGCGCCGGTCGCGCCGCGGTGCGCGCGATCCTCGACGATCGGGCGGCGATCGCGGCCTGAGGACGACGGGTTGGGGTCCGACCTAAGCTGGCCAGCGACCGGTCGGGAGGAGTGGCCATGTCGTTCGGCTCGGTGGTCGTTGGCTGTATGTCGACGGCGAGGTCGGCTGACGGCCCTCGCCCTGGAATTCGTGCGTAGCGTGGAGGGATGTCGCGTCCTGCCCCCCATCCCGTCGCCGCCGGCCAGGAATCGGTCTGGGATTATCCTCGTCCGCCGCGCATCGAAACAGTCGACCGGCGTGTGACGATCGACCTCGGCGGAGAGCGGATCCTCGACACGTCGGATGTCGTCCGCGTTTTGGAGACCAGTCATCCGCCGGTCTACTACGTCCCGATCGCGGCCTTCTCGGACGGCAGCCTGCTGCCCGCGCGCGGTTCGTCGTTCTGCGAGTTCAAGGGATCGGCGCGGTACTTCGATGTGCACGGTGGCGATCGGACGGCGCAGGGAGCGGGATGGAACTATCCGACTCCCGCTCGTGGCTACGAGCTCCTGGCCGACCGCGTCGCGGTCTACGCGGGGAAGATGGATCGCTGCACCGTGGACGGCGAAGAGGTCGTGCCACAGCCGGGCGGCTTCTACGGCGGCTGGGTGACATCGGACATCGTCGGGCCCTTCAAGGGCGAGCCCGGGACGATGGGCTGGTAGCGGGACACGCTCACGCCCGGGGCGGCGTGTCGTCGCCGGACGCGGCGTCCGGGTCGTCGTCCTCGTTGCGACCCTGATCCGTCCGCGCGTCCTCGTCCAGCAGGTCGGCCAGCGCTGCATCGAACTCATCGCCCCGCGGTGCGCTCGTCAGGAGCGGTTCTGCGGCCAGGGTCAGGTCGATGAGCTCCCGAAGGAGGCCTCCGACGGTCGTCGAGCGCAGCAGGCGGAACTGATCGAGCTGACCGAGCGGGGCGATCGCCGCCAGCTGCCAGCTCGATTCGAGCGGATCGTCGGATAGTTCGATGTTGGGGTCCCACTGGACCTCGGCGAATTCGGCCGCGCGCGAGAGCACACGCCGGACGATTCGCTCGGCCTCACCCCGCAGAGGAATGAGCGCGTCATCCCAGACGAGCGAGGGCAGCTCGCGAACCGTCGCCGTCGGGTACGGCTCATCGTCGCGCCATTCGTCGACTTCGACGCGTGAGCCTCCGACCGCGATGAGGTGGATGTCGCTCTCGCCCGCCATCACGTTGGTGATCCGCGCCATGGTCCCGATGCGGAAACGCTGCTCACCGCCGCCCGCCTCGCTTCCGCGCTCGATGAGCACCACGCCGAACTGGGGGTCATCGTCGTCGAGCAGTCGGCCGAGCATCACGAGGTAGCGCTCTTCGAAGATCCGCAGCGCCAGTGGCGTGTGCGGAAACAGGACCGCACCGAGTGGGAACATCGCGACGTTCGCCATGCCTCCAGTCAACCAGCGTTGGCGATGGAGTGGCCGAGAAACTCCAACCAGATCTACCCGAGCGCTCGGCCGGCCATGGCGAGCGCGAGACGCCTGGGCACGATGCCGGCGAGCTTCGCGGCGACCGCATTCATGCGCCCGGAGACGAAGCTGGGCGGGGTATTCGAGCGGTCGAGCTCATGGAGGGTGCGCGATACGACCTGCTCCGCAGTCTGGTAGGTCGCGCCCCGGTACCCCTTCTGTCCGAGCACATCGAAGAACTCGGTCCGCGTCGCACCGGGACTGACCGCGAGCACCGTGAGCGGCGTCTCGCGTGTCTCGTAGGCGAGCGCTTCGGTGAAGCTGAGCACGAATGCCTTGGTCGCGCCGTAGGCCGCCATGTTCGGGCACGGCTGGTACGCGCCGTTGCTCGCGATGTTCACGAGCGCGCCGTCACCGCGCACGAGCTGGGGGAGCAGTCGACGTGTCAGCGCGACCAGCGTGTTGACGTTGAGCTGGACCATGGCCGCCACGCGGTCGGGATCCGACTCGATGAACGGGCCTTTCATGCCGAATCCGGCGTTGTTGATGAGCGTCTGGATGTTCAGCCCGCGCTCCTCGAGCGCTCGGGTCAGTTCGGCGGCAGAATCGGGACGACCGAGGTCGAGTGGGAGCACGGTGACGCGAACCCTGTGCGCGCCCTCGACGCGCTCGGCGAGTTCCCGGAGGCGATCTTCGCGGCGCGCGACGAGCACGAGATCCGCGCCGCGCGCGGCGAACTGAGTGGCGAACTCGATGCCGAGTCCGGCGCTGGCACCCGTGATGAGGGCCGTGGTGCCGCGATAGGTGATGGTCATGGTTTCAGGGTACGCATCGACTCCGACTCTGATCCGGGGTCGCACTGTCGGCGCGAAGCGTTAGCCTCCGGGCATGGCCGCATGGATCAACACCGTCAGCCGCAGCCACGTGCAGCGAGGAGTCGCGGGTGGTTTCACACAGGCGAATCACGGCAAACCGCACATGCTCCAGCGGATGCGACGCGGCGACTGGATCGTGTTCTACTCGCCGCGCACCGAGCATCCCGACGGCGATCCGGTTCAGGCGTTCACTGCGATCGGCGAGGTTGCAGACGACGAGCCGTATCAGTCCGACGTGTCGGATGACTTCCACCCGTGGCGCCGGAAGGTGGCGTTCCTGACTGCTCGCGAGGCCCCGATCCGTCCACTGCTGGACGACCTGGACTTCGTCGAGGACAAGAGTCGTTGGGGCTACAAGTTCCGGTACGGCGTCTTCGAGATCTCAGAACACGATCTCGCTGTGATCCGGGCAGCAATGCTGGGCTGACGCCCACTCACCCGGGAGCCGACCAGTACAGGTCGTAGTCGTAGCCGATCGTCGTGCGGACGCTCCCGCCCGAGTCGAGCGGGGCATCGACGATCGTGTGGAAGGTGACTGTTTCTCCGTGGGTCATGGCGTCCAGCTCGGTCACGCCGACATAGCCGTCGGGGAGGATCAAGTACTCCTGCTCGAGCGGGGTGCCCGCGGCGGTCATCCACGTCACCGCAACGTTCCACTCGTAGTCGATCCACGGATCGACCGTCTCGAGACCGACGTAGGTGAGGGTGACCGGGATTCCGGTGTACGTCCCGGTCTCGGGCGTGGGGTTGAAGAGATCCTCGGCCGCAAGGTCGACGGTCACGTCGACGGGGGCTCCGACGGTCAGCTCCCACACCGGATCGCCGGTCACGGCATCCGAGATGGTGACGACTTCGCCGTAGGGATAGGGAGCCGCGACCGTCCCGCGGCTGCCATCGCTGCCGTCGGTGGGCTCGCCCTCGACCGGCGGAACGAACGGATCAGGTGTCGGAATCGGCTGAGGGGCGAAGGGCTCGTCATCGCGGAACAGGTCGCCCGTCATCCCCAGGCCGAAGATCGCCGTGATGACCCAGGCCATGATCCCGCCGGCGACCGCGAGGACGATCGCAGCGATGGCGAGACCCTTGCCGCCCTGGCGGCGATTCGCGATCGCGATGATGCCGAGGACGATGGCGGCGATCAGGATCGGGCCCGATGCGAACGCGAAAGGCCCCGTGAACGCGACGAAGACCCCTGCCAAGGCGGCGATGAGTGCCAGCACGGCCAACGTGGTGGGGCGCTCAGCAATAGGAGGCGGGTTCGGCGAGTACGAGTACGGGTATGGTCCGCTCGGCCGACTCTGGAGCGCCGGATTCGGTTCGGGTGGCGCGCCGGGATAACGCTGGATGATGGCCGGCACTCCGGCATACGGCGGTCGAGCGGCGTACGGAGGAGGTGGCGCCGGTGGCGGGGTCCTGCCCGGCGCGTGGGGATCCTGCGCGCCACCGTCGGCCGGCGGGACATCTGCCATGGCGTCTCCCTGCGGGGCCCGCTGCACGAGGGCCCGGCGTTCGCAGTGTATCCGTGACTCGTTCCCGCCCACAGGTGGGAGCGGAGATACCTAGACTGACGCGGTGAGCTCCTTCAGCGATGCGGTCGCGGCGGGTCCGATCGTTCTCGACGGCGGACTCGGAACGCTGCTCGAAGCGCACGGTCACGATCTCTCGTCTTCGCTGTGGTCGGCGCGACTGCTCCGGGACGATCCTGAGGCGATCCGCCGTGCTCACGCCGAGTTCTTCGCCGCGGGCGCCCGAGTCGCGATCACCTCCTCATATCAGGTGAGCTACTCGGGCATGGATGCCGCCGGCGCCAGTCACGCGGAGGTCGACGCGATCCTCTCCCGAAGCGTGCAGCTGGCGCGCGATGCCCGTGATGAGGCGGGGCTGGAGCCCGACGCGGCGTGGGTCGCGGCATCCGTCGGCCCGTTCGGCGCCGCGCGCGCGGACGGCAGCGAGTACACGGGCGTCTACGGACTGACCGTGTCGCAGCTGCGGGAGTGGCATCGTCCGCGTCTCCACGCGCTTGCCGCCGCTGAGCCGGACGCGATCGCAGTCGAGACCGTGCCTTCGCTCGCGGAGGTCGAGGCTGTGTGTATCGAGCTGGAGGCGGTCGGCATCCCGGCGTGGATCAGCACGACGATCTCGCATGGGGCGCTGCGTTCGGGTGATTCGCTCGCCGAGGCGTTCGCGCTCGCCGGTGCTGCGCCCGGCGTCATCGCGGTCGGCGTCAATTGCTGCGAGGCGACCGAGGTGGGCGACGCACTCGCAAAGGCCGCCGTCACCGGCTTGCCGGGTGTCGCCTACCCGAACAGCGGCGAGCGCTGGAATGCCGAGACCCGGCAGTGGTCTGGGGAGGCCGTCGGCATCGCCTCGCGGGCGGGGGACTGGGTCGCCCGCGGCGGACGCCTCATCGGGGGATGCTGTCGTGTGCGCCCGGACGAGATAGCCGAAGTGGCGCGCTCGGTCTCGCTGCTGCGTAGCGTGGATGCGAACCCCGGGAGGTACACATGGCCCGCATCCTGATCATCGGCGGTCACGGCAAGGTGGCGCTGCTGCTCGCTCCGCTGCTCGTGGATCGCGGCGATGACGTGACCAGCATCATTCGCAACCCTGCCCACGCCGCAGACGTCTCAGCGACCGGTGCAGCACCGGTCGTGGCTGACATCGAAAATCTCGCCGCAGCCGAGCTCGCCACCCTGTTTGCCGGCCACGATGCGATCGTGTGGTCTGCGGGCGCCGGCGGCGGCAACCCTGCGCGCACATACGCGGTCGACCGCGACGCCGCGATCCGCTCGATGGATGCCGCATCCTCCGCGGCTGTGGACCGCTACGTGATGGTGTCCTATTTCGGGGCCCGGCAGGATCACGGAGTTGCGCCGGACGACCCATTCCACGCGTACGCCGACGCGAAGGCGGCGGCCGACGACCACCTGCGCAGGAGCGCGCTCTCGTGGACCGTGCTCGGGCCGAGTTCGCTCACGCTCGGCGACCCCACGGGCCGGATCGACGTGACTTCGACGGAATCGGGGTCGGTGAGCAGAGCGGATGTCGCGGCCGTCGTCGCCGTGACGCTCGTCGAAGACGCGACGATCGGCCGCACGATCCGGTTCAACAGCGGAACCGTGCCCATCGCCGAGGCGATCAGATGACGGCAGACTTCCAGGCGCTGATCGACGGCCGACGACGGGACCTCCAGACTCGACTGCAGTCGGTGCTATCCCAGCTCGCGGCGATCCGGGACGCGCGCAGCGGTGCCACCGACGACGACGAGCACGATCCCGAGGGCTCCACGCTGTCGACCGAGTGGTCTCGTGCGGAAGGCCGGCGTGCCGACGTGACGCGTGAACT
>NZ_DASUNI010000004.1:0-2416 GCF_036277215.1 Microbacterium sp. | reverse complement strand
GATCTTCATGACGACGCACTACATGGACGAAGCCGAGTTCTGCGACCGCATCGCGATCATGGACCGCGGCGAGATCGTCGTCCTCGACACGCCGCAGGCGCTGAAGGCCGGCGTCGGCGCCGACCGCGTCGTGCTCGGCACGACCGACGACGACGCGGCGCTGGCCGCGCTGCGCGACCGCTTCGGCATCGAGGCCGCGGTGGCGGAGGGCGCGGTGACGTTCCACGTCGAGGACGGCGAGGCGTTCGTCCCGCGGCTGTTCGCCGAGCTGGACGTCGCCATCACGTCGGTCGCCGTCTCGCGGCCGACGCTGGACGACGTCTTCATGCGCTACACGGGCTCGACGATCCGCGATGCGGAGACCGGCGGCACGGCCGACCTCAACCGCACCATGATGCGCGCGATGGCGGGGGCGCGGCGATGAGCGCCGTCATGGCCGACATCGTCGCCGCCCGGGTGCCGGAGCGCACGTGGCGCTCGGAGGCGCGGGCGGTCAAGACCGTCTGGAATCGCGATCTGATCCGTTTCCTGGGCAATCGCGGGCAGACCATGACGTGGCTGGTCCAGCCGCTGCTGTTCCTGTTCGTTCTGGGCTCCGGGCTGCAGACGCTGTCCGCCGCGTCCACCGGCGGCTTCGATCTCAAGACGTTCATCTTCCCGGGCGTGATCTGCATCGCGGTGCTGTTCACGGCGATGATCAGCGCGGCGTCGCTGGTGTGGGACCGGGAGCTCGGGTTCCTGCGGGAGATGACGATCTCGCCCGTCAGCCGGACGTCGATCCTGCTCGGCAAGTGCCTGGGCGGGGCGAGCATCGCCGCGTCGCAGGGCGTGATCGTGCTGGCGCTCGCCGGCCTGGTCGGCGTTCCCTACGACATCGGCCTGCTGCTCGGCGCGCTCGGCCTGCTGGTGCTGGTCGCCTTCGCCGTGAGCGCCTTCGGCATGCTCGTCGCCGTCACGATCAAGCAGGCCCAGACCTTCACCTGGGTGATGCAGCTGGTCGTGTTCCCGGTGGTCTTCCTGTCCGGCGCCCTCTACCCGGTCTCCGGGCTGCCGGGGTGGCTGGAGGTGCTCAACCGGCTCAACCCGCTGACCTACGCCGTGGACGCCATGCGACACCTGGTGTTCGACCACCTCGACGTCTCCGAGGCGGCGCGGCAGACGCTGGATCCGGGCGTCACCTGGTTCGGCTGGCAGGTGCCGGCGCTCGTCGAGGTCGGGATGGTGCTGGTGCTGGGCGTCGGGATGCTGGCCCTCGCGATCTGGCGCTTCTCGCGCGCGGAGTGACTCCGGGGCGCCTCATCCCCATCGGAGGATGCGCGGCGGTGGCGGGTGGGGGATCGTCCGGGCATGCTCACCGCCATCGCGATCCTGTGGTTCCTGGTCTGGGTCTTCGTCGTCGTCGACATCGTGCGCAGGCCGCAGTTCACCACGGTGAAGAAGATCGCGTGGGCGCTGATCGTGCTGATCCTCCCCGTGGTCGGCGTGATCGGCTACCTGATCGTGCGCCCGCCGGACGTAAGCGACCGGTACGGGCGCGCGTCGGACGCGGAGCCGGAGGAGCGGATGCGCGGGTCGCATCCGGTCTGAGCCGCGGCGCCGGTCTGTCACGTCGTTCGCTGCTCGTCCGTCAACGCCTTGACGGACGGCGACGAAGGGATGTGACATGGAGCGCGACGAGCACCTCGCGAGCGAGTTCGAAGATCACCGCGACCACCTGACGGCGGTCGCCTACCGCATGCTCGGATCGGTGACGGAGGCCGAGGACGCCGTGCAGGAGGCGTGGCTGCGGCTGCAGCGCTCGGACGACGACCGGATCATGAACCTGGGCGGGTGGCTCACGACCGCCGTGGCCCGGGTGTCGCTCGACATGCTGCGCGCCCGCCGGACCAAGAGCCTCGATCCCTTCGAGGAGGGGCGGATGCCCGACCCGCTGGTCGAGCGCTATGGCGATCTCGACCCCGAGCACGAGGCGGTGCTCGCCGACTCGGTCGGCCTGGCGGTCCTGGTCGTGCTCGAGACGCTGACGCCGGCGGAGCGGCTCGCGTTCGTGCTGCACGACATGTTCTCGATCCCGTTCGGCGAGATCGCCGAGATCATCGGCCGCACCCCGGAGGCGTCGCGGCAGCTCGCGAGCCGGGCGCGGCGCCGGGTCCGCGGCTCCGCGCCCGTGCCCGACCGGGACCTGCGCCGCCGGCGCGAGGTCAGCGATGCCTTCCTCGCCGCCTCGCGCGACGGGCGCTTCGAGGACCTGCTCGCACTGCTGGACCCCGACGTGGTGCTACGCGTGGACGAGGGCGACGGGATCGCTCCGCGCATCGTCCACGGCGCGGAGGCCGTCTCGCGGCAGGCGTTCGCCCACTCGCAGCTGGCCCAGTTCTCCCGCACCGCCCTGGTGAACGGCGACCCGGGCGGCGTG
>NZ_DASUNI010000003.1:0-8551 GCF_036277215.1 Microbacterium sp. | reverse complement strand
CGGTACGCCTCGACCACTGACGCGCCGGCTCGTCGCGAAGGGCGCTCACAGGATGGCGTGGGCGCGGGCGGTCGCAGGATGCGGCGTATCCTCCATCGCCTCCGCGAGGATGCCGACCGCGCGCTCGATGCTGTCGGGCGTCGCGGTGATGGGGATGCGGATGTTCCGCTCGAACTCGCCGGTCAATCCGAACCACGGACCTGCGCCGATGAGGAGTCCTCGCGATCGTGCGGCGACCGTCTGAGGCGCTCTGCTCCCGCCCACTACCCTGGAGGGGCCGCCGACGCCTGGTGGCGGACGTGAAGGAGAGCAATGTCGCGCGTAGTGAGACTGGCCGTCATCCCCGGCGATGGGATCGGCCCCGAGGTCATCGCCGAGGCGGAGAAGGTTCTGGACGCCGCGACAGCGGGTTCCGGCATCCGATTCGACAGAACGCAATTCTCGTTGGGCGCCGCACGATTCCTCGAAACCGGTGACACGCTCACGGACGACGATCTCGCCTCCATCGCCTCGCACGACGCGATTCTGCTCGGCGCGGTCGGGGGAGTGCCCGGCGATCCGCGACTGAAGGACGCCAACATCGAACGCGGACTCCTGCTGAAGCTGAGGTTCGAGCTCGACCACTACGTGAACCTGCGCCCGTCGAAGCTGTACGCGGGTGCGCCCGGGCCCCTCGCCGAGCCGGGCGACATCGACTTCGTCGTCGTGCGCGAAGGCACCGAGGGTCCTTACGTCGGCAACGGCGGGTCGATCCGCAAGGGCACGCCGCACGAGGTCGCGAACGAGACCTCAGTGAACACGGCTTACGGCATCGAGCGGGTGGTCCGCTACGCGTTCGATCTCGCCGAGCGGCGCCGTAGCAAGATCACCCTCGTTCACAAGACCAACGTGCTGGTCCACGCCGGCGGCATGTGGCAGCGGATCGTGAACGAGGTGGCGAAGGAGCACCCCGGAGTCGCCGTAGACTATCTGCACGTCGACGCGGCGACGATCTTCCTGGTCACAAACCCGTCCCGATTCGACGTTCTCGTCACCGACAACCTCTTCGGCGACATCCTGACCGACCTGGCCGGCGCCGTCACCGGTGGCATCGGCCTCGCAGCG
Source organism: Microbacterium sp. (assembly GCF_036277215.1). Classification (GTDB taxonomy): domain Bacteria; phylum Actinomycetota; class Actinomycetes; order Actinomycetales; family Microbacteriaceae; genus Microbacterium. The sequence goes on along the minus strand of NZ_DASUNI010000003.1, from coordinate 7,447 downwards.
TCCGGGAACATCAACCCGGATGGCGCGTTCCCGTCGATGTTCGAGCCTGTCCACGGTTCGGCGCCCGACATCGCGGGGCAGCAGAAGGCCGACCCCACGGCCGCGATCCTGTCCATCTCGCTCCTGCTCGATCACCTCGGGCTGCACGACGAGGCACAGCGCGTCACCCGAGCTGTGGAGGACGACATCGACGCCCGCGGCGTCGACACCCGCACGACCGCCGAGATCGGCGACGCGATCGCGCGGCGCCTGCAGGCGTACCCTTGAATCTCGCTCATATCGTGGGCGCAACACCTCCTTGGACGTGACATGACACTCATCGGAACCGACCCCGACACCGGACTCAAGCCACTCGAGTTCGCCGTTACCAAGAACCTCGCCGCCAAGAACACCGCTCAGCGCGACGAGATCCTGGCCGACCCCGGCTTCGGCCTCCACTTCACCGACCACATGGTCGACATCTGCTGGTCGGTGAACGGCGGATGGCACCGTCCACGCGTTCAGCCGTATGGCCCGATCACGCTCGATCCCGCCGCTGCCGTGCTGCACTACGGCCAGGAGATCTTCGAGGGGATCAAGGCGTATCGGCACGAGGACGGGTCGATCCACACCTTCCGCCCCGATCAGAACGGGCGTCGGCTGCAGCGGTCGGCCCGCCGCCTGGCTCTGCCGGAACTCCCGGTGACCTACTTCATCCAGTCGCTGCGCGAGCTCATCGCCGTCGATGGCGCGTGGGTGCCGTCGGGCCAGGATCAGACCCTGTACCTGCGGCCTTTCATGTTCGCCAAGGAGGCCTTCCTGGGCGTCCGCCCGGCGCACAAGGTGAACTACTACGTGATCGCCTCGCCTGCCGGGGCGTACTTCCACGGCGGCATCAACCCGGTGTCGATCTGGCTCAGCGAGGACTACGCCCGGGCCGGCAAGGGAGGCACGGGCGCAGCGAAGACCGGTGGCAACTACGCCGCCTCATTGCTGCCGCAGTCGGAGGCCTACGAGAATGAGTGCGACCAGGTCGTCTTCCTCGACCAGGATCGCAACGTCGAGGAGCTCGGCGGCATGAACGTCGTGTTCGTCTTCAAGGACGGCACCCTGGTGACACCCCAGTCGCCGTCCATCCTCGAGGGCATCACCCGCGACTCCATCCTGCAGCTCGCTGCCGACCGCGGCCACAAGGTCGAGGGTCGGGCGGTGTCTCTGGCCGAGTGGCGCGCCGGCGTCGCGTCGGGCGACATCGTCGAGGTGTTCGCGTGCGGCACGGCCGCGGTCGTCACACCCATCGGAACGCTCAAGGGCAAGGACTTCCTGGACGAGCAGCCCCTCGGGACGCTCGCGCTGGAGCTGCGCCAGGAGCTCACCGACATCCAGTACGGCCGGGTCGAGGACAAGCACGGCTGGCTGTTGCGCCTCGACGCCTGAGCAGGCCGGTGACGGATGCCGCGGCCTGAGTAGGCTGGGCCGGTGAGGATCGCACGCTTCATCCACCAGGACGCCATCCGCTTCGGCATCGTCGACGACATCGATCTGGTCGTGCTCGAGGGCGACCCGATGTTCGCGGGCTTCGACACGACCGGTGAGCGCATCCCGCTCGGCGACGTCACGCTTCTCGCGCCGGTGATCCCGCGCTCGAAGGTGGTCTGCGTCGGACGCAACTACCGGGCGCACGCCGAGGAGTTCGGCAACGAGGTTCCGGCCGAGCCGATGCTGTTCCTCAAACCCAACACCGCGGTGATCGGGCCCGGCGACGTGATCGTTCGGCCGCCGCAGTCGCAGTTCACGTCGTTCGAGGGCGAGCTCGCGGTCGTGATCGGGTCGATTGCGAAGAATGTGACCGTCGAGCGCGTATCGGAGGTCATCTTCGGCTACACGATCGCGAATGACATCACCGCCCGCGATCTGCAGAAGACCGACGGCCAATGGGCGCGCGCGAAGGGCTTCGACACATTCTGTCCCCTCGGACCTGCGATCGAGACCGAGTTCGACCTCGCCTCCGCGACCCTCGAGACGCGACTGAACGGCGAAGTCGCGCAGCGCGCTCCGCTCACCGACATGATCCACTCGGTCGCCGACATCATCGCCTACGCATCAGCGGCCTTCACCCTGCTTCCCGGTGACGTCATCCTCACGGGCACACCTTCGGGCGTCGGACCGTTCGTGGCCGGCGACACCATCGAGGTCGAGATCTCGGGTCTCGGCACGCTTCGCAACACAGCGCGAGATGGCTGACACCGGGACGGATGCCGGGGCCGGCAGCATCCCGCCGGAAGAGCTCGCGCGCGTTCGGAGACGCACGATCTGGGTCCTGTCCATCGGGCAGGTGCTCGGCGGCATCGCATTCGGAGCGACGATCTCGCTCGGGGCGGTGCTGGCCGCCGAGATCTCGGGGGATGAGGCGTTCTCCGGATTGGCCACCGCGTTCATCACGCTCGGCGCCGCGGCCCTCGCCGTGCCCCTGGCTGCGTTCGCCCGGCGCCGTGGCCGCCGGATCTCACTCGCATCGGGAATGCTGCTCGCACTCGCGGGCGTCGCCGTCGTCGTTCTCGCGGCAGCCGTCGTCTCTTTTCCGCTCCTGCTCCTGGCATTCGCGCTGATCGGCGCCGGTCAGGCCGCCAACCTGCAGACCCGCTTCGCCGCCGCCGACCTCGCCACCGATGCATCGCGCGGCCGCGACCTCTCGATCGTCGTCTGGGCGACGACGATCGGCGCCGTTCTCGGCCCCAACCTCGTCGGCCCCGGCGAGATCGTCGGTGAGGCGATCGGGATGCCGCCCCTGACCGGTCCGTACGTGTTCGCGGTCGTCGCGCAGCTGGCCGCCATCGCCGTCTACCTGATCGGGCTGCGCCCCGACCCGCTGCTGCTCGCCCAGCGCATCGCCCGAGCCGTGGCGAATGGAGCCAACGCGATCGCGCGCGCCGACCGACCCCTCGCCGCTCGCTACGCGATCATCGCGATCGCGGGCGCGCATGGCGTGATGGTCGCGGTGATGGCGATGACGCCGGTGCATCTGCTGCACCACGGCGCCTCGCTGACGATCATCGGGCTCACGATCAGCCTGCACGTCGCCGGGATGTTCGCCCTCTCGCCGGTCTTCGGAATCCTCGCCGACCGGGTCGGCCGCGTCGCGACGATCCTCCTCGGTCAGGTGCTGCTCGCCGCGTCGCTCGTGCTCGCCGCGATCGGACAGGACTCAGCGACGACCGTCACCGTCGCCCTCGTGCTGCTCGGGCTGGGCTGGAGCGCCTCGACCGTCTCCGGTTCCGCCCTCCTCACCGAGTCCTCGAGCGAGGCGCTGCGCACCCGCCGCCAAGGCCGGAGCGACCTCATCATGAACCTCGTGGCCGCGGTGGGCGCGATCCTCGCCGGGATCATCCTCGGGCAGATCGGCTACGGCGGGCTGGCCCTGTGCGCCCTGTCGATCGTGGTCGTCGTGACCGGTCTGTCGTTCCTCGGAAAGAGCGCGAAGCCGCAGCCCGCGGAGATCAGTGCCTCAAAGCCGCCAGCGCATCGTCCACGTCCTGCTCGTCGTTGAAGACGTGGAACGCCACGCGCGCCCGACCGGCGCGACCCGATGCCGCGATGCCCGCCTCGGCGAGCCGGGCGAGATCGCGGCCGTCGGGGTCGGCCCACGTCACGATCGCGCTCGCACGCTCGGGGGCGGCGAGCCCACGTCCGGCGCGGAACGTCGCCGCCAGGCCGGTAGTGTGCGCGTACACGGTCTCCGCATCGAGTGAGGCGAAGAGCTCCAGGGCAGGCTCGGCTCCGACGAACGCCTGCCAGGCGGGGGAGACGTCGAATCTGCCTGCGTCGGCAGCCAGTTCGACCTCGTGGCCGTAGCAGGACACCCACGGGTCGCTGCCCGCGTACCAGCCTGCGAAGACCGGTCGCACAACGCGGGTGAAGTCCTCGCTGATCGCCAGGAAAGCCACACCCCGCGGAGCGCACAGCCACTTGTAGGCGTGGCAGATCACCGCGTCGTGATCCGCGGCATCCACCGGCATCCATCCCACCGCCTGCGTCGCGTCGCACAGGGTTCGGGCGCCGTGCCGCCGCGCAGCGGCACGGATCGCCGCGTCGTCCGCCACCTCACCGGTGGCCGACTGCACGAGCGAGAACGCCACGAGCCAGGTATCCGCGGTGATCGCATCGGCCAGTCCTTGGAGGGGTGCGGTGCGCAGGCGGACGCCGCGACCAGCGTGGGCGAACGGCAGCACCATCGACGAGAAGTCGCCCTCGACGCACAGCACCTCGGCGCCGTCCGGGATGGCTGCGGCGACCAGGCCGGCGAAGACGGATGCCTGCGATCCGATCGCGACCCGCGAGGCGTCGACCCCGACCAGCCTGCCGAAGGAAGCGCGGGTTCGTTCCACGATGGCCGTGTAGGCGGCCGCATCGGCATGGCCGGTGGCCGCGGCATCCAGATCCGCCATGACCGCGGCGCGAGTGCCGTGGGTCGGAAGCCCCATCGTGCATGCGGCGAGGTACGAGCGACCGCCGGCGAACTCGGCGCGGGCGTCGCGAAGGTCGGGTGGAGCGAGAGTGGCCATGAGTCCAGAGTCCTCGCGCTGACACCATCCGTCTAGGGCAGGTGTTCGATCGGAATCATGCTCGGAGGTTATGCTTCGAGCATGTCCGATCGCGTTCTGGATGATCCCGAATTCGACGTGCAGAGCCTGCGCGTGATCAAGGCCATCGCCGATGAGGGATCCATCACCGCGGCGGCCGCAGCGCTCGGCTACAGCCAGCCGGCGCTGAGCCAGCAGATGAAGCGGCTCGAGCGGCGCCTGGGCGTGCCGATGATCGAGCGGGTCGGACGCAGCGTTCGCCTCACCGAAGCCGGCCGCGTGCTCGCTCGTCACGCGCCCGCCGTGACGACGGCTCTGGATGCCGCTGCCGGCGAGCTCGCGGAACTGCGAGGTCTTCGCGCCGGTCGGGTACGGCTGGTGGGCTTCCCGTCCGCGTCGCCGACGGTCGTGCCGCGGCTGCTCACCGACCTCGCCGCGCACCACCCGGGCGTGACGATCACATACGTCGAGGCCGAGCCGCCCGAAGCGGTCGAGGCGGTGCGGGAGGACCGGGCGGACATCGCGCTGACCTTCAGCTATCCGGGCGACCGCGACGATCCACACGGTTCGAGTGCCAGTGGTCTTGCGGTGCGCGCGATCGGCACGGATGAGCTGCTCGCCGTCCTGCCGACGGGTCACCCCGCGGCGGACGGTGGTCGGATCGATATGTCGGCACTGTCGGACGAGAACTGGATCGCCGGATGCCCGCGCTGCCGTGGTCACCTGCTCGAGCTGTGCGGGCGCGCCGGGTTCGTGCCCCGCATCAGCTTCGAGACCGACAACTTCGTCGCCGTCGAGGGACTCGTCGCGCAGGGCATCGGCGTCGCGACCCTTCCGCGGATGGCGGTCGAGTCGTTCCCGCGGCTGCCGGGCGTGCTCACGGTTGCGCTGCCGATCGCCGAGGCGCGCACGATCCACGTCGTCACCGCGCACGGCGCCGAGCGTGTGCCGGCCGTGCGAACCACGCTGGCGGCCCTCACGCGGGTGCTGGCGTAGCCGCGAACTAAGCTGGACGGCGATGTCTATCCCCGATCCCCGCACCACGACCGCTTCCGGCGCCGACGTGCGCGTGCGCTTCTGCCCGTCGCCCACCGGTCTTCCGCACGTCGGCCTCGTGCGGACCGCCCTGTTCAACTGGGCGTACGCGCGCCACACCGGCGGCACCATGGTGTTTCGCATCGAAGACACGGATGCCGCGCGCGACAGCGAGGAGAGCTACCTGCAGCTGCTGGACGCGCTGCGCTGGCTCCGGATCGACTGGGACGAGGGCGTCGAGGTCGGCGGCCCCCACGAGCCGTACCGCCAGTCGCAGCGCTTCGACATCTACCGCGAGGTCCTCGCGAAGCTGATCGCCGCGGGGGCGGTCTACGAGTCCTACTCCAACGCCGAGGAGATCGACGCCCGCAACGAGGCGGCCGGTCGCGCGAAGCAGCTCGGCTACGACAACCACGACCGCGACCTCACCGACGAGCAGCGCGCAGCGTTCCGCGCCGAGGGCCGCGAGCCCGCATATCGCGTCCGCGTACCCGACGAGGACCTCACCTTCGTCGACCTCATCCGCGGCGAGGTCACGTTCCCGGCCGGATCGTTCCCCGACTTCGTGATCTTCCGGGCTGGCGGCATCCCGCTGTACACGTTCGTGAACCCGGTGGACGACGCCTTGATGGGCATCACCCACGTGCTGCGCGGCGAGGACCTGATGCCCTCCACCGCCCGTCAGCTCGCCCTGTACCGCGCACTCATCGACGCGGGCGTCACCGACTTCATCCCGCGGTTCGGACACATGCCGCTCGTGCTCGGCGACGGCACCAAGAAGCTGTCCAAGCGCGACCCGCGCGCAGATCTCTTCCTTCAGCGCGAGAAGGGGTTCATCCCCGAGGGGCTGCTCAACTACCTCTCGCTGCTCGGCTGGTCGATCGGGCATGACCGCGACGTCTTCTCGCTCGACGAGATGGTCGCCGCGTTCGACATCGTCGACGTCAATCCCAACCCGGCCCGGTTCGACCAGAAGAAGGCCGAGTCGATCAACGGCGATCACATCCGGATGCTGGAGCCCGCCGATTTCGCGGAGCGCATCGTCCCCTATCTCGCGTCGGCCGGCGTGCTGAGCGTTCCGCTGAGCGACGCCGATGCCGAGTTGCTGCGGAAGGCGGCGCCGCTGATCCAGGAACGGCTGCCGCTTCTGGGCGACGCGCCCGGCCTGCTGCGCTTCCTGTTCACCGACGACATCTTCTACGAGGACGACGCACTGGCCGGTCTCCCGGAGAACACGGGCGTGGTGCTCGCGGCATCCGTGAGTGCGCTCGAGCAGATCCCCGAGTCGGAGTTCACGACCGCCGCCGTTCACGAGGCGCTCTCTTCGGCCCTGATCGAGGGGTTGGGGCTCAAGCCCCGTGTCGCGTTCGGCCCGCTGCGCGTCGCCGTCAGCGGTCGCCGCGTCTCGCCGCCGCTCTTCGAGTCGATGGAGCTGCTCGGCAAGGCCGAGTCGGTCCGGCGACTTTCCGCGTTCGAGGCCTTCCGCGTCGGCTGAGCGCGCCGCGTTCGGTTTGGCCGGGTCGCGCGCGTCGTCTAGACTTGACCCTTGGCACCGGCTTCCACCGAGCGCCTTGGGGTATGGTGTAATTGGCAACACGGCGGTTTCTGGTACCGTTGTTCTTGGTTCGAGTCCAGGTACCCCAGCAGTGAATTCCGCAGGATTCCGCCACAGAATCCCTACTCGTTTGAGCGCTCTCCGCTCGGCCCGAAGGGCCCGGAGACCAGAAACAAGACCAAATACTCGCGAGAGCGTCTTCGCGCAGTAGGTGCGTCCCGGTTCCCACGCCGCCGCACGGTGGGGTACGGGTTGCCGCGGAAGAATTCGGCGCACCTTGTGTGCATGGACGCATCGA
>NZ_DASUNI010000002.1:0-37855 GCF_036277215.1 Microbacterium sp. | reverse complement strand
GGCGGGGGCGGCATCCGTCGTCAGCCGGGTCGCCGGCACGGCTTCCGCGACCGGCGCCGTCCCGTGACCGTAAGCGGACGAGACCGCGGCCGAGGGGGTCAGCGCCGTCTCGCGGTGCACCTCGAGCACGGCGGTCAGCGCCGCGACGGCGGCGGCGCCGCGCTCCGGCTCGGGGGCGAGGCTGGGCAGGCTGGAAGTGTCACCGTAGCCGCCATGGCGTTCGTCGCGCACCATCTCGCCGTCGACGAGCTCGATGACGCGCCGCTGCATCTGGTCGACGAATCCGGCCTCGTGGGTGGCCATGACCACGGTCGTGCCGCCGGAGTTGATGCGCGCGAGCAGCTGCATGATGTCGACGGATGTCGCGGGATCGAGGTTTCCGGTTGGCTCGTCGGCCAGCAGCACCTGCGGGCGGTTGACGAGGGCGCGGGCGATCGCGACGCGCTGCTGCTCGCCGCCGGAGAGCTCGTGCGGGAAGCGCTTCTCCTTGCCGGCGAGTCCGACGAGCGCCAGCGCCTCGGGGACGGCCTGCTGGATGAAACCCCGCGACGAGCCGATGACCTGCAGCGTGAACGCGACGTTCTGGAAGACGGTCTTGTTCGGCAGGAGCCGGAAGTCCTGGAACACCGCGCCGACGTGGCGGCGGAAATACGGGACCTTGCGGTTCGAGAGCGAGCGGAGGTCCCGGCCGAGCACGACGACCCGGCCGTCGCTCGGCGTCTCCTCCCGGAGGATGAGGCGCAGGCACGAGGACTTGCCCGAGCCGGATGCGCCCACGAGGAACACGAACTCCCCGCGCAGCACCTCGAAGTCCACTTTGCTGAGCGCTGGCTTCGCGGTGCCGCGGAAGCGCTTCGTGACGTTCTCGAACCGGATCATGGCGTTTCGAGCCTAAGCGGGTGGCCGCGCGAGGCGCCCCGCGACACCCGGGGCCGCGGCATCCGCCGGGCAGCCGGAGTCACCCGCCCGAGGCGACCTTCCGCACCACCTCACGACTCGCCACCAGCACCTCGGTGGGATGGCTCAAGTGCACGCCGTGCTCGGCGGTCGGCCATGACTGCAGCGGAACGCCCAGAGCGGTCGCGAGCCGCTGGTGCGCCTTGCGCACCGGCGACTTGTCCTTGCGATCGGCGGTGACCACAGCGGCAGGCACCATCGCCAGCTGCGTCTCGTGGAACCCCTTCGCGATCGTCTCGAGCCCGGCCGCGGACTCACCCAGGGTCACCAGGTCGACGTCGGCGATCTTGCGCATCGCCGCGCTCGTCTCGGGACCCATGCTGTGGCGGCGCACCGACTTTTCGGCGCTTGACTGCAGCATGGCTCGCAGCAGTCGACCCAGGCCGGGCACCTTGGACAGGCGGCCGGTGATCCGGGCCGTCCGCTCCACCCGGCGAGCGAGCTTCACGTCGTTGACCGGAGTCGGGTCAAGGAGTACGAGGCCCGCCACGTCCTCGGGATGATCGCGCGCGACCAGCAGCGCGACGGCTCCGCCCAGGCTCTGCCCGATGATCACGACCGGCCCGAGATCCAATTCGGCGAGAGTCGAGTGAATCGCCTCGACCGCCTCGGCGAGTCCACCACGAATGGAGTTGGTACCGGTGCCCGGGCGGTCGTAGAGGATGACGCGGCATCCGGGATCTGCCTGAAGACCCTCGATCAGGCCGGGGAAGAAGCCCGCCACGGCCTCGGCACCGCCCGGGAGCAGCAGAACGGCGGGTCCGGAGTCTCCGAGCACCTGGGGCATGCGGCGATACTAATGCGGCGAGCGGCTCGTCGCCCGGGGCCGCCGCCGGTGGAGTGTCGGCACGTCGCCGGCGCCGTGGTCGGCGTCGCCTCGTATCCTTTCGTTCCATGGGCAGTTCGAGGAGCACGGCCGGGTCGGGCGCTGGACGCGCGCGCCCCGGTCGAGCAGCGCGCGACGGGAGCAGGGGGTCCTCATGATCGACGTCGACACGATGGTCGACGACATCCGCTTGCTCGTGGAGTGCGAGTCGCCCTCAGCGGACCCGGACGCCGTCGCCCGATCGGCGGATGTGGTGGCACGCCTCGGCGAAGTCCGCCTCGGCGTCGCGCCCGAGCGCATCGTCGTGGACGGCTGCACGCACCTGCGTTGGCGACTGGGTGAGGAGCCCTCGCGCGTGCTGGTCGTCGGACACCACGACACCGTCTGGCCGATCGGATCGCTCGCAAGCCGGCCCTCCGTCGTCGAAGACACTCCGCGCGGCCGAGTCCTGCGCGGTCCTGGAAGCTTCGACATGAAGGCGGGGCTGGCGATCGCATTCCACGCGGCCGCCGGCCTCTCGGGCGTCACGCTGCTGATCACGGGCGACGAGGAGATCGGGTCACCATCGTCGCGGGCGCTGATCGAGGAGGAGGCGCGGCGAGCAGAGGCGGCGCTGGTGCTCGAGGCATCGGCGGACGGCGGCGCGCTGAAGATCGAGCGCAAAGGCACCTCGTGGTACCGCCTCGAGATCACGGGCCGTGCGGCCCATGCCGGTCTCGAGCCGGAGCGCGGGATCAACGCGACGGTGGAACTCGCTCACCAGGTCATGGCGCTGGGCGGCTTGGGCGACTCCGCGCTGGGCACGACCGTCACACCGACGGTCGCTCATTCGGGCACGTCGGCCAACACGGTGCCCGGGTCCGCCACGGTCACGATCGACGTGCGGGCGGGCACGGTGGCGGAGCAGCAGCGGGTGGATGCGGCGATCCGCGCTCTCCGACCCGCGCTGCCGGGCGCCTCGCTTGTCGTCGCGGGAGCGATAAACCGGCCGCCGCTCGAGTCGAGAGCCGCCGCCGACCTCTTCGAGCGGGCGCGCGCGGTCGCGCAGCGGCTCGGCCATCCGGTCCCGGGATCGGCCGCGGTCGGCGGCGGGTCGGACGGGAACTTCACGGCGGGAGTCGGCACGCCGACGCTCGACGGGCTCGGCGCCATCGGCGGTGGTGCGCACGCCGATGACGAGCACGTGCTCGTCGACACGCTCCCTGATCGCACGCTGCTGGTGCGCGGGCTTCTCGAGGACCTCCTCCGCGTCGGCGCCGCGTGACGCCGGGGGCCCGAGCTTTCCCCGCGAGACTGCAACTGCACGTCGAGACTGCGGGTAATGCCCTCCGTTTCGCCGTCCGGTTGCAGTCTCGCGGACAGAAGCCCGCGGAATGTGGCGCGCAGCGGCTGGGCGGGGCGCCATGCGCCGGCATCTGGACGCCCGCCGTGTGCCGCGCCACGATGGATCGATGATCGCTCTACCCATTCCGGCGGAGGCTCTCCGGGCCGGAACATCGCGGACGATGAAGTTCGAGGGCGCCGACCACGGCTCGGAGATCTCGTTCTTCTTCGTCGACAACGAGCCCGGGCAAGGTCCCGGTCTGCACCGGCATCCCTACAGCGAGACGTGGATGGTCGTCTCGGGCGAGGCGACGATCCGCATCGGCGACGACGTCGTCCTGGCGCACGACGGCGACACGGCCGTGGTGCAGGCGGGTGTCTGGCACGGATTCACCAACACCGGAACCGACCGGCTGCGGATCATGTGCATCCACGCGTCGCCGCGCATCATCCAGGAGTTCCTGGAGGGCGAGCGCTACTCCTGACCGGATGCCGCCGCTCCCCCGTCCCTGAGACAAGGGATGCCGCCTGCCCGAGGCCACGGCATCCGCTCAGTCGTCTGTGGGGCGCTTGCGCCAGCGGATGCCGGCAGCGATGAAGCCGTCGAGGTCGCCGTCGAACACAGCGGAGGGGTTGTTGACCTCGTGCTCGGTGCGCAGATCCTTGACCATCTGGTACGGGGCGAGCACATAGGAGCGCATCTGGTCGCCCCAGCTCGCGGTGATGACGCCGGCGAGATCCTTCTTGATCGCCGCTTCCTGCTCCTTCTGCAGGATCAGCAGCCGCGACTGCAGGACGCGCATCGCGGCAGCACGGTTCTGGATCTGCGACTTCTCGTTCTGCATCGACACGACGGTGCCGGTCGGAAGGTGCGTCAGCCGGACCGCGCTGTCGGTCGTGTTGACCGACTGACCGCCCGGGCCGGAGGAGCGGAACACGTCGACGCGCAGGTCGTTCTCGGGGATCTCGACCTCGACGGCCTCGTCGAGCAGCGGGATGACCTCAACCGCCGCGAACGAGGTCTGACGCTTGCCCGCGGAGTTGAAGGGGCTCATCCGCACCAGACGGTGCGTGCCGGCCTCGACGCTGAGCGTGCCGAACGCGTACGGCGCGTCGACCTCGAACGTCGCGGACTTGATGCCCGCCTCTTCGGCATAGGAGGTGTCCATCACCGTGACCGGGTACTTGTGCTGCTCGGCCCACCGCAGGTACATGCGCAGGAGCATCTCTGCGAAGTCGGCGGCATCCACTCCCCCGGCGCCGGCGCGGATCGTGATGACCGCCGGCCGCGCGTCGTACTCGCCGTCCAGGAGCGTCTGAACCTCGAGCTGGCCGACGACGTCCTCGAGCTCGGCGAGCTCATGACGGGCCTCTTCGGCGGCGTCCTCGTCGTCCATCTCGTTCGCGAGCTCGACCATCACCTCGAGGTCGTCGAGGCGGCTGTCGATCTCGGCGAGACGGGCCAGCTCGGACTGACGGTGGCTGAGCGCGCTCGTGACCTTCTGCGCCTTGTCGGTGTCGTCCCACAGGTCTGGAGCACCGGCTTCCGCGCTCAGGCGGGCGATTTCGGCGGTGAGGGCGTCCACGTCGACCACCGACTTGATGTCGGCGAACGTGGAGCGCAGCGCCTGAATATCGGCGGACAGATCGAAATCAAGCATGACAGTCCAGACTAACGTGGATGCGGTGACCGACCGCGCCGCTCCCGTTTTGCGGCGCTTCGGTCCGATGATCTACGGACCCACCGTGCTCTTCGCGCTCGGCGAGGGAGCCGTCATCCCACTGATCCCGATCATCGCAGCGCAACTCGGCGCCGACGTCGCGACGGCCGCCCTCGTCGCCTCGGCACTGGTCGTCGGCCAGCTTTGCGGCAACCTACCGGCCGGGTGGGCGGTGGCGCGCATCGGCGAGCGGCTCACGATGACGATCGCGGGAACGGTGTCGCTCGCCGGTGTGGTGGGCATGGTGTTCGCTCCGGTGCTCGGAGTGTTCGCGGCATCGGTCTTCCTGATCGGCTTCTGCGCAGCGGGCTTCGGACTCGCACGGCACTCGTTCATGACGACGCGCGTCCCCCTGGCCTTCCGCGCGCGGGCGCTGTCGCTCCTGGGCGGAACCTTCCGGCTCGGCATGTTCGTCGGGCCGTTCGTCGCAGCCGGCCTGCTCGGGCTGTTCGGTGACGCGCACGCCGCGATCTGGTTCTTCGGCGCCTGCTTGGTCGCAACGGTGGTGCTCGTGCTGTTCGGACCGGACCCCGAGAACCAGCTCGCCGCGACGCCCGGCAACGGCTCCGACGATGCCGCGTCGCTGGCGGAGGACACCGGGGAAGCCGTGACCGGATCGATCCCCACCGCGGGGCGAGTGGGCGTGTTCGGCACGATGTGGCGGTTCCGCCGGGTGCTGTCGCGTCTCGGGCTGGCCGCGGCATCCCTCTCGGCCGTCCGATCGGCACGGCAGGTCGTCCTGCCGTTGTGGGGCCTGTCGATCGGGCTCGACGCACAGACGATCGCCCTGATCGTCGGCATCTCGGGCGCGATCGACTTCGCGCTCTTCTACGCGAGCGGGCAGGTGATGGACCGCTTCGGCCGCCTCTGGGCTGCGCTTCCCGCGATGCTGCTGATGGGCGCGGGCTTTCTGGCGCTGGCCTTCACGCACGACCTGGCGAGCGCGGCGATGTGGTTCGCCATGTTCGCCGCAGTGCTCGGCGTCGGCAACGGCCTGTCGAGCGGCATCCTGCTCACACTCGGTGCGGATGTCGCTCCGAAGGGCGACCCGGCACCGTTCCTCGGTTCGTGGCGGACTCTCACCGATGCGGGCGGCGCGATCTCGCCGCTGCTCGTCTCAGGGATCGCCGCGGTGTCGTCGCTCTCGATCGCGACCGGGGCCGTCGGGGCCATCGGGCTTCTCGGCGCGTTCGCGTTCCTGCGGTGGGTACCCCGCTTCGTGCCGCAGGTTCGGCCGTGAGCGCTGCCGGGGGGTCAGGCGCGTCCGAGCCGATGCGGTTCTGCCGCAGCCGCAGCGCCGGCCGCCGATGCACGCGCGAGCAGGGCCACCGCGGGCTGCACCGCCATCGGTCGTTGATGTGGACGGATGCCGGTGCCGACGGCCCTGAATGCCCCGGGTCGGGCGCTCCCGGGGTGGCGGCATCCGTGCTGCCGAGCGGGTTTCCGGATGGCCGCGCGCTGTGCCGGGTGTGCCTGGGCTTCGTCGCGTTCGATGCGGGCGGGCGGCTCGTGCGGCACGACGCCGGCGGCGGGGCGGCGGAAGCCGGCGAGCGCGCGGAGTGGTTCAACAGCTTCGGCTGGGTCGACTCAGGCGAGGCGACGGGAGGAGATGCGCAATCGGGAGGCTGAAATCCCGGCATTCTCTCCTCCCGTTCGCACTTCTCCTCCCGCCTGCGACCGCGCGGATACACTCGTGCCTGCGACCACGATTGGAGAGCGATGCTGCTGGTGTTCCTGGTGCTCTACGCCGCTCTCGGTGTCGGATGCGTCGCGCACGGCGTCGCGCGTCGCACGCGAACGGCGATCGTGTGCGGCACGGTCACACTTGCGCTGGCGGCCGGATCGCTCGTCGTGCTGATCCTGTACGCAGCGGGCGCCGACCACTGGACTGTCGCCGTTCTGCAGGCGCTCCTGTCGCCGATGCCCGAGTCGCTGGTGCAGCCCGGGACCTTCGACGCCGCGACGCAGGGCACCGGGATTCCGGTGGTCGTCTTCGCGGTGATCGAACTGATCGTCGCGATCGCACTCTGGGCGATCCCTGTCTTCGGCATCATCGTCGCCAGTCGCGCGCCGCGCCGCGAGCCGACGACCTAGTTCGTCGCAGCGCCGCTCAGCGAAGGGCCGTCCTACTGGTCGCGGTTGCCTGCAGCGCGACACCCTCCGGCACGAACAGTGTGATCACCGGCGCCTTCCATGTGTCCGCGACGGTGACCCGCGCCGACACGCCGTCGGGGGTTCCGGCATCCAGGACCACCGCACCGTTCCCGACGTCGCCGACGAGCGTCTCGGCCTGATCGCGCACGCCCTCCGTGGTCAGCTCAGCGACGGGCTCACCCGTGTCGATCACGAGGGTGAAGCCGTCCGCGCCCGCGAGCGCGGCGGCGTCAGCGAGGCCATCGAGGCGCTTCTGGGCGAGGTACAACGACGACGCGTCGACGCAGACGAGGATCACGGCGATCGCCAGCACTGCGTACCCGAGCGTGAGGATCAGCACGCTGCCATCGTCGTCGGACGCGCGCCGCCGCTTCAGCCGGCGACCCCGGATCGTCATTTCCCCTCCCAGAATCGCGACACCTTCTGGACCGCGGATGCCTCGACCGGGATGCTCGCCAGTCGATCGAGCCCCAGGACGGGCGGCACCAAGGGCAGCGCCACGCTCGTCCGGATCGTGACGACGAGAGTGGCGCCCGCCTCAGGACACGCACCCCCGTTCGGATGGCACTCCAGCGCCACCCCGACCGAATCCGGGTCGAGGGCGTACTCCTCGACGACAGAACGAAGGATCCGATCGGCGCTCTGCCGCGCGGCATCCGCGTTCTCGGCCGTCGACAGCGCTCTGGCGATGTGACGCGCGCCTGCCTCGGCGCCGAGGGACTGCCCCTGGATCAGGCCGAGCGAAACGATGAGATAGACGAGCGGGACGAGCAGCAGCATGCCCACGAGGATGAACTCGAGTGCCGCGGAGCCGCGTTCACCGCGCGAGTCGTCGTCTGCTGCACCGTCAATCGAAGGACTCCACCGGAGCACTGGCCGTCACCTCCAGCAGCCGAGGAAGGCCGAGCAGCCCGACAAGCGGCAGGGTGGTTCGCACGTCGACGTGCACGGCCGGCTGTCCGAGCGTGCTCGACTCGCGTACCTCGACGTCGGTCGCATACTCCGCGCCGACCGTGCGGCTGACGATCTCGCGAGTCCGGTCGGCGCCGTCGCGAAGCGAGGTGTCGGCGAGCGCCGCGTGGTAGGCGCCCTCGACGGCGGCGTCGTGCACGACGTTGCGCACGTACACCGCCAGGCCGAATTGCAGCACACCGAGAGTGAGCAGGGTGAGGAGGGTCCCGACGAGCACGAACTCGACGGGACTGGATCCGCTCTCGTCCGCGGCGATCGTCGCCAGGCGCGATCGGATGCCGCGCAGGCGCGAGATCGGCACGGTCTACAGGCCCGAGACCCGCTCGATCGCCTGCTGGAACAGATCGGCGAGCGCGGGTCCGGCGAGCGCCCAGATCACCACGACGAGTCCGGCCGTCATGAGCGTGATCAGCACCCACCCGGGGACGTCCCCGCGCTCGTCGTCATACGCGCCCTGAGCGAGATTCCGCAGCCGTGCGACCGCGCGTTCGAGATAGCTACGCATCTGATTCCCTTCCGGCGTCAGCCGATTCCGAGTCGAAGCATGAAGATCCCCGGGAACACGGCGAAGAGCACGCTCAAGGGGAGGATGAGGAAGACGAGCGGGATGAGCATGTAGATCTCTTTGCGGCCGGCGCGTTCGATGAGTCCGCGTTTGGCGTCCTCGCGCGCATCCAACGCCTGCGAGTGCAGCACGTGCGCGAGCGGCGCACCGCGATCGATGGCGGCGACCAGCTGGTCGGTGCTGCGCGACAGCGCGGGGATGTCGAGCCGACTCGAGAAGCGGCTCAGCGCCTCGGACAGCGATGAGCCCGTGCCCACCGCGAGCACCACGGCGCGCAGCTCGGAGGTGAGCTCGCCCACGCCCACCTCGCTCACGCGGCGGAGGGAGTCGAGGATGCCCTCCCCCGCCGACAGGCACAGCGCGAGGAACTCGAGGACCGTCGGAAGCTCCTCCTGGATGCGCGCCACGCGGTTACGCGCCGCGGACGTCAGTCGCGCGTCGTAGGCGAACGCCGCGATCACTCCCGCGAGCGGGGGCAGCAGCGCAGCGGCGCCGGACGCGCGTCCGGTGAGCACCAGCGTCACGACGGCCGCGCCGCCCACCGCGACGCCGACGATCGCCCACGCGAGCTGCCTGCCGCGGAAGGCGGCCGCATCCATCGCCCATCCCGCCTGAGAGAGCCGACGATCGAGCGAGGCGGATCCCCCGGCGAGGGGTGTCAGGCGATGCTGCAGCGCCGTCCACAGTCCTGCCAGGTCCGCTGCGCGCGCCTCGAAGGCGGGTGTCACGCCGCGCGGGTCGGTGACATCGCGGATATATGGCGCGATACGGCGCGCGAGCGACGGCGCACCCCAGCGCGGCGCGAGCGACAGCAGCAGGCAGATCCCCAGGCCGAACGCACCGCCCAGGACGACGGCGAAGGCGACGTCGGTGCCGACCAGGGCGCTCATCCGAACCACCGCCTCGGCTCGGGCAGGCGTCCGATGCGCAGCATCACGCGGTACGCGACGAACGACACGGCGGCGCCCGCGAGGATCAGCGCGACCCCTTCGGGACTGCCGTACGCCCGCGCGCCCTCGGGTCGCATCGCGAGCAGCGCCAGGATCACCCAAGGTGCGGCGACTCCGAGAACGGCGGCCCCGCGGATCCAGGACTGGCGGGACTCGACCTCGGCACGCAGGGCGGCATCCGCTCGCACCGAGGTGGCGAGCGCGCGGAGCACGGGAGTCAGCTCGGTGCCGCCGACCTGCCGCGCCATGCGCAGGGTCTCGACGATGCGATCGCCCACCGGGTCGCTCAGCGCCTGCTTGAGGCGCTGAGCGCTCGAGTCGAAGTGACCGGATGCCGCGACGTCACGGGCGAACCCGGCGAACGCCGGCCGCAAGGGTGCCGGGGCGGACTCCGCGAGGCCCGACACGGCATCCGGCAGCGACATGCCGGCCCGCACCGATGCGATCAGCAGGTCGCAGATGTCAGGCCACAACGCCCGGCGGGACCGCAGCAACCGGGACCGCCGCGCGCGGAGCCACGCGAACGGCGCCAGGGCTCCGACGACGGCCGCGACCAGCGCCAGTGCGGCGACCTGCGTCACAAGCCACGCGGTCGCGGCGAGAATCGCCGATGAGGCCACGGAGGCCGCCACCACTCCCGCCGGCGGAACGCGGACGAGCCCGGCCGATTCGAGCAGTCGTGGCAGCCGGCCGGCTGCGGGCTGTCGCGGCCGGGGCGCACGCGCGGGCCACACCCAGGGCGAGATGAGCAGCAGGATGCCGGCGGCGAGCACCGCACCCCATACGAAGGTCACGCCGTGTCCGCTCGATAGACGGTCCGGGCCTCGACGGCTGCGCCGGCCACACCGGTGGGCTCGACGATCTCGACGACGCGACGACGGCCGGACGGATCCCGCCGGCAGTGCGCGACGAGATCGACGGATGCCGCGACCGCGGGCAGCACGAAGCCGGCGTCGATGTTGCGCCCGGCCAGGAGCGGCAGCGCCGCGAGCTTCGCGAGCGCCTCGCGGGCCGAGTTCGCGTGGATCGTGGCGGCGCCCGGCACGCCCGTGTTCAGCGCGAGCAGCAGGTCGAGCGCTTCGGCATCCCGGACCTCGCCGACGATGAGGCGATCGGGCCGCATGCGCAGCGCCTCCTTGACGAGGCGCCGCAGCGACACCTCGCCCGTTCCCTCGAGACTCGGCTGCCGGCCCTGCAGCGCGACGAGATCCGGTGCGTCGACGGCGAGCTCGAACGTCTCCTCGACCGTGACGATCCGGTGATCGGGTGGGCACGCGGCGATGAGCGCGCCGAGCAGTGTCGTCTTGCCCGCGTGGGTGGCGCCGGAGACCAGGATGCTGCGGCCCGTCGTCATCGCGCCACGGAGGATCTGCTCGGCCGCGGGCTCGATCGAGCCGCCGGCGACGAGCTGATGGAGGTCTCGGTACGCGGGAAGGAACTTGCGGATGTTGACCGACCAGTGCCGGCGCGTGATGTCGGGGATGACGACGTGCAGGCGGCTGCCGTCCGGCAGCGAGGCGTCCACGAACGGCTGGCTCAGGTCGACGCGGCGGCCCGTGGTGTGCAGCATCCGCTCGACGAGGTCGCGGACCGCGGCGTCCGTCAGCGCGAGAGGAACGCGCTCGGCCACTCCCCCGCGAGCGAGAAAGATCCGGTCGGGGGCGTTGATCCAGAGTTCCTCGACGGTCGGGTCGTCCAGATACGGCTGGAGCGGTCCGTAGCCTGCCACCGCGGCGAGCACCTCCCGAACGCAGGAGGCCTCGTCATCCACCGCGGCCAATCCGCGGGCGAGTGCGACGTCGTTGTGGCGCCGCACCTCGGCGCGGGCTATGCGGGTTGCGAGCTCCGGATCACGGGCGGGGTCGGCCTTCTCGGCTCGCAGCCGATCGCGCACGCGCTCCGCCACCACCGCGGCCGCGGTTGCGGTGGGGACGTACGCGAGAGTCATTCGAGAATCCTTGCAAGCACGCCGCGCCCGGCCGGGAAGTTATCCACAGGTGCGTCGCTTCAGGGGGAGCGGTTCACGCCGGAAAGGTGCGCCCCGCCGGTCGGAGGGGCAGGATGGAGATCCACGAGCGAGGGGGCATCATGACGACGACGGAGAAGAAGGACGTGCCGGTCAAGCGCATCGCGCTCGGGCTGGCCGCGGGCAAGCGCGCCGCGGAGATGGCGCCGGGCAAGCGGGTGTCGCTCGGCATCCTCGGGATCATCCAGGCCGCGTACGCGTTTCTCGCGTTCTGGGACCTGTGGCACCGACCCGCCAAGCAGATGCACGGGCCCAAGCCGCTGTGGGGTCTGGTGATCCTGATCAACTGGATCGGCCCGACTGCGTACTTCTACGTGCATCGCACGCGCTGATCCGTGCGGGCGAGGGCGGCTGCCTCCGCGCCGGCCCGGCACGGGGGTCAGCCCCACAGCAGGGCCACAGGCGCCTCGGTAGACTGATCGGACCCGCGGGAGTGGTGAAACTGGCAGACACGCAGGATTTAGGTTCCTGTGCCTCCGGGCGTGTGGGTTCAAGTCCCACCTTCCGCACGCGAACCACACTCCGTGGCATCCGCATTCCGACCGCCGACCGTAACGACCGACGGGACCCGCCTTGCACTCCACCGCTCTCATCCCCTGGCTCGACCCCGAGACGATCATTGCTGCGGCCGGCCCGTGGGCTCTGCTTGTGGTCTGCTTCATCGTCTTCGCCGAGACCGGCCTCCTCGTCGGCTTCCTGCTGCCCGGCGACACGCTCCTGGTCATCTCCGGCCTGCTGACCAACACCAGCAACATCTTCGGCGTGAACATCTGGGTCGCCTCGCTGCTGATCGCGCTGTCCGCCTTCATCGGCGGTGAAGTCGGGTACTTCATCGGACACAAGGGCGGCCCCGCCGTCTTCGAACGCAAAGAATCCGGACTGTTCAGCGTCAAGAACGTCGAACGGACGAACGCGTTCTTCGAGCGGTTCGGCGGGCTGACGATCATCCTCGCCCGCTTCGTGCCGATCGTGCGCACCTTCGCACCCGTCGCCGCCGGAGTCGGTCACATGCCGTGGCGCAGGTACACGCTCTACAACTTCATCGGCGCGATGCTGTGGGGCTTCGGCCTCACGATGCTCGGGTACCTGATCGGCTTCATCCCGTGGATCGCCGACCTCGTCACCGAGTACATCGACATCATCCTGCTGATCGCCGTCGGCGGCACCGCGCTGATCACCGTCTGGCACTACTTCAGCGAGCGCCGCAAGGCGAAGAAGCTGGCCGCGGCCGGCGCTGACGTCGTGGTCGACCCCGAGGAGGCGCGCGAACTGGTCCTCGACCCCGAGGTGTTCGAGCGCGGACCCGAGCACCCGCACCGCGACGGCGAGCCGCCGCGGGCATGAGGCCCTAGGACGCCTTCGCGGCCTTCTTCGCGGGAGTCTTCTTCGCCGTCGTGCTCTTGGCGGGCGCCTTCTTCGCGGTGCTCTTCGCCGCTGCCGACTTCGTCGACGACGATCCCGCCGAGCTCTTCGCGGCGGGCTTCGACGCGGAGTCCTTTCCCCCACCGGAGCGCGCCGCACGGCTGCGTTCGACGCTCGCGCGCAGCGCCTCCATGAGATCGATGACCTCGCCGCCGGTCGACTCCTCTTCGTGGTCGCCGAACGTCTCGGTGGTGTCGAGCGCGTCACCCTTCTCGAGCTTCGCGTCGATCAGGATGCGCAGCTCGTCCTGGTACTCGTCCGAGAACTCCGACGGGTCGAAGTCCGCGGCGAAGCTGTCGACGAGGGATGCCGACATCTCGAGCTCCTTCGCCGAGATCCGCACCGGCTCATCCAGTGCCGGGAACGCCGCCTCCCGCACCTCGTCGGCCCACAGCAGCGTCTGCAGCACCAGCACGTCACCGCGCACCCGCAGAGCGGCCAGCCGCGTCTTCTGGCGCAGCGAGAAACGGACGATCGCCGTGCGGTCGGTCTGCTCCAGGGTCTTGCGCAGGAGCACATACGCCTTCGGCGATGCCGAGTCGGGCTCGAGGTAGTAGGCGCGGTCGAGGGTCAGCAGATCGACCTGCTCGGTCGGGACGAATTCGACCACGTCGATCTCGCGACTCTTCTCAGCCGGCAGGGAGTCGAGGTCCTCCTTCGTGAGCACGACGGTGCGCTCGCCGTCGTCGTACGCCTTGTCGATGTCGACGTACGGCACGACCTCGCCGTCGATCTCGCAGATCCGCTGGTAGCGGATGCGGCCCCCGTCTTTGTTGTGCACCTGATGCAGCGGCACGTCGTGGTCCTCGGTCGCGGAGTACACCTTGACGGGGACATTCACGAGCCCGAACGTCAGCGCGCCCTTCCAGATCGCTCTCATCGCACCAGTACACACCTGTCACACCCGTCGCGGCTAGTCGCAGAACCCGAAATGCCGCGCTCGGTATACTCCGGCGGCGCGTCGCCACGGCAGGCCGGCGGCCGTAGAGTCGGCACGTGGCTCCTCCCCCCGCCCTGGCCCGGCGGCTCGGTCTGGGTGACGCGGTGTTCCTCGGACTCGGGTCGATGATCGGTGCGGGTGTCTTCTCCGCATTCGCACCCGCCGCGGCTGCGGCCGGCAGCGCCCTGCTGATCGGACTCGCCGTCGCCGCCGCCGTCGCGTTCTGCAACGCGACGGCCTCCGCGCAGCTGGCCGCCGCACATCCGACCTCGGGCGGCACCTACGCGTACGGCCGCGCCGAACTCGGTGCCTGGTGGGGTTTCGTAGCCGGCTGGTGTTTCGTCATCGGAAAGCTCGCGAGCTGCGCCGCGATGGCGCTCACGTTCGCGGCATATGCCGCTCCCGCCGGCTGGGAGCGTCCGGTCGCGATCGTCGCGGTCGCAGCCCTGGTCACCGTCAACTGCTTCGGCGTGACTCGCACGGCGCAGGTCACCCGCGGAATCGTCGTGGTGGTGCTGCTCACGCTCGCCGCGGTCGTCGCCGCCGGAGCCGCGGCAGGTGCGCTTCCGGACTGGTGGAGCGACGCTCCCAGCGCTGACGCGGCCGGCGCGTACGGCATCCTCCAATCTGCCGGTCTCCTGTTCTTCGCCTTCGCCGGCTACGCGCGCATCGCGACCATGGGCGAGGAGGTGCGCAACCCGGCCCGCACGATTCCGCGCGCGATCGTGCTCGCGCTCTCCATCACCGTCGCGGTCTACGCGGCAGTGGCCGTCACCGTCCTGGCCGTGCTCGGTCCGCAGGGGACGGCCGCGTCCGCGGCGCCGCTGGCCGACGCGGCCGCCGCATCGGGGTGGGGCTGGACTCAGCCCGTGGTCCGGATCGGAGCGGCCGCGGCATCCCTCGGCGCCCTCCTTGCGCTGATCGCCGGCATCGGCCGGACGACCCTGGCGATGGCACGCGAGGACGACCTTCCTCGGTTCCTCGCGGCGGTGCACCCGCGCTGGCACGTGCCCCGCCGCGCCGAGATCGCGATCGGCATCGTCGTGATCACGACGGTGGCGCTCGTGGACCTCCGCGGGGCGATCGGATTCTCGTCCTTCGGAGTGCTCGTCTACTACTTCATCGCCAACGCGGCCGCGTTCCGCCAAGCGGCCGGGGCTCGCCGCTACCCTCGCGTGCTGCAGGTGCTCGGCCTTCTCGGGTGCGCCACGCTGGTCATCACGCTGCCGGTGGTCGCGGTCGCGGTGGGTGTCATCCTCGTGCTCGCGGGTGTCGCCTATCGGTTCGCGCGACTGCGAATCATGCGCACCCCGCCGCGATGACGGCAGGATGAAGGCATGACGGATGCCGGGGGGACACGTCGAGCGGGTGCGGGGGCTGCGAAGGACCAGCTCGTCAGCATCGGCGGCCGCCGCCTGCGCATCACCAACCTCGACAAGGTGCTCTATCCCGAGACCGGGACGACGAAGGGCGAGGTGATCGACTACTACACGCGGATCGGGCCGACGATGATCCCGCACGTCACCGGTCGCCCGGTGACGCGCAAGCGGTGGCCCGACGGCGTCGGCACGGAGGAGCATCCGGAGCAGTCGTTCTTCGCGAAGGATCTGGAGCGGGGGGCGCCGGATTGGGTGCGGCGGCTGCCGATTCCGCACTCGGGGGGTCCGAAGGACTATCCGCTGATAAACGACGTGCCGACCCTGGTATACCTCGCCCAGGTCGCGAGCCTCGAGCTGCATGTGCCGCAGTGGCGCTTCGCACCCGATGGCGACCGCGGCGATGCCGACCGCCTCGTCCTGGACCTGGATCCCGGGCCGGGCGTCGGTCTCGCCGAGTGCGCCGAGGTCGCGCGGTGGGCGCGGGAGATCCTCGGACACATGGGACTGGAACCGCTGCCGGTCACCAGCGGCAGCAAGGGCATTCAGCTCTACTCCGCACTGCCAGCCGGTCAGAGCAGCGAAGCGGCATCGGCGATCGCCCACGAGTTGGCGAAAGCGATCGAGGCGGATCATCCGGACTTGGTCGTGAGCAGCATGAAGAAGGCGATCCGAGGGGGCCGCGTGCTGATCGACTGGAGTCAGAACAACGCGGCCAAGACCACCATCGCCCCGTATTCGCTGCGCGGACGCGCCCACCCGAACGTCGCCGCGCCGCGCACGTGGGATGAACTGGAGGACCCGAACCTCGCGCAGCTGTCGTTCGAGGAGGTGCTCGAGCGGGCTGAGACGATCGGCGACCCGCTGTCGACGCTCGGCTATCACGCCGGCGGCAGGACCGTCGACGAAGGCCCGCTGAGCACGTACATCGCGAAGCGGACCGCCGGCCGGACACCCGAGCCGGTCCCCTCCGATCCGGCCGCGGCCGCCACACCGGCCGGCGAGCTGCCGATCTTCGTCATCCAGGAGCATCATGCGACCGCGCTGCACTGGGACTTCCGCCTCGAGCGCGACGGCGTGCTGGTGAGCTGGGCCGTGCCGCGCGGCGTGCCGCACTCCTACAAGCGCAACAACCTCGCGATCATGACCGAGGACCACCCGATGGACTATGCGACGTTCGAGGGGACGATCCCGGCCGGCGAGTACGGCGGCGGCAGCGTCACCATCTGGGACGACGGCCGGTACGAGCTGGAGAAGTGGCGTGACGACGAGGTCATCGCGACCCTCGAGGGGCGGCCCGGCGGACCGCTCGGCCGCGTGCGCCTCGCCCTGATCCGCACCGAGGGCCAGGGCGAGAAGTCGAGCTGGCTGCTGCACCGCATGAAGACGGACATCGACGGGCACGTGCAACCCGACGGCGTGCCGGTCGAGCCGTCCGCGCAAGCAGACGAACGTCGGATGCCGCGCCGACAGGCCGCGCGCCAGACCGCGCCGCCGCCCCCGGCCCCCGCCGTCGGCTCCGACGGCACGGGCGGTGCACAGGCCCCGCGACGGCGCACTCGACGGGGCGGCTCGCCTGTCGAGCCTGCGCCTGACGTCCCGCTCTCGTGGCCGCCGACGGCCGATGCCCTGCGGCCGATGCTGTCGACGAGCGCCACACCGGAGCGTGCCGAGCTGGCCGCCCGCCAATGGGGCGACCCGGCCTGGGCGGAGGCGAAATGGGACGGCATCCGCGCCGTCGGCGTGTGGGACGGCTCGAAGCTCCGACTCTGGGCGCGCAGCGGCAACGAGATCACCGCGAAGTACCCCGAACTGACCGACCACCCGGATGCAGGGCTCGGCGACGAGCCTGCGATCGTCGACGGCGAGGTGGTGGCGATCGACGAGCGGGGTCGGCCGAGCTTTCCGTTGCTGCAGACGCGCATGAACCTGGTGCGGGCCGGCGACATCGCACGGGAGGCGAAGCGCACTCCGGTGCAGTACTACCTCTTCGACGTGCTCGGAGCACGCGGCCTCGACGTGACCGCGCGGCCGCTGCGCGATCGCCGGGCGCTGCTCGAAGATCTCGCAGCAGGCGTGAGTCCCCCGTTCGTCCTGCCGCCCGTCTTCGACGACGTCGACGGAGCGCTTCGGACCAGTGAGCAGTTCGACCTGGAGGGGGTCGTCGTGAAGGATCCGGCGTCGACCTACCGGCGCGGCATCCGCAGTGAGTCTTGGCTGAAGGTGAAGCTCACCCGCACGCAGGAGGTCGTGCTGGCCGGCATCCGGCCGGGGCAGGGCGGCCGCGCGCACACCTTCGGGTCGCTGCTGCTGGGCATTCCCGGGCCCGACGGCCTGCAGTACGCGGGGCGGGTCGGCACGGGCTTCAGCGATTCCACGCTGCGCTCGCTGATGAGCACGCTCGCGCCGCTGCACACGAGCAAGAACCCGATGGTCGGCGTGCCGCCGCTGGACGCCCGTGGCGTGCAGTGGCTGAAGCCGGAACTGGTGGGCGAGGTGGAGTTCGGGGAGTTCACGCCCGGGGGCATCCTGCGGCACTCGCGCTGGCGCGGCCTGCGGCCGGACAAGTCGCCTGAGGACGTCGTCCGCGAGTCGTGACGCGACGCGCGGCCGCGCTCCCGGCCTGCGTCAGGCGTGGGCGTCGTGCTCGACGTGACCCGCGGGCTCGAGCTGGAATGTCGAGTGCTCCACGTCGAAGTGGTCGGTCAGACACGATTGCAGCCGCTGGAGGATCGCTCCTGCCCGCCCGTCCCGGAGCGCCTCGTCATCCACGACCACGTGTGCGGTGAACACCGGTGCACCGCGCGTCAGTTGCCAGACGTGCACGTCGTGGCAGTCGACGACACCCGGCGTCTCGAGGATGTGGTCGCGGATCTCGGTGACGTGCATCCCTTTCGGCGTCGACTCGCTGAGCACCGAGACGACCTCGCGCAGCAGCGAAATCGCACGCGGGACGATCATCGCCGCGATGAGGAGCGAGGCGATCGCATCGGCCTGCACCCACCCGGTGGTCACGATGAGGACAGCAGCGACGATGACGGCGGCGGAGCCGATCAGGTCGCCCATCACCTCGAGGTAGGCTCCGCGCACGTTGATGCTCGTCCGCTGCGGCGCGCTCAGCAGCCACATCGCCACGGCGTTGGCGACAAGACCCACGATCGCGACGACCAGCATCAGGCCGCCCGCGACCTGCACTTCGCCCGGGTTCAGCAGTCGATGGATGCCCTCGTACGCCACCCACACTGAGAGCACGACGAGGATGACGCCGTTCGCGAGGGCGCCGAACACCTCCGCACGCTGGAAGCCGAACGTGCGCCGGTCATTGGCCGGGCGCGCGGCGACGGCACTCGCGATCAGCGCGATCACGAGTGCTGCGGCATCCGTGAACATGTGCGCAGCGTCGGCAAGCAGCGCGAGCGACCCGGACAGCGCCGCGCCGATGATCTGCACGACCATGACGACGGCGGTGATCGCCAGGGAGATCCCGAGCAGTCGGCGATTGCCGGCGCCTCGGATGCCGGGCGACGCGTGGTCGTGCATGCCTTCAGGCTACGACCGGAGCCTGGTCGGGCGCGCGATTGCGGCTAGTCGGGAATGAGTCCGGTTATCAGCTGTCAGAGCTGTGCGAGCAGGGGCGCGAGTGCCTCGAACGCGCGAGCGCGGTGCGAGGCGTCGTTCTTCTCCTCGGCCGACCACTCGCCCACCGTCCGCTCCGCGCCTTCGGGCTGACCGTCGGGGATGAAGATCGGGTCGTAGCCGAACCCGCTGCCACCCGAAGCGGCGCGCGCGAGCCGACCCGGCCACCGCCCCTCCACCACTCGCTCGTCCGAAGCCTCGCCGGGCACG
Source organism: Microbacterium sp. (assembly GCF_036277215.1). Taxonomy (GTDB): domain Bacteria; phylum Actinomycetota; class Actinomycetes; order Actinomycetales; family Microbacteriaceae; genus Microbacterium. The sequence goes on along the minus strand of NZ_DASUNI010000002.1, from coordinate 18,777 downwards.
ACCAGCGCGATCGTCGAGACGAACTGCGCGGTGCGGTGCGGATCGTCGACGTCGGAGAGCTGGTCCAGGAGCAGCGCGAGGTTGGCCGCGGCATCTTTCGCATGACCCGCCCAGTAGGCCGAGAAGATCCCCGGCGCGCCGCCGAGCACGTCGACGCAGATACCCGAATCGTCGGCGAACGCGGGCAGGCCGGTGTGGGCCGCCGCGGTGCGCGCCTTGATCAGGGCGTTCTCGGCGAAGGTCACCCCGTCCTCGACCGGTTCGGGGCCGTCATACGCGAGGACCACGATGTCGGGGCGCGTCTGGGCGATGAGTGCCTGGAACTCGGTGACCTTGTGTGCGTTGTGGGTGGCCAGCACGACGGACCGGGTGGGGTGCCCGGCAACGGCGAATTCGTCCGGTGTGGGCAGAAGGTCCATCACTCGGCCGCGTCGACGAGTGCAGCGGCCTGGAGGTCGCGGAGGTCGGCGCACCCGGCGAGGCCGAGCTCGAGCAGCGCGTCGAGCTCGCGCTTGTCGAACGGTGCTCCCTCGGCCGTGCCCTGCACCTCCACGAACAGGCCGCGGCCGGTGACGACGATGTTCATGTCAGTCTCGGCGCGCACGTCCTCGACGTAGGCGAGGTCGAGCATCGGCTCGCCGTCGATGATCCCGACCGAGATCGCCGCGACCGAGTCGATCAGCGGAGTCGCCTTCTGGCCGATGAACTTCTTCGCGCGTCCCCATTCGATCGCGTCGGCGAGGGCGACATACGCGCCCGTGATCGCGGCGGTGCGGGTGCCGCCGTCCGCCTGCAGCACGTCGCAGTCGATGACGATCGTGTTCTCCCCCAGCGCCTTCGTGTCCACGACCGCGCGCAGCGCACGGCCGATGAGGCGCGAGATCTCGTGCGTGCGGCCGCCGATCTTGCCCTTCACGCTCTCGCGGTCGTTGCGGCTGTTCGTCGCGCGCGGCAGCATCGCGTACTCGGCCGTGACCCAGCCCTTGCCCTTGCCGGCGAGCCAGCGCGGCACGCCGTTCGTGAACGACGCCGTGCACAGCACTTTCGTTCCGCCGAACGAGATGAGCGCCGACCCCTCGGCGTGACTGCTCCAGCCGCGCTCGATCGTGACCGGGCGCAGCTGGTCGAGGGAGCGGCCGTCGGCGCGGGTGGTGTCTGTCATCGGGGTCCTATCGGTCGGATGTCGGGAACTCGGCGAACGCACGTCGCAAAGGCGGCGCGGGCGGCGGCTGTCGCGAGCATTCTGTCGGACATGAGCACACGGGATGCCTCAACGAGGCGTCGGCAGGTCGATCGCGCCGGTCTGCACGAGCTGGACTTCGCTGACCTCACGACCCATGAGCCGGTGGGCGAGGGAGAGGAACTCGTCGGCGGAGGCGCCCGTCGCCTCGTAGAGGTGTCGCGGCGCGGCATCCGGACCTGCCATCAGGTCACGGCTCACCAGCTGCCGGTACACGTCCTTCGCGGTCTCGGTGTCGCTGGAGACGAGCGAGACGTCCGAGCCCATCACGTAGCTGATCGCCCCCTCGAGGAACGGGTAGTGGGTGCAGCCGAGCACGAGCGTGTCGACACCGGCGTGGCGGAGGGGAGCGAGGTACTCCTCCGCGACGGCGAGCACCTCCGGGGAGTCCGTCTCGCCGGCCTCGACGAACTCGACGAAGCGCGGGCACGCCGAGGCGAACACCGTCAGGCGGGCGTTGACCTCGAGCATGTCCTGGTACGCGCCCGAGCCGATGGTGCCGGCGGTGCCGATGACGCCGATGCGGCCGTTGCGGGTGGTCGACATGGCGGTGCGTACGGCAGGGCCGATGACCTCCACCACGGGAACGTCGTAGCGCTCGCGCGCGTCGCGCAGCATCGCGGCTGAGGCGGTGTTGCACGCGATCACGAGCATCTTCACTCCCTGATCGACGAGCGTGTCGAGGATCTCGAGCGAGTAGCGACGCACGTCGGCGATCGGCTTGGGCCCGTACGGCGAGCGCGCGGTGTCGCCGATGTAGAGCAGCGACTCACGAGGCAGCTGGGCGGAGATCGCCCGCGCGACGGTGAGCCCGCCGACCCCGGAGTCGAAGATGCCGATCGGCGCGTCATTCACGATCGTCCAGCCTACCCGCCGCTTCCGGGCGGTCGTTCGCACCGTACGTCCGTCGGCCGGACGAGCCGCCGACATCGCACGCGCGCCGGCGACCGGTTCCGCGCTCACTAGGCTGACCGCATGGCCGAGCGCAGCACCGCCCTCCTCACCGACCGCTACGAGCTGACGATGCTCGACGCCGCGCTGCGCGATGGCACCGCGCAGCGCCGCTGCGTGTTCGAGCTCTTCGGCAGACGCTTGTCGGCGGGCCGCCGCTTCGGCGTCGTGGGCGGCACGGGGCGCCTGCTCTCCCTCATCCAGGACTTCCGGTTCGGCGACGACGAGCTGCGGTTCCTGCGGGATCACCGGGTGGTGGATGCCGCCACCCTCGAATTCCTCGCCGGCTACCGCTTCACCGGCTCCATCACCGGATACCGCGAGGGCGAGCTGTACTTCCCCGGATCTCCGATCCTCACGGTCGAAGGCACGTTCGCCGAGGCCGTCGTGCTGGAGACGCTCGCGCTGAGCGTGCTGAACCACGACTCGGCGATCGCCACCGCGGCCGCCCGCATGAGCATCGCGGCAGGCGACCGTCCGCTGTCGGAGATGGGCTCGAGACGTGCGGCGGAGGAATCGGCCGTGGCCTGCGCCCGCGCCGCCTACATCGTCGGCTTCGGCGCGACCAGCAACCTCGAGGCGGGCAGGCGCTGGGGCATTCCGACCATGGGAACCGCAGCACACGCGTGGACCCTGCTGCACGACACCGAGGAGGATGCCTTCCGCTCGCAGGTCGACGCGCTCGGGGTGAAGACGACGCTGCTCATCGACACGTACGACATCCGCCAGGGAGTGGAGGCGGCCGTCCGCGTCGCCGGCACCGAGCTCGGCGGAGTGCGCATCGACTCCGGTGACCTTCCCACCATGGCCGCTCAGGTGCGCGAGCAGCTCGACGGGCTGGGGGCAACCGGTACGAAGATCACCGTGACGAGCGACCTCGACGAGTTCGCGATCGCCGCACTGGCGGCATCCCCCGTCGATGCGTACGGCGTCGGAACCTCGGTCGTCACCGGATCCGGCACCCCGACCGCCGGCATGGTCTACAAGCTCGTGGCGCGCCAGGCGGCCGACGGCTCGTGGGTCGGGGTCGCGAAGGCGTCGACCGACAAAGCGTCGAAGGGCGGCCGCAAGGCGGCGTTCCGCACGCTGGAGCGGGGAGTCGCGACATCAGAGCTCATCGCCGTCTCGGACGGCTTCGAGCAGATCGACACGCCCGATGAGCATCCCGACGCGCGCGCACTGCACGTGGCCCTGGTCGTCGACGGCGACGCGGATGCCGGGTTCGAAGGCGCTGCGGGCGTCGAGGCCGCGCGCGTGCACCATGCCCTGGCGCGCGAAGAGCTGCCCGTTCAGGCGCTGGCGCTGAGTCGCTCAGACCCTGCGATCCCGACGGTGTACGTCGACGCGCTGTAGCGAGGGCTTCTCTTACCGCGAGGCTGCATCCGCACGTCCAGACTGCGGGCTGACCCCGCAGTCTCGCCCTCCCGTTGCAATCTCGCGGAGGGGGCGGGAGGCCCTGACGAGGTGCGGGGCGCTCAGCCGACCAGCGACTCGTAGATCTCCTTGCACGTCGGGCAGACCGGGAATTTCTCCGGGTCGCGCCCGGGCGTCCACTTCTTGCCGCACAGAGCGCGCACGGGCTTGCCCGTGATCGCCGACTCGAGGATCTTCTCCTTCTTCACGTAGTGGGAGAAGCGCTCGTGATCACCGGGCTCGAGATTCTCTTCCCGGATGAGCTCTTCGAGTTCTCGATCAAGCGTGGCGATGCCGCCCTGATCCGGGCCTTCGAGAGGGGTGCTCATGGTCAGTCAGTGTATCGCGCGCGTGCCTGCCGAGGGCAGGGCCCAGCCGCTTCGGTCATGCGATCGACGAGGGGTCAGGTCGACTCGGCGAACTCCATGAGACGGCCACCGCGCCGTTCGAAGACAGCCGAACCGACCGCGATCCCGAGCAGCATCACCCCCGCTCCGATCGCCAGCCCGCCCCACAGCGCGATCAGCGCGGCATCGTCATTGCCGGCGAGCGCCAGCCATCCCCACCACAGGACGGGGGCGCTGACGGCGATCGCTCCGACCATGACCAGTGTCTGCGCGATCGCGCCGGCGGCACCGGTGCGCTGCGGCTGCTGGAACGGACTCTCGCCGGGCCGCGAGACCGCGTACGGCGAGACGACCGACGAGATGCTCGACAGGCCGAGGGCCGACAGGAACAGCGCCGCGCACACGCCGACCATCGCCGGCAGGAGCGCCCAGCGCCCGTGCGCCCAGATTGCGACGGGGATCGCGATCGCGAGCAGCGGGATGCCGATGAGCAGAACGGGGACGAGCCTTCCCACCCGATCGGAGACGCCGCGCACACCGCTCGCGATATGCATCCAGACGGCTGTGGAGTCGTACGCCAGGTCGTTGTGCGGCAGCCACCCGAGGAACAGCGCCGCGATCGGAACGGGCACCAGCGCGACGATCGCCGGGGGCACGCCGACGATCAGCAGCGGCACGGTGGTCAAGGCGGCAGCGATCGGAATGACGACGATGTTGACGATGTACCGGCGGTCGCGCAGCCAATAGATGAGGCTGCGCGCGGCGACCGCACCGCTCGGCGTGCCCGGCGCGACTGCGAACCATCCGAGGCCGCCCCGCTCGCGCACCGACACGGGGCGCTCGGTCGTGGACAGCATGCGCCGCACCAGCAGCACCCACACCGCGCTCAGCAGGACGAGAGTGGTCAGGGCCACCAGCAGGACGGGTGTGGCCGCCTCCATGCCGCCCTGCGCGACGCGGCCGGGGAACGCCCACGCTGCGCCCAGAGGTGTCAGCGCGAGCACGTCGACCGCAGCGGCCAGTTGGGTCGGAACCCGCCCGCCCCACTCCAAGGACGCGAAGAAGACGCCGACAGGCACCACGACGACCAGAAGCGCCAGCACGAACAGCCCGGACAGCTCGCGCGAACGCCGCTCGCGCAGGAACAGCGCCGTGAGCGCCATGGCCACATGGGCCAGGAGCACGCACGTCGCTATGCCGAGCAGGATGCCGGCGACCGCCGGCATCCACGGGACTCCTTGCGCGCTCCAGACGATCGCCGCGTAGACCGAGATCGCCGCGAGGGTGAATGTGGGGATGCTGATGAACCCCGCGACCGCGAGGACCATTGCGAGCCGCCCACTGGGCAGGCCGAGGACCGTGAACCGGCGCGGATCGAGCGGGTCGGTCGCCCCTGCGATCAGCGGGGCGAGGGCGAAGCCCAGCGTGACTGCTGAGCCGCCCAGGACGAAGACGGCCAGAACCACGTCGATCGGAGCGTCACGCAGCGTGAGCAGCGCCCAGCCCGCGGCGATCGTGGATGCGGTGAGCAGCATCAAACCGAGCAGAACGCGCGTGACGTGCCCGGAGTCTCCGCGCAGGGCACCCAGGAGCAGGGCGATCCTCAGTCGGAGAACGTGTGCAGCCACTCGAGGCCCTCCACGTCGCTGAGGCCGCCCGCGAGTTCGATGAACCGCTGCTCCAGCGTGAGCTCGCCGCGCACCTCGTCGACGGTGCCTTCGGCGAGCACCTGGCCGGCCACGATCACGGCGACGCGTGAGCAGACGCGCTCCACGAGCTCCATGCCGTGACTGGAGAGGATGACGGTTCCGCCGTGAGCGACGTACGCCGACAGGATGTCGAGGATGATCGCGCTCGAAACAGGGTCGACCGATTCGAACGGCTCGTCGAGCACGAGCAGCCGCGGAGAATGGATCATGGCACCGGCGAGCATGACCTTCTTCGCCATGCCGGCGGAGTAGTCCGATACGAGGCGGCCGAGCGCATCCGACAGGTCGAACGCGCGCGCGAGGTCGGTGGCGCGGCTCTCGACGACGGCGGATGGCAGACCGCGCAGAACGCCGTAGTAGTGGAGCAGCTGCCGCCCGGTGAGCCGATCGAACGTGCGGAGGCGGTCGGGCAGCACGCCCATCTGGCGCTTCGCGCCGATCGGGTCGGATGCCGCGTCCACCCCGTTCACACGGATCGAGCCGCGGTCCGGTCGCAGCAGGCCCGCGATCATCGACAGTGTCGTCGTCTTGCCCGCCCCGTTCGGGCCGACGAGACCGTAGAAGGTGCCGGAGGGAACGGTGAGGTCGATGCCGTCCACCGCGCGCGTGTCACCGAAGGCTTTCGTCACGCTCTTGACCTCGAGCGCGGCGGATCCGGTGAGGACGGATGTGGCGATCAGAGCCTCGGGAAGGCTGCGCGGCGCCGGCTCGACGACCGCCGGTGCCGGTTGCGGCCGTACGGTGGGCGCCGGTTCTGGGATCGGAGTAACTTCCACGACACGCGAAGCTTCCGCAACGGCGAGGACTTCAGCAGCCGCAGGCGCTTCGACCGCCTGCGGCGCCTCCGCGCGGGGCGACATCACAGTCGGAGGCAACGGTGGCTTGGGAGGAATGCTGAGGTTCCCGGGCAGCGGCGGAGGCGGTCCGGGACCCACCGTGGGTTTCTTACGCGCCACGGTCTTCCGCGGCTTCTTCGCGCGCGGCGCCGGGGTGGGTTCCTGCCCTGCGGCGACGACGGCGGGAGTCTTCGGCTTGGGCGGAAGAGGTGTGACCGGCGCGCGCTGTGCGCGCGCACCGCCGAGGTCGCCATCCGGCTGATGCGGATGCACGTCCTGTGGCTCCGGCAGGGAGGCGTTCACCGGTACAACCTACCAAGGGGCTCCCCGACGGCGGCAACGAGAACGCCTGCCGACACGAACCGCCTTTTGTCACGAATCTGCAACGGGCACCCCGCATTATGCGGCTTCACAGGTGCCATCGCTACCATGGATTTGGCACGAGGGAGTGTCGCGTCGGCGAACCGACAGTGAAGACACTCATCCCCAGGAGCAGACTTTGACCCTTCAGACCGTGATTCTCGCAGCCGGAATGGGCTCGCGACTGGGCCGCAGCCTGCCCAAACCCCTCACCGAGCTCAACGACGGTCGCAGCATCATGCGCCAGCAGCATGACAACATCCGCGCCGCGTTCGGCACGGAAGCGCGCATCACGACGGTCGTGGGCTACAAGGCGGAGACCATCGTGGAGGCGTTCCCCGAGGTCGATTACGTCTACAACGACCAGTACGACCAGACCAACACCTCCAAGAGCCTCCTGCGCGCGCTCTCCAAGAGTGGCCGCGGCGGCGTGCTCTGGATGAACGGCGATGTCGTGTTCGACCCGCGCGTCCTGGGTCGCGCGATCGCCCTCATCGAGCGGGATCAGTCGTTCGTCACCGTCAACACCTCCAAGGTGAGCGACGAAGAGGTCAAGTACACGGTCACAGCCGACGGATTCATCCACGAGCTCTCCAAGACCGTCCAGGGCGGTATCGGCGAGGCCGTCGGGATCAACTACATCTCCAGTGCCGACAAACCGGCCTTCATCCGCCAGCTGTCCCGTGTCGACGACCAGGACTACTTCGAGCGCGGCCTCGAACTCGCGATCGCGGAGGACTCGATCCGGCTGCATCCGCTCGACATCTCCGACCTGTACGCCGTCGAGGTCGACTTCGCCGAAGACCTCGAGCGGGCGAACCTCTTCGTCTAGCTCTCGCCCGCGACACGTTGTCAAGCCCGGCGCCCGCCGGGCAGCCCGCGCATAAGATCGGCCTGATGGCCGACAAGGTGCACCGCATCCACTCCCTTCCCGACGACTCGCCGTGGACGGGAGGGCTCCCGCCTGTCCAGTCCGACGAGCATCCGCTGATCGTGCGCATGCTGGATCGCGTCATGGCGATCCAGCGCCCCGTCGTCGTAGGACATCTCCGCAGCATCAGGCTGCGGCATCCGGATGCCACCACCGCCGAGATCGTGCGCATCCTCGAGCGACGGTATCTGGCCGCCGTCACCACAGGAGGTGCCGCCGTCGGCGCGACCGCCGTCGTACCGGGCATCGGAACCGGCGTCACCCTCGCGCTGAGCGGTGTGGAGACAGTCGCCTTCCTCGAGGCGACGGCGCTCTTCGCGCAGTCGGTCGCCGAAGTCCACGGCATCCCGGTCGCCGATCCCGATCGCGCCCGTGCGCTCGTGCTGACGCTGATGCTCGGCAAGGAGGGCACCGACCTCGTGGCCCAGCTCGCCGGGCAGGTCGCCGGCAAGGGGCCCACACGCGACAAGTACTGGGGCGAGCTCATCACCAAGACGCTCCCCCGAGCGGCCATCGGCCCCCTCGTCGACCGGCTGAAGACGACGTTCGTGCGCCAGTTCGCCGGGCGGGGCGGCGCGTCGATCCTCGGCAAGGCGCTGCCCTTCGGCATCGGCGCCGCCGTGGGCGGGGTCGGCAACAACATCCTGGGGCGGCGGGTGCTGGTCGGGTCTCGGCGAGCGTTCGGGCTGCCTCCGCTCGACCTTCCTGCGGACCTCGAGCCGGGGCCGGACACCCTCCGCCTCGAGCACGCGGCCGGTCGCGGAATCCGTCGTGCCGGCGGAGCGATCGTGGGCGGGGTGACGCGCAGCATGTCCGCCGTCGGCTCGGCCGGACGCAGAGTCGGCGACGCGGTCACCCCCCGCAAGCGCGCGGCGATCGAGGGCCCGGATGCCGCGGCATCGGTCGACGGATCGCTCGACGACGGCGTCGGTGACGACTGATGGGTCAGTTCACGACACGTCCTGAGGAGCCCGCCGAGTGGGCCGGGTTGCCGAGCGAGCCGCTGACCTCGCGCTCGGAGGTGGAGGCTCTCGCTGAGCCGGTCGAGTCCGCCGATTCGCTGGGGTTCCTCGACCGAGGTGTCGAGTCGGTCGTCATCCCCCTCGTGGTTCCGCCCGCCGAGGCGGGAGACGCGGCCAGCACGGCGCAACTCGACACCCCCGGCGACGGGGCATAGCCTCGGAGGCATGGACAGCACCCTGGCGTGCCTAGCGGCATGGATGCCCCGGCAGCGGTGGTACGCGGCGAAGGGACGACCCCCCAGCCTCCGTCTGGTCGCCTGGTGGGACCCCCCGCGCGCGACCGCGGACGGTGACGCGACGGACGAGCTCCAGGCGCCTCGTGTGCGGACCTTCCTCGTGGCCGACGAGGGGTCGCTTCCACCGGTGCTGTACCAGATCCCCGTCGTGTCGCGGGCGACCGCGACGGTCGACGCGTCGGCTGCGCACATCATCGGCAGCCCCGAACCGGGCACCACGTTCATCGACGGACCGTTCGATCCGGCCTACTCCGATGCCCTCCTGGCTCTGGTCACCGATGGCGGCGAGGGGCAGGGTCCGCATTCCGTGGCGACCGGACACCCGACGCACAGCCTGCCCGTGGCGGGCACGCGAACAGCCGCGGTGCTCACCGGCGAGCAGTCGAACACCTCCCTCATCTACCGCGCCGACGACGGCTCCATGCCGATCATCTGCAAGGTGTTCCGCCAGCTGCATCCCGGGCTCAACCCCGACATCGAGCTGCAGACCGCGCTCGCCGACGCGGGCTCGCCGCACGTCCCCCGTGCGATCGGATCCGTCGAAGGAACGTGGCCCGACCTGGCCACCGCCCAGGGCACGGTGTCGGGCTCGCTGGCATTCGCGCAGGAGTTCCTGCCCGGCGTCGAGGATGCGTGGCGCGTGGCGCTGAGCGCAGCCGCCCAGGGAGAGGACTTCCGAGGCCCCGCCCGCGCGCTCGGGGCAGCCACCGCCGACGTGCACGTCTCGCTGGCGCAGTTGTTTCCGACCCGGGTGACGCGGGCCGAGGACCGTGCGTCGACGGCGGCGACGTGGCGGCGGCGGCTTGCGATCGCGATCGCCGAGGTGCCGGCGATCGCCGACCGGCGCGAGGCGATCGAAGCCGTCTACGACCGCGCCGTCGACGTGGCGTGGCCGCCCCTGCAGCGCATCCACGGCGACTACCACCTCGGGCAGGTGCTGCAGGTGCCGGACCGCGGATGGGTGCTGCTGGACTTCGAGGGCGAGCCGCTTCGACCGATGGCCGAACGCCTCAGCGTGGACCTCCCGCTTCGCGATGTGGCCGGCATGCTGCGGTCTTTCGACTACGTGGCCGGCTCCATCCGTCTCGACCATCCCGATCGATCAGCGGAAGCGGTACGCGATTGGGCGCTGGCCGCCCGCCGCTCGTTCATCGAGGGGTACTCGAGCGCGTCGGGTGCCGAGCTGGACGTGGAGAGTGCCCTGCTCGCGGCTCTCGAGCTGGACAAAGCCGTGTACGAGGCGATCTACGAGTCCCGCAACCGGCCGACCTGGGTGTCGATCCCGCTGCGAGCGATCTCGCGGCTCGTGGAGAAGCCCGCCGCCGTGTCCTGAGGCCCGCGACGGCCGCGGATCAGTCGTCGAGCTCTGCTTCCTCGGACTCGAGCTCTTCGTCGTCCTCATCGTCGACGGTCCGCTCGTGCCATTGCTCCCAGGAGTCCATGAGCCGGCCGACCGCCGCATGGAATCTGCGGGTCGCCGCACCGGGCGCAGTGTCGCCGAAGTAGTGCGACACCCACTGCTCCAGACGTGCGACCGCCTCGGCATCGCCCAGCACGCGGTCGGTTTCGGCGACGATCGCGCCGGCGTGACCCACTTCGAGCCACTCGCAGGCCGAGAGGTAGCCGTGCGTGTCGATGAGGGCCTCCGGATCGGCCGGCCGCGTGACCATCAGCGGCCGGTCTGCGGCGAGCCGGTCGTAGACCATCGCCGAGATGTCGACGACGGCGACGTCCGCCGCGGCGAGCTGCCACCCGAGCTCGGGACCGTCGTCGAACACGTGGTGCGCGCCCGGATCGCCCTCGTTTGCAGCTGCGAGCGCGCTGATGATGCGCTTGTTCGCGGCGCCGTACTCGCGATTGACGACGCCCGAGCGCGGATGGGGGCGGTAGATCACCCGGTGCCGGCCCGTCGCCAGCAGTGCGTTCACGAGGGTCTCGCCGTGCGACAGGATCGACCCGTAGTGCGCCGACGGACGGTCGCCCTCCCATGTGGGCGCGTACAGCACGACGGTGCGATCGTCGGGCGCGTAGGGCAGGACGCCGGAGTAGTGATCGGCCTGCGGGCGTCCGATCGGGATGGTGCGCGTATCGAGGTCGTAGTCCCACAGCACCCGTCCCAACCGCTCACGCGCCGCGTCGCCCGCGATGAACGCGTAGTCGTACGCCTTGTACTGGTTCGTGGTCATGTACATCTTGTCGGACTCGCCGTGGTTGATGAACACGTGCCAGCGACGCCCGTAGCGGAACATCTGGAAGTTGCGCGTGTTCTGATTGACGTAGAGCACGACCCGGATGTCCTGGTCTGCGACGAAGGCCTCCAGATCGCGGACCGTGGGCAGGAACGCCACCGGTGGCGCGTCCTCTGCGAGCATCGCCCGCGCCGAGGTCGCGACCCGACTCAGCACGACCACGGGCCAGACCTTCGCGAGCTCGGCGAGGGGTTTGTACCACTGGCGGATCTGGTACATGTTCACCGCGCCGTCGGCGAAGTAGACGGCCACACGGTAGTGATGCAGCGGATGCCGCGGCCGCGTGTCGACGGTGTGCCGAACGTCGCGGACGGCCGCTCGGCTGACCACCGCCTTGCGCAGCAGCGCCGCGGCCTTCTTCGCATCCGAGACGACACCCACGCCTTCAGGATACCGACGGGGGCTGCGTGACATGATCGACGGATGCATGTCGAGCAGCCCGGACGCAGGGACGCGCCGGTCGTCGCGGAGGGCGCCGGGGTGACGTTCGTCATGCCGGTGCTCAACGAGCGGGCGTACCTCCGCCGCGCCGTCGAGACCGTCCTGGCGCAGGATGTCGCGGCCCCGACCGAGCTGATCCTGGCTCTCGCCCCTTCGACCGACGGCACGACCGAGCTGGCTCGGGAGCTCGCCGCCGACGATCGCATCGTCCTGGTCGACAACCCCGAGGCCGACATCCCGATCGGCTTGAACCGCGCCATCCGCGCCGGCCGGTACCCGACGATCGTCCGCGTCGACGCCCACTCCGAGTTGGAGCCCGGCTACACGACCCGCGCCCTCGCGACGCTCGACCGTGTCCGCGCGGCGAACGTCGGCGGCGTGATGAAGGCGGACGGTCGCACGCCGTTCCAGCGGGCGGTCGCGCGTGCCTACAACTCCCCCATCGGCCTGGGCGGCGGCGCCTACCACGGCGGCACGCAGGAGGGCGAGGCGGAATCCGCATATCTCGGCGTGATGCGCCGGGACGTCCTGGACGAGGTCGGCCTCTTCGACGAGAGCATCCGGCGAGGGGAGGACTGGGAGCTGAACCTGCGCATCCGCCGGGCCGGCTACCGGGTCTGGTTCGATCCGGCTCTGGCCGTCACATACTGGCCCCGAGAGAGCTGGACGCGCCTGGTGCGGCAGTTCTCCGCGACCGGACGGTGGCGGGGCGAACTCGTGCGCCGGTACGGGCGCGGCAACTCGGTGCGGTTCTTCGCCCCACCCGCCCTGGTGGTCATCCTCGTCCTCAGCATCATCGTCGGCGTCCTGCAGGCGACGGGCGTGCTCAGCGGTTGGTGGTGGGTCGCGGCATCCATCGCCTACCTGCCGGTGATCGCCTACGCGCTGCTCATCATCGGCGTGGCGCTCGGCCCGGGTGGTGGAACCGGCTGGCGCGACAAGCTGTGGACGCTGGCGGTGCTGCCGACGATGCACCTGTCGTGGGGCACCGGTTTCGTCATCGGAGTGGTGCGCGGCGCCCACGACACCGTGGACACGTCGCGGCTCGGCGACCGCAACACTCCGCTCCCCTAATCCGCAGGAGGCGGCGTGTCGATGTCGACGAAGCCCTGGTCGAGGATCCGGCTGACCACTCGTTCGGCCGCGTGACCGTCGTCGCGGGGGTTGAACTTCTCGCGCCACTGCGCGTACTTCGCGGCGAACACCGCGGGGTCGCCGTCCCGCACCGCCGTGACCAGCTCGTCCTGTGTCTGGACGACCGGCCCAGGGGCGTGGGCGACGAGATCGAAGTAGAACCCGCGCAGCTCTCCGCGGTAGTGCTCGATGTCGGGCACCAGGAAGAACATGGGCTTGCCGGTCACGCTGAAATCGAACATGACCGAGGAATAGTCCGTGATCAGTGCGTCCGCAGCCAGCAGCAGCCGCGACGTGTCGGGGAACCCGGTGACGTCCAGCACGCGCGGGCCTTCGGCATCCCGCCCAGGCAGCAGAGTGCGCGAGTGACCACGCACGAGCACGACCGAGTCCGTCGCCTCAGCGAGCGCGGCCGGATCGACGAAGTCGACCATCTCGGTACGATCGTCGCGCCAAGTCGGCGCGTACAGGAGCACCCGCTCGTCGGGCCGGACGCCCAGAGCCGCCCGCGTCGCACCGTCGTCGCCGGTGGTGAGGATGTCATTCCGCGGGTACCCCTCCACCCACACGGGACGTGAGAGGAACGCGTAGGCCTTGCCGAGGATGCGGGCCGCGTAGGCGTTCTGCGCGACCAGGATGTTCCAGCGCCGCGACTCCTTGATCACGGCGGCCACCCGGCGGGGGTCGAAGCCGGGCCGGTGCAGAGCCAGCCGCTTCAGCGGCGTGCCGTGCCATGTCTGCACCACGACCTGGCCTCGCCGCCGCGCGAAGGTGCGGCGGAGCCAGTCGTTGACCACCAGCAGCCGGGCCGAGCCCCGCGCGCGCCACCATTCCGGACTGCCGTCGACCACAGGGACGGCGCCCTCCGGGATCTGCACGGACAGATCCACCACACTCCAATATCGCGTCAGGTGCGGCGCGCGCCGGGCCAGCTCGCGATCGATGGCCAGTGGGTTGCAACTCGCGTTGCGGCCGTAGAAGCTCTCGAAGAACACGGCGTTCTCCAACGCCGACGGGCGCGTGGCGTAGCGCCGCTCGAGCGCCGCCTGCCCCTCGCCGGAATCGTACGCGGGATCGATCGGCGGCCCGATCGTCAACGCGTAGCCGTCCAACGTCGCGCGCAGCGTGCCGAGCTGCGTCAGAGGCACGGATGCCGGCGGCTCCCGATGCTGCGCGCCCGCGGCGTCGATCCGCAGTTCGTAGGTGCCGACCGGCAGCGGCAGTTCGGCGCCGCCCCAGCGCGACGCGCGCAGGGGCAGAGAGGCCTTCCACGTCTTGCCGCCGCCCGAGATCGCACCGGTGACACGGGCACGCGGGCCGAGCAGTTCCACCGAGGCGGGCCGCGGTCCGACGCCTGAGACGATCAGCGCGGCGCCGCCGTCGGTGGAGAAGCGGGCGTCGGTCATCGGATTCCCTTCGTGACGCTGCGCGCCGTCGAGCCTCGAGGCTTCGTCGCACTCGATCCCGCCAGGATCGCACGGTACACCCTGCCGGTGTTCTTCCCGTCGCGGAACGCGTGCACGCGCTCGCTCAGGCGCTCAGCCTGCTTGACCCGAGCCGCCCGGGCGTTCTCGTCGCCCAGCAGGCTGTCCAACTGTGCGGCGGCCTCCCGCCAGTCACGCGCCCATCCCTCGCCGGCGACGTCCGCGTATGCGCCGTAGAACCCCCGACTTCGGCCGTACGCGTCGACGTCGGGCGCGAGGAACACCACCGGAACCGGAACCAGGGCCGCGTCGAATGCGAGCGACGAGTAGTCGGTCACCAGAGCCTCGAGAGCCGGAAGCAGCGGCGTCACATCGATCACGGCGTCGCTTCCCAGGCCCAGCACGCGCTCGGTCTGGAACGGAGGCGAGTAGTCCCCAGCCCCGAGCGGGTGCGAGCGCACCAGCAGCACAGCGTCGTGGCGAGCGAGCACGTCGACGATCGCCGTCCACTCCTCGGCGGTCGGGACGGCGGGGTCGGGCGCCCCGTCGCGCCAGGTCGGCGCGTACAGCACCAGCCGCGCCGCGGCGCCCATCGGTCGGGTGGCCGCTTCGATCGCCGCGCGCGCCTGCGAACGGCGTGTGTCCGCGGTGCCGCGGGAGAGCACGTCCACCCGCGGTTCGCCGCTGACCGGCACGTGCGAGTCGGGCAGACCGAAGGCGGATTCGAGTCGCCCACGGACGAGGTGCGAGGCAGCCGGCAGGAGGTCGATGCGGCGCGCGGCGCTCCGGTACATGCGTGCGATCGCAGCGCGCACCAGACGCGAGCCGGGCAGGATGCCGCTGCGCACCGTTTCCGGCGAGTCCAGGCCGATCCTCTTGAGCGGGATGCCGTGCCAGAGCTGCACGATGTAGGCGCCGGATACCGCGTAGCGGTTCACGTCGCCGAAGCCGTGCGTGACGACGACTATGCCGGCCCGAGCGGTGCACCAGAATCCGCGGATCGAGCCTTTGCGGACGGAGGGGATGCCGCGGGAGGCGGCATCCCGCTCCTCACGGGCGCTGCCGACCAGCCAGATCGCGGGATGGCCTTCGGCGACCACGACGTCCCACAGCGCGAGCGCTCCATCGCCGATACCGACGCCGCAGCCGAACACCCATGTTCCGGGCCGGCGCGGAATCAGCAGAGTGCCGAGGCGGCCCAGCGCGTAGAGCGGGATGCTCGCGAGCTGCCGGGCGTTCCCCGCGCCGAACGAGAAGGACGCCACCCCGCGAGCCTATCGCGGGGTGGCGTCTTCGACCTCCGGAGTGCTCTACTGCTGCAGCTCCCCCAGCGTCACCTCGAGGGTCTGCGTCTCACCGTCGCGGACGAAGGTGACTGTGGCCTCGCTGCCGGCGGCGGCCGCACGCACCTGAGCGGTCAGGTCGGTCGCATCGGTGACCGGCACCCCGTTGAAGGCCGTGACGACATCGCCGACCTGCAGACCCGCGCCGAGCGCCGCACCGCCATCGACGACCTCGGCGATGTAGGCGCCGGTCATGGTCGACTCTTCGACGGAGGCCGCGTCGCGGACGCTCGCGCCGAGCAGGCCGTGTGATGCTGCGCCGCTGTCGATGATCTCTCCGGTCACCCGCTCCACGATGTTGGACGGGATCGAGAAGCCGACGCCGATGGATCCGGACTCGCCCGAGCTGCCGCCCGCCGTCGCGATCGCGACGTTGATGCCGATGAGCTTGCCTTCCGAGTCCACGAGCGCGCCGCCGGAGTTTCCGGGGTTGATCGCCGCGTCGGTCTGGATGACCGCGATGGAGATGGATTCGGTCGCCGTCTGGCCCGTGTCCCCCTCGCCGAAGTCGAAGAAGAACGGCGGGGTCTGCCCATCCTCCGGCGTCTCGGTCCCGTCGTCGGGCGCAGGCGCGGTCGGGTCGTCCTCGGCGTCGCCTTCCGCATCGCTCGAGTCGGGCGCCGCGGAAGAGGCGATCTGAATCGAGCGGTTCAGAGCGCTCACGATGCCCGTGGTCACGGTGTTGGACAGGCCGAGCGGAGCGCCGACCGCGATGGTCTCGTCGCCGACGTTGAGTTCGGAGGAGTCTGCGAACTCGATCGGGGTGAGGCCCTCGGCATCCTGCAGTTTGATCACCGCAAGGTCGTAGGTGGGGTCGGTCCCGACCACGTCGGCGTCGTAGACGCGGCCATCGGACGTGGACACGCGGATCGTCGCATCGGCCGTGGCGCCGTCGAGCGTCACGACGTGCGTGTTGGTGACGACGTAGCCGTCACTGGTGAGCACCACTCCGGATCCGGTGCCGGCACCGTTCGTGCCGGACGCCTCGATCGTGACGACGCTCGGGACCACCTTCGCGGCGATCGCCGTGGTCTGATTCACCGAGTCGTCGTTGTTGACGGTGACCGTGGCGGGACCGGCCGCGGGGACGGTGCCCTCCGGTGCGAACATGTTCACGCCGGCATAGGCGCCGCCGAGACCGGCGGCTCCGCCCACGAGTGCGGCCGCGACGATCAGGCCGACGACCCTGCCGGCGCCTGACTTCCTCTTCGTCGCGGTGTCGGTCGCCACGGTGCCGGTCGGCGGTGAGCCCAGCGGAACGGTCGGCTGGGTCTGGTTGGCGGCGTTCGGTCCGAACGCCGATGCGTACGGCTGACCGTGGGCGGGCTGGACGGCATAGCCCTGCGGGTGGGGACCGTAGCCCGGAGCCTGCTGGGGATACGGCGGGTAGCCGCCAGGACGCACTCCCTGCGGTGCCTGCCACGTGGGAGTCACGGGCTGGGAGGGTGCCGCAGTGGATGCCGGGGCGGCAGCAGGACCGGGCTCCGGCTGCGGGGCTGCGGGGGCGACCGGACGGGCGGGGGCCTCGTCGGCGGCTGAAGCCGCGGGCGAGTGAACCGCGTTCTCGGGTGTGGGATCTGCGGGGCGCTCGCCCTGTGTGTCGCTCATGATTGCTCCTTCTGCCGACCTCTGACCACTGTGCCCTCGGTTGCTGTGCGTTTCTTATGCCGAGGATGGGCGTCGACTATGCGAGTAGCGTGAACCGGATGCGAGAAACACCCGGCGCATGGCGCCGTACTGCAGTCGGCGCGGGTCTCATCGGTTCCGATGGGTCCACCCGCCCCACCATCTTCGCGGAGATGTCGGCCCTGGCGGCGCGAACCGGCGCGATCAACCTCGGACAGGGCTTCCCTGACGAGGACGGTCCTGCCGAGGTCCTCGAGGCTGCGCGTGCGGCGATCGCGCACGGGGTCAACCAGTATCCGCCGGGTCGCGGCATCCCGGATCTGCTGTCGGCGATCGCCGAGCACCAGCACCGCTTCTACGGCCTTCAGATCGACCCGCAGCGCGATGCGATCGTGACGGCCGGCGCCACCGAGGCGCTCGCCGCCGCTCTGCTCGCGCTGATCGACGGTTCCGACGACGAGGTCGTCGTCTTCGAGCCGTACTACGACTCGTATGCCGCCGTCGTGGCGCTCGCCGGCGCGCGACTGGTCACGGTGCCGCTGCGCTGGCCGGACTTCCAGCCCGACCTCGATGACCTCCGGTCGGCGGTCTCGGACCGGACGAGGGTCATCCTCGTCAACGATCCGCACAACCCCACCGGCGCCGTGTTCTCCCGCGAACTGCAGGACGAGGTCATCCGGCTGGCCGAGCGCCACGACGCGATCATCGTGACCGACGAGGTCTACGAGCACCTCGTGTTCGAGGGCCGGCATGTGCCGATCGCGACGCTTCCCGGGGCGTGGGAGCGCACCCTCACCATCTCGTCGGGCGGCAAGACTTTCTCGGCGACCGGGTGGAAGATCGGGTGGGTGACCGGGCCGGCCGCTCTGGTCGATGCCGTGCTCGCGGTCAAGCAGTTCCTCACCTACGTCAACGGCGCACCGTTCCAGCCCGCCATCGCAACCGGCCTGCGCCTGCCCGACGCGTTCTTCCGCGACATCGCCCAGATCCTCCGCGGCAAGCGCGATCTCCTCGGCTCAGGGCTCAGGGCGGCGGGCTTCGACGTGTCGGTGGCGGCCGGGTCGTACTTCACCGTGGCGGATGCCGCACCCCTCGGTGCGACGGATGCCGCGGAGTTCTGTCGCGCGCTTCCCGACCGAGCCGGTGTGGTCGCGATCCCGCTCACGGCATTCGTCGCGCCGGAGCGACGTTCGGAGTACGCGACGCTCGTCCGGTTCGCGGCGTGCAAACGGGTCGACGTGCTCGAGGAGGCGGCATCCCGCCTCACGGCGTTCGCCGGCTGATCGCACGGTGGCCACGGTTGCGCGGCGTGAGCCGACGCGGCGCGGCTCAGTTGCGGGGCACCACGGTCAGGCGTCGCAGGCGCAGGGCGGGGTTCACACGACGCACGCGAGCGACCGCATCACGGTCGAGATGGGCGACGACGACGTCCGTCGCAGTGCCGATGGCAGCTATCTCGATCCCCTGCGGGTCGACGATCATCGAGTTTCCGACTCCGAGCGGTGGCGGATGATC
>NZ_DASUNI010000001.1:0-10850 GCF_036277215.1 Microbacterium sp. | reverse complement strand
ACGATCAGCAGCACGGCGGCGATCACGAGGACGACCGTGAGCGTGACGACCGAGACGGCGACCTGAGTCTTGCGATGCCGGCCCGCGATCAGGGCGATCGCCGCGCCGAGGAGCGGCAGCGTGACCAGCAGCGGGACGAGCGCGCTCATGCGTCGTCCCCGCTCCCGGGCGGTCGGATGCGCCGCGGGGGCTCCTCGCGACGGGCGGTGGGGCGATCGGTCGGAGCGTCGTCGCGGATGCCGGCGAAGTCACGGCTGCCCAGCACCGTGATCGGCGCCGTCGCGAGGCCGACGAAGTCGGTCACGGTGTCGTCGGTGACGAGCTCGGTCTCGTCGTCCATCGCGTCTTCGGCCGCGACGCCGCGGGCGCGCAGCGCGAGGTCCTCGGCGTCATCCTCGACCGTGTCGGCCTGGCCGAGCTGCCAGGAGCGGTAGATGAGCGCGAGGAGGAACGCCGAGATGCCGAACGTGATGACGATCGCGGTGAGGGTGAGCGCCTGCGGGAGCGGGTCCGACATCCCTTCGGAGGATGCCGCCGCCCCGAAGAACGGCGCTACCCCGGGCTGGCCCATGACGATGAGAAGAAGCAGGTTGGTGGCGTTGCCCAGGAGGAGGAAGCCGATCAGCACGCGGGTGAGGCTGCGCTCGAGCATCGCGTACACGCCGCAAGCGAACAGCACCGCCATGACGACGATCAGGACCAGGGACACATCCATCAGACGCTCACCCCGTTCTGCCTGCTCGGAGCGGTTCCGCTCGCGACATCGCGCAGCTCCTGCGTCTGCCGGTCGACCTCGGCGCCGAGGCTGCGCAGGACGTCGAGCACAAGCCCGATCACCACGAGGTACACGCCCACGTCGAAGAGGGTCGAGGTCACGAACTCGAGGTGGCCGAGCAGGGGCACGTCGAACTCGAAGTATGTGCTCGTCAAGGGTGGAGCGCCGAAGAAGAGCGGAATGATCGCGCACGCGACCGCGATCGACATTCCGGTTCCGAGCAGCCGTCCCGCATCCGTCGGCGCGGCGGCACCGAGCTCGTAGCGGCCGCCCGCGACATAGCGCATGACGAGCGCCATTCCGGCGACGAGTCCGCCCGCGAAGCCTCCCCCGGGAAGGTTGTGACCGGCGAACAGGAGGTAGAGCGACACGATGATGATCGAGTGGAAGAGGACGCGCACGATCACTTCCAGCAGGATCGAGCGGTTCTCCGGGCGCACCCGCTGGCCGCCCACGAGCCAGGCCATTCGCTCGGTTCCGCCGGTCTCGCCGCGCGGGCGCACACCCTCGTCCGTCTCGACCAGCGGACGCCGCGTGCGCGCCGCGGCGGGAGGAAGCGGGGCGGTCGAGCGCGACAGCGTGTCGGCTCGATGGGTGACGAACACCAGCGATGCCACCCCGGTCGCCGCGAGGATCAGCACCGACAGCTCGCCCATCGTGTCCCAGCCGCGCAGGTCGACCAGCGCCACGTTGACGACGTTCTTGCCGTGGCCGAGTTCGTAAGCGAGTTCGGGGAAGGACTCGGAGATCGGCTTCACCGATCGCGCCGCTGTCGCAATGAGCGCCACGGCCGCCATGGTCGCGCCGACGGCGGCAGCCAGCACCGCGCGCGCGACCGGCCAGACCGACGCGTTGTGCTCGCCCATCCGTGAGGGGATCCGGCGCAGCACCAGTGCGAATGCGACGAGCGTCACGGTCTCGACGAGGATCTGCGTGAGCGCCAGGTCGGGCGCCCCGCTCGTGGCGAAGAGCAGCACCATGCCCAGGCCCGTGACCGACACGAGCACCACCCCGGTGTAGCGCTTCTGCGCGCGCACTGCGACGAGCCCGGCCGCGATCATGATGGGCGCCACGACGAGCTGCATCGGGGTCTGGTAGGCGTCGAGCTGAGCCTTCCAGTCCGAGCCCGCGAGCAGAGCGGTGCCCTCGGCGGCCACGAAGACGACGAAGATCGTGCCGACATACACCGGCAGCGAGCCCCGCTGAGTGAAACCGGTTGTCAGGACCGACAGTCGGGCGATGCCGCGGAGCACCGCGTTGTAGACGTCGGCCGCCGTGAACGGAAGCACGCGCCGATGCCATCCCGTGGCGACGACCAGCGCGAACAGCGCCGCCCCGATCGCGATCGTGCCGAGCGAGATCCACAGCGCCGGCTCCAGCCCGTGCCACAGCGCGAGGTGCGCAGGCTCCGGCGCCGCGACACCGGAGGTCGAGGCCGGCGCGAGAGCGGCGTACGGCGCGAGCACCACATCCAGCAGCGGCGCGGCGAGGCCCGCCGCGACCGTCAGCCCGGACAGCAGCACGGGCGCCCCGAGGAATCCGAGTGGCGGATCGGGCCACTCGGTGCGTTCGACGGCGGCACCGTCCGCGCCGCGCTTGGTCCAGAACGCACCCCACCAGAAGCGGATGCCGTACGCGGCCGTGAGAATCGAGCCCAGGACGATGCCGACCAGGGCGACGATCCCCCAGACGGCGCCGCCGGCCGCCTCGTGAAGGAAGGCGGTGAGGACCCCCTCCTTCGCGACGAATCCGATGGTGGGGAAGATCCCGATCATCGACGCCACAGCGATCGCCGTGAACGTGGCCATCACCGGGGCCTGTCGGCCGACGCCGCTGAGCTCGCCGATGTCGCGCGTGGACAGTTGGCGGTCGATCACGCCGACCACGAGGAACAGCGCCGACTTGAACAGCGCGTGACTGATCAGCAGCGCCAACCCGGTCAGCGCGGCATCCTTCGTCCCATAGCCGACGACGACGGTGAGGAAGCCCAGCTGGCTCACCGTGCCGAACGCGAGGATGCGCTTGAGGTCGCTCTCGCGCAGCGCCTGCACGCCGCCGAGCAGCATTGTGAACACACCCAGCCCGACGACGATCGGACGCCAGCCCGGTGACCCCGCGAAGACGGGTGCCAGGAGGGCGATGAGGTAGATGCCGGCCTTGACCATCGCCGCCGCGTGGAGGTACGCGCTCACCGGGGTGGGGGCCGCCATCGCGCCGGGCAGCCAGAAGTGGAACGGGAAGATCGCCGACTTGCTGAGCGCACCGACCAGGATCAGCACCAGCGCCGCGTCGACGACCGGGCCGGTCGGTGCCGCATCGAGGATCCGCGAGATGCTCGAAGTCCCCGTGTCGACGACCAGCAGCACGACGCCGATGAGCATCACCAGCCCGCCGAGCGAGGTCACCAGAAGCGCCTGAAGCGCCGCCCGGCGGCTCGCACCGCGCCGGTTGTAGAAGCCGATCAGCAGGTACGACAGCACGCTGGTGATCTCCCAGAACATCACGAGCACGACGAGGTCGTTCGTGATGACCAGGCCGTACATGGCGCCCGCGAACGCGAGCAGGACGGCCGAGAACTGGCCCACGCCCTCCGTCTTACCGCGGAAGTACCAGCGGCAGTACAGCATCACGAGCGCACCGACGCCCGTCACGATGAGCGCCATCACCCACGAGAGCGTGTCGAGCCGAGCCGACAGCTGTATGCCGAGCGGCGGGATCCAGTCGAATGCCTCGAAGGGAATGTCTCCGGCGAGCACCGCAGGAGTCAGGATCGCGGTGTACGTGAAGGCGGCGACCGGCAGCAGTGCAGCCAGGTAGAACGCGCGGGCCCCGAGGCGTCCGACGAGCCACGGAAGAAGGAGCGGCAGGAGTGCGAACGCGCTGAGGAGGATCAGCATGCGCGGCCTCCTCGGGCTCAGACCTCAAGCGGGCTCCGCCCCCGCCCGGCGCGCTGGCGTCGCCGGCCGGACGGCGGGGGCGGCGTCTCGGGCGATCGGGGTGTCGGATCCAGTCTATCGGCGCGCGATGCGCCCTCCCTCCGCGTAGGGTGCGGGCACGGTGCTCAGGCGCGGGGTGCGCTGGTGTTCCCGACCCGAAAGACGCACGTGAAGCGGATGGATGCGGCGGTCTCCCCCGCGAGCATCGCCGCCACGGCATGCCCAGCGGCTCGCCCCTTGTCCGCGGCCGGCTGCACCAGCGTCGTCAGCTCGTAGGGCGCGAGCCCGTCCACGACGATTCCGTCGAACCCCGTGACGCTCACGTCGTCGGGCACGCTCAGCCCGGCCTCTTCCGCCGCGCGGATCACACCGGCGGCGAGCAGGTCGCTCTGCGCGAGGACCGCAGTCGGGCGCGCAGCGGCATCGGCGAAGAGCGCACGTCCGGCGGCCAAGCCCTCATCGATCGAACTGGCCGCCGCGCCGAATGCCGGGGCGTCGCGGAACACGTCGCGGGCCCCGGCGAGCCGTTCGCGGGTGACGTCCACGGTGATCGTCTCATCGTCAGGGATCCAGCCGCGCTGCCACCCGGCGCGGACGGCGAGCGTGACGATACCCACCTTCTCGTGGCCGAGCGCGCGCAGGTGGCTGGCCGCCTGCCGCTGAGCCTCGCGGTTGTCCAACTCGATCCGCAGGATGCCCTCGCCCGCGTCGCCTTCGATCACCACCACCGGGATGCCCCGAGCGGTCACCACGGCCAGCGATTCGCGAAGCAGGCCGCTGCAGCCGACGAGCACCGCGGCATCCAGAGGAGCCGTGGTGAGCGTCGGCTCCGTGCCCAGCGGCGCCTGGTCCCGCAGCAGCAGAAGCCCTGCGCCGATCGATGCGACTCCGTCCGCGAGGCCGTCCATCATGAGGGTCTTCACCGGATCGAGGAACGCCGCGCCCAGGTGCTCTTCGAACACGACGCCGACGATGCCGGAGCGTCCCCGCCGCAGCGACGCGGCGCGTGGGTCGGGCCCCGTGTAGCCCAGCGAACCAGCGGCGTCCAGGACGCGCTGACGAGTGGCATCCGAGACGGCCGTCTTGCCGCTGAAGACGACGGATGCCGTCGACGGCGACACCCCGGCCGTGCGGGCGACGTCGGTGATGGTGGGCCTGCGGGTGTTCATGACGGATCGATGCTACCTCGCCGGAGCGGGTCCAGCCGAATCGATTCGAGATGTCACCGAAACGATTCGACAACGCCGAGCTGATTCCGTAAATTGGCCGGCATGGAACTCGTCCTCACCCGCTCGCAGCTCATGCGCTGGCGGGCCGCCGTCTTCGCCATCTTCCTCGCGAGCGGCCTCAGCATCGCGACCTGGGCGTCCCGTGTGCCTGCGATCAAGATCGCGCTCGACGTGGACAACATCCAGATCGGCCTCATGCTGCTCGGCGCGGGCATCGCCTCGATCATCGGCCTGTCCCTCGCGACCGTCGTGCTGGCGCGGTTCGGAGCGCGATCCGGGATGCTCGGCGCGATCCTGGTCTTCGCCGTCGGCGTCGCGCTGATCGGCGTCGGCACCGACATCGCGCACTCGTTCGTGATCGTGGTGGGAGGTCTTGTGCTGTTCGGCCTCGGGAACGGCGCT
Organism: Microbacterium sp.; assembly: GCF_036277215.1. GTDB lineage: Bacteria > Actinomycetota > Actinomycetes > Actinomycetales > Microbacteriaceae > Microbacterium. Next base: position 5,508 of record NZ_DASUNI010000001.1, on the reverse strand, counting down.
GTCGACGTGATGATGAACGTCGAAGGCGCTGCGATCGAGAAGCAGGTCGGCAAGACGATCCTGCCGCTGTTCCATGCGTTCTTCAGCTTCGGCACGGTCATCGGTGCCGGGCTGGGAGCCCTCGCCGTCGTCCTGGGGCTCAACGTGCTGGTGCACACCTCGGTGATGGCGGTCCTCCTCGTGGTGATCGCATTCGCGACGCACGCCAACGTTCCGGCACGGGAGATCACGATGGACCCGGCCGATGAGGCGGAGAAGCGCCACTGGCGCGAACGGCTGCACACTGCGCTGTCGGCCTGGCGCGAGCCGCGCACGTACGCGCTCGGCATCATCATGCTCGGCATGGCCTTCGCTGAGGGCGGTGCGAACGACTGGCTGGCTCTCGGCATGGTCGAGGGCCACGGATCGACCCAGGCGCTGGGCGCGCTCGGCCTGACGGTGTTCTCGGTGAGCATGACCGTGGTGCGCATCTTCGGAGGTCCGCTCGTGGACCGGTTCGGCCGGGTCGCAACGCTGCGCGTGCTCGCTGCGCTCGCCACCGGGGGCCTGCTCCTGTTCATCCTCGCTCCCAACATCCCGCTCGTGTTCGTGGGTGCGGCGCTGTGGGGTGCGGGTGTGTCGCTCGGCTTCCCGCTGGGCATGTCGGCCGCGGCAGACGACCCCGCCAAGGCGGCGGCCCGCGTGAGCGCGGCGGCGACCATCGGCTACATCTCGTTCCTGTGCGGCCCGCCGATCCTGGGCTTCATCAGCGAGAACATCGGCCTGCTGAACACGCTGTACATCCTCGTCGGGCTGGCTGTGGCCTCGGGGCTGGCGTCGAGCGCCGCCAAGCCGATCGCGGGCTCGGTCGTCGGAGCCGGGCACCCGCACAAGCACGTCGAGAACGCCGACCGCCCGTAGGCGCCGCCCGCCGGTTCCGCACTCGAGTGCACGGCCTGGTCGTCGAGCGCACAGCTTCGCGACGCCGGCAAGCGGTGCACTGGGCGCCGAGCCGTGCACTCGATCCGGGTGAGCGCCCGCCGCGCGACCCGGGGAGGCGGCATCCGCTCGTCCGGTTAGGCTCGTCGGGTGCGCCTCGTGATCGCCCGCTGCTCGGTGGACTACACCGGTCGCCTCAACGCGCACCTGCCCCTGGCGACCCGCCTGCTCGTGCACAAGGGAGACGGCAGCCTGCTGGTGCACTCCGACGGCGGCTCGTACAAGCCGCTCAATTGGATGAGCCCGCCCTGCAGCCTGACGGTCCAACCGCCGGACGACTCGGATGCCGAGGACGGGGTCGTCGAGTTGTGGAACGTGACCCACGCGAAGACCGGCGACGCGCTGCTCGTGCGCATCTACGAGGTGCTGCACGACACCTCGCATGAGCTGGGTGTGGATCCCGGCCTGGTCAAGGACGGGGTCGAAGCCGATCTGCAGCGCCTGCTGGCCGAGCAGGTCGACGTGATCGGCGACGGGCTCACCCTCGTGCGGCGGGAGTTCCCCACGGCGATCGGCCCGGTGGACCTGCTGCTGCGGAACGCGGCCGGCGGAACCATCGCCGTGGAGATCAAGCGTCGCGGCGACATCGACGGGGTCGAGCAGCTCACCCGCTACCTCGAGCTGCTCGGGCGCGACCCGCACCTGGCACCGGTCACCGGCGTGTTCGCAGCCCAGGAGATCAAGCCTCAGGCGCGGGTGCTGGCGGCCGACCGCGGCATCCGATGTCTGACCCTCGACTACGACGGGATGAAGGGCATCGACTCGGGTGCCCCGCGGCTGTTTTGACAAGAACCCGCTCGCAGGAACCCGCGGCGCGCGCACCATAGGCTGGTGCGATGGGGAGTCGATCACCGTGGACATGCATTCTGTGGGATGTCGACGGCACCATCGTCGACGCCTCGGACGGCATCCTCCGGCGCCTCAAGATCACTCTGGAGCACTTCGGGAAGACCGCGCCCACGCGGGCTGAACTCGTCCACTGGATCGGTCCGCCCATGTTCGAGTCGTTCCAGGTGACGGGCGGCATGACGCCCGACCAGGCTGCCGAGGCCGTCTCCTTCTACCGGACGCTCGGCAAGGCGGACGGCTACACGACGGGCGCGAAGCTGTTCGCCGGCGTGGGTGAACTCGTCCTCGAGGTCGCGGCGGCCGGCGTTCCCCAGGCGACCGCCAGCTCGAAGCCCGAGGTGCAGGTCGCGGCGCTCATGGATCATTTCGACCTCTCGCCCTGCTTCGCCGCGATCGTCGGGGCCACAGCCGACGAGCGCACCCTCGCCGCGAAGGCCGACATCGTCGCCGAGGCGCTGCGCCGCCTCGCCGCGGCGGGCCTCGACACCAGCCGTCCAGTGCTGATCGGCGATCGGCACCACGACGTCGAGGGCGGTGCGGCGCACGACGTGCCCGTGATCTTCGTGCGCTGGGGCTTCAGCTGGCCGCACGAGGCCGCAGGCGCGCAGGCGGCCGTCGACACGGTCGCCGAGCTTCGCGACCTTCTTCTGGTGAGGGATGCCGATGGATGAAGTCTTCGGCCCGATCCTGGGGTGGGCGGTACCCGCCGCGGTGGTGTTCGGCGTCACGGCGATCGCCATCGCCGTCATCGTGTGGGCGGTCCGCGCCGCCCGTCGATCGCCTCGCCGTCGGGCCGCCGCGGACGCCGTTCGCGCGCAGGCGGGGATCACCCTCGTTCAGCTCGACGATGCGGTCGACGAACTCGATCTCGAGGTCGGCCTCTCGGGGGCGCTGTACGGCGGCGGTGCTCCGGCATCCCTTCGCCGTGCGCGTCTGACCGCGCAGCACGTGCGGGACGCCTCGTTCGAGGAGTATCGCGCGATCTCCCAGGCGACCACGTCACCCGAAGAGATCCGCCGCGTTTCGGCGCGCATCGAGCGCCGCAGCACCGAGGCGCTCGCATCGATCGCAGCGGCACGCGCCGAGCACGGGCGCTGGGTGCTGGCCAACGTGTCGGCGGCGTCGCAGGTCGCGGCCGCCCGGGAGCGTCTGCACGACCTGCGCGCGACGATGGGCGACCCCGCGGCGCTCGTGGCGGAGCTGTCCTCGAGGTTCGCGGAGGACGAGTGGGCGGACGCCGCGCGCGCAGCGCGCGCCGCTGTCGAGAGCGCGGACCAGGCCGAAGCCCTGCTGCAGACCGCCGCCCAGACCGCGGAAGACCCGACCCGCACGGCGCTCGCCGATCTGGCGAAGGCTGAGCGCGCGCTCCGTCGCGCCGAGGCCGAGGCCCGAACGCTGGAGGAGACGCATCGGCTCGTCACGCAGGCAGCGCAGGCTGTGGCCGGCGAGTTCGCCGCGGCTCGCACGGCCCTGCGCCAGGCGCTCGTGACGCGCGAACAGCTCGAATCCGTCGATGCTGCCCGGCTCGGCGGCGAGCTGCGCGTTCTCGAAGCCGAACTCACCGGGCTCGAAGCGGATGCCGAGCAACGGCCTACTCGCACAATCGATCGCATCGCACGCCTCCGCGACCGCCTCGACCTGGCGCTGGGCGACGCGCGCACGGCTCAGCAGCGAATCCGCGGAGCACGCACGGCGCTGCCCGGCACCCTTGCGGCAGCCCGCAACGCGATCGCTCAGGCCGAGGCATCCGTGTCGCACACGCGGGCCGGCGCCGACGCCAGATCCCGCTTGGTGTCGGCCCAGCGAGAGCTCGCCGGCGCCCGCCAGGCGCAGGACCCGGTGGCGGCTCTGGATGCCGCGCGGCGGGCCATGCGGGATGCCGAGGACGCCTCCGCGCTGGCGAACTTCGATCGGCTCGCCGGGCGCTGAGTCGCGCGGGGTCGCCGCTATCGTGAACCCCATGACCGACGTCGAGACCAGGCCCCGTCACCCCGTCCTGCGCGTCGTCGCCCGGATGCCCGCGACGCTGTCGCTCGTGGTCGCTCTGCTCGTCGTCGGCATCGGTTTCGCCGGGCTGTGGAGTCCGTTCGAGGACTCCCCGCTCTACGAGACGGTCGCGTACGGCCTGCCCGCGCTCCTGGAGGGGCGGTGGTGGACGCCGTTCACCGGGACTTTCTTCGTCAACCACCCGCTCGTGTACCCGTTCACCATCGCGAGCTTCGCGGGCATGGCCTACCTCGAGTACCGCCGTGGCTCGCGCGTGGCCGTCGCCTATTTCGGCGTCGGGCAGCTGTTCGCGATCTTCGGCAGCGCCCTGCTGCTGTGGCTGTTCGCGATGCTGCCGTGGCCGTGGGCGCAGGCCGAGGCGCTGGCGCTTGACGTCGGCCCCTCGGGCGGCACCATGGCGTGCCTCGCTGCGGCGGCGGGCCTGCTCGCAGCCCCCTGGCGCGTCCGCGCCTGGGTCGTGCTGCTCGGGTACACCGCGGTGACACTGTTCTTCTGGGGATCCCTCGCCGACCTCGAGCATGCCCTCGCCGTCGGGCTGATCCTGGTCATCGACCGATCGCTGCGCATCCAGCGCATCACGCTGCGGGAGCAGCGACTCCTCGCGTTCGTCAGCATCCTCGCGCTGCTCGCCGTCGAGGTCCTGACCTTCCTCGTTCCGACCGACGGGCCCTTCGGTCACACTGACGCGACCGACGGATCGATCCTCGACATCGGGATCGACGTCGTCATCGTCCTCATCCTCGCGAACGGCCTCCGCCGCGGCAGGCGCTGGGCCTGGGTGCTCAGCGTCATCCTCGCCGTCTTCAACGTTCTGACGGGTCTGCTGTTCCTCGCGCTCCTGTTCATCCCGGGTGCTCGGATCGAGAGCTCGGTCGGCGACGTCAGCGTCGCGATCGCGCAGTCGGCGCTCTGGGCGGTGCTGCTGGTCTATCTCATCTGGGTCCGCGGCGCGTTCCGCGCGCACCGCAAGGCCACCGTGGGAACAGGCGCAGAGCCCTCGGTCGATGACGTCAAGGAGGAGCTGCGCGCGCACGGCGGCGGCACCCTCTCCTGGATGACGACCTGGGGCGGCAACAGCTATGCCAGGACCTCGGACGGGATCGTCGCGTACCAGAAGCGGGCGGGCGTGGCCATCGCACTGGCCGATCCGCTCGGGCCGGCCGCATCCCGTGAGACATCGGTGCGGGAGTTCATCACGATGGCCGAGCGCGCCGGGCTGATCCCCTGCATCTTCAGCGCGGGCGATGCGACGAAGGATGCCGTCCCCTCCACCTGGCGACACCTCGTGGTGGCCGACGACACCATCGTCGACCTCCCGGGGCTCGAGTTCACCGGCAAGGCCTGGTCGGCGGTGCGCACATCCCTCAATCGCGCGACGCGCGAGGAGGTGACCTTCCGGATGACGCGCCTCGCCGATGAGACATGGGGCATCCAGCAGCAGCTGCGCGCCATCTCGGAGATGTGGGTCGGAGACAAGGGGCTGCCCGAGATGGGATTCACCCTGGGAACCCTCGACGAGGCGATGGACCCCGAGGTGCGCGTGGCGCTCGCGGTCTCGGCGAATGGCGATGTGGACGGGTTCCTGTCGTGGCTGCCGGTCTACGGAGGCGACGGCAAGGTGCGCGGCTGGACACTCGACCTGATGCGCCGGCGTGACGGCGGGTTCGGCCCGGT